>NZ_CP066369.1:452500-769645 GCF_016406305.1 Shewanella putrefaciens
GAGCGGTTCTTGAGACCGTGACTGCGTACCTTTTGTATAATGGGTCAGCGACTTACATTTTGTAGCAAGGTTAAGCGAATAGCGGAGCCGTAGGGAAACCGAGTGTTAACTGCGCGTTGAGTTGCAAGGTGTAGACCCGAAACCCGGTGATCTAGCCATGGGCAGGTTGAAGGTTGAGTAACATCAACTGGAGGACCGAACCGACTAATGTTGAAAAATTAGCGGATGACTTGTGGCTGGGGGTGAAAGGCCAATCAAACCGGGAGATATCTGGTTCTCCTCGAAAGCTATTTAGGTAGCGCCTCGAGCGAATACCATTGGGGGTAGAGCACTGTTAAGGCTAGGGGGTCATCCCGACTTACCAACCCTTTGCAAACTCCGAATACCAATGAGTACTACTCGGGAGACAGACGGCGGGTGCTAACGTCCGTCGTCAAAAGGGAAACAACCCAGACCGTCAGCTAAGGTCCCAAAGTGTATGTTAAGTGGGAAACGATGTGGGAAGGCTTAGACAGCTAGGATGTTGGCTTAGAAGCAGCCATCATTTAAAGAAAGCGTAATAGCTCACTAGTCGAGTCGGCCTGCGCGGAAGATGTAACGGGGCTAAACATACCACCGAAGCTACGGGTGCAGCCCATTAGGGTTGCGCGGTAGAGGAGCGTTCTGTAAGCCGATGAAGGTGAAGGGGTAACCCACGCTGGAGGTATCAGAAGTGCGAATGCTGACATGAGTAACGATAAAGGGGGTGAAAAACCCCCTCGCCGAAAGACCAAGGGTTCCTGTCCAACGTTAATCGGGGCAGGGTGAGTCGACCCCTAAGGTGAGGCCGAAAGGCGTAATCGATGGGAAACAGATTAATATTTCTGTACTTCCGCTAACTGCGATGGAGAGACGGAGAAGGCTAGGCTAGCGCGGCGTTGGTAGTCCGCGTTTAAGGTGGTAGGCTGATTTCTTAGGCAAATCCGGGAAATCTTAAGGCCGAGAGCTGATGACGAGGTCCTACGGGACTGAAGTAGTTGATGCCATGCTTCCAGGAAAATCTTCTAAGCTTCAGGTTAGCGGGAATCGTACCCCAAACCGACACAGGTGGTCGGGTAGAGAATACCAAGGCGCTTGAGAGAACTCGGCTGAAGGAACTAGGCAAAATGGTACCGTAACTTCGGGAGAAGGTACGCTCTTGTTGGTGATGAGACTTGCTCTCTAAGCTGACGGGAGTCGCAGATACCAGGTGGCTGCAACTGTTTATCAAAAACACAGCACTGTGCAAACTCGCAAGAGGAAGTATACGGTGTGACGCCTGCCCGGTGCCGGAAGGTTAATTGATTGGGTTATCGCAAGAGAAGCTCATGATCGAAGCCCCGGTAAACGGCGGCCGTAACTATAACGGTCCTAAGGTAGCGAAATTCCTTGTCGGGTAAGTTCCGACCTGCACGAATGGCGTAATGATGGCCACGCTGTCTCCAGCCGAGACTCAGTGAAGTTGAAATTGCGGTGAAGATGCCGTATACCCGCGGCTAGACGGAAAGACCCCGTGAACCTTTACTATAGCTTGGCACTGAACATTGAACCTACATGTGTAGGATAGGTGGGAGACTTTGAAGTTGGAACGCTAGTTCTGATGGAGTCGTCCTTGAAATACCACCCTTGTAGTTTTGATGTTCTAACCTAGACCCCTAATCGGGGTTAGGGACAGTGCCTGGTGGGTAGTTTGACTGGGGCGGTCTCCTCCCAAAGAGTAACGGAGGAGCACGAAGGTTGGCTAAGTACGGTCGGACATCGTACGGTTAGTGCAATGGCATAAGCCAGCTTAACTGCGAGACAGACACGTCGAGCAGGTACGAAAGTAGGTCATAGTGATCCGGTGGTTCTGAATGGAAGGGCCATCGCTCAACGGATAAAAGGTACTCCGGGGATAACAGGCTGATACCGCCCAAGAGTTCATATCGACGGCGGTGTTTGGCACCTCGATGTCGGCTCATCACATCCTGGGGCTGAAGTCGGTCCCAAGGGTATGGCTGTTCGCCATTTAAAGTGGTACGCGAGCTGGGTTCAGAACGTCGTGAGACAGTTCGGTCCCTATCTGCCGTGGGCGTTGGATGATTGAGGGGAGTTGCTCCTAGTACGAGAGGACCGGAGTGAACGAACCGCTGGTGTTCGGGTTGTCATGCCAATGGCATTGCCCGGTAGCTACGTTCGGAATCGATAACCGCTGAAAGCATCTAAGCGGGAAGCGAGCCCCAAGATGAGTCATCCCTAGGTCTATAAGACCTCTAAAGAGCCGTTCGAGACTAGGACGTTGATAGGCATGGTGTGTAAGCGTTGTGAGGCGTTGAGCTAACATGTACTAATGACTCGAGAGGCTTAACCATACAACCCAGATGGGTTTTGCTAAGCGAACTTAGACAGAATATAAACACTTAATGAAGTGTGGACTCAGAAAACAAACAGCTTTCCGAATTATTAAATAAGATAAGAGCCGATTTTAGTTCCTAGAATCTAGAATCTAGAATCTAGAATCTAGAATCTAGAATCTAGAATCTAGAATCTAGAATCTAGCAGCACGTAGTGCGCTCTCGAGTCTTGTTTAAAACCGAATTTGCTTGGTGACAATAGCATTGTGGTCCCACCTGATCCCATCCCGAACTCAGAAGTGAAACGCAATCGCGCCGATGGTAGTGTGGGGTCTCCCCATGTGAGAGTAGGTCATCGCCAAGCGCCTAATTATCTCATTGAGATGTAACGAAGCCAGCTGAATAAGCTGGCTTTTTTGCGTCTGTGATTCACCCAATTTTATTTTAAAACCCGACTTATCTCTGACGTTATTGAGCTGCTTATCCACCTACGCTAGGAAAGTGAAATCAAAAAAGCCCTAGCCTAAACGGTTAGGGCTTTGGTGTTTCCGTCACATAAAAAAAGAGCAGCTAAGTGCTGCTCTTCAATTATGGGATTAAAAAGGGTTATTTTGCCTCTTTTAGCCACTGTGCTGCACGTTTGGCAAAGTAGGTAAGGATGCCATCGGCACCTGCACGTTTAAAGCACAGCAGTGATTCCATGACGATGGCTTTCTCGGCTAACCAGCCGTTTTGAATAGCAGCCATATGCATGGCATATTCACCGCTTACTTGGTAGGCAAAGGTAGGTACAGCTAACTCTGTCTTAACGCGATGAACGATATCGAGATACGGCATACCAGGTTTTACCATCACCATGTCTGCGCCTTCTTGGATATCCAGTGCGACTTCGTGCAGTGCTTCATCGCTATTGGCGGGATCCATTTGATAGCTGTGCTTATTGCCACCTTTAAGATTTCCGGCAGAACCGACGGCATCGCGGAATGGGCCGTAGTAGCTTGAGGAGTATTTGGCAGAGTAAGCCATGATTTGGGTGTTGACATGGCCAGCAGCTTCTAGTGCTTGGCGAATGGCGCCAATACGGCCATCCATCATATCCGATGGGGCGACAATATCTGCACCCGCTTCGGCGTGTGATAGGGCTTGTTTAACTAAGATTTCAGTGGTGATGTCGTTCAGGATGTAACCTGTTTCATCGATAATGCCGTCTTGACCGTGGGTAGTGAAGGGGTCGAGTGCCACGTCTGTCATAATCCCAAGTTGTGGGAAGGCCTTTTTAAGCTCGCGCACGGCACGTTGTACTAGGGCGTCTGGGTTGTATGCCTCTTCTGCCATTAAGGTTTTTTTCTCTGCGGGTGTCACAGGGAAAAGGGCGATAAGTGGGATCCCTAGCTCGACTAATTCTTCGGCTTCTTTCAGTAGTAAATCAATTGAGTAACGTTCAACTCCAGGCATGGAGGCGACTTTCTCGCTGCGGTTAGTGCCTTCGAGTACGAACATTGGATAAATTAAGTCATTAACTGTCAGCTGATTTTCAGCCATCAGGCGGCGGCTGAAATCATGTTTACGCATGCGGCGCATTCTACGCTGTGGGAAAGCACTGGTAATGATGTTCACATTGGACTCCTAATTAGGTTCTGCTCTTGCTGGCACATACAATTTTACTTGATTGCGCCCGTTGTTTTTCGCTTGATAGAGAGCTTTATCAGCTTGTTCTAGTAATTCTGTACTGTGTTGTTCACTAGCCATGATATCGGCACTGACTCCGATACTGATGGTCAATGGGATGGGTTTTCCCTCCCATTCTAGGTCAATTGATGTCACGGCATCGCGAATGCCTTCAGCGACTTTTAGCGCACCTTCCGCCGTTGTATTGGGGAGAATAATAGCAAACTCTTCGCCGCCAAAACGTGATACTAGATCCGTTGGACGCTTTAAATGTTGTTGTAATGTCTGGGCAATTTTCTTTAATGCTTGATCGCCAGCTAAGTGTCCAAAGTGGTCATTGATCGATTTAAATCTGTCGATATCTAGCATTAATAGTGCGATGGGCGTTTCTTGGCGGCGACTGATCCTGCTCTCTGCAAGCAAACGTTTATCGAAGGCACTACGGTTTTTAACTCCAGTTAGGCTGTCGATAGTGCTTTGTTCTGTGAGCTTTTGGTTGGCTTCATGCAACTCCCTGAGGGTTATTTCAAGTTCTAGGGTGCGCTCCTGCACCATTTGCTCGAGCCTCTCATTGGTCTCTGCTTCAAGTTTTAATGCTTCTTCCCGTGCGCTACGTATTTTTTGTGCTTGTTTCAATGCTTCCTGCTGAATACGTAATTTAGCTTTGCGTTCATCGTTGTAACGAATAGCGAGCACGAGTGACATGAAGATGATCTCAAAAGTGAGTCCAAACATCACGGGGGTCTGTGGCTTTATATTCAAATTAATAACGCCAAGGTAGAGTAGGCTGCTAATGCAAGCGCCTGTGAGCATGCTCACCCAGCCTATGGTATAGAGCTTTGCGAGTTTATGGCCGTTAATCGCTTGTACAATGGCGAGCACCATCAAAATCGTGCTGAGGACCACAACGGAAATTATTTCGATATAAAGGACTGTGCCGTAACGGACAAAGGGAACCAACAGGCTCACCAATAGGATATACACCGCGCTGTAACGGCATATCAATAGCATACGGCGGTTATGGTATTTGAGTTGCAGTATTTTCTCGGTAAACATTAACGCGAAGGCCATCACCCAAGGTAATAATATCGGCACCATCAATTGTTGTAATGCAGGCCAATTTGGCCAGAGAAAACGGAAAGCAAAGCCATTAATGGTGGCAACTAATAACGTCATACTCAGGACATAACCTGAGTAGTAGCTATAACTGAAGGAGCCCGAAGCTAAGGCAATAAAAAGGCTAAAAATCCCGATAGCGGCAAGTACACCTAATTGAAATCCATGCTCGACGGCGGTGGATTCGGCAATTTGTGCTAGGTCATTGGCTGACCATAGGTTTAGGGGAATTGCGGCGCTACCTTCTGTTTCTATATGCAGATAAAAGGTATGTAGCTCATGGGGATTTATCTTGAAGGGATAAAGGAAAATATTGCTCAGTAAAGGTCGTTCCGTGTAGGGGAGAGTGTCACCCATATGCTCTGTATTGACCAGCTTATCGTCGACAAGGTGGTAAATCGTGACGTTATCCAATAAAGGGTTATTGAGGGCGAGTATGCGAGAAAGCGTTTCGTCATCACTATGCAAACTAAAGCTAAGCCAAAAGTTATGCAGGCTTAGTTTTTGAATATCAGCATGGGTAAAATTATGCCATTCCTTTTTAGGCAGGCTTTGGATATCTGCCAATTGACTCGACGCATTAGGATGAGTCGCTACTAGCCAAGGCGTGAGATTCAAGGGCGTTGGGGTGTTGTCATCAATATGCATTAAAGCCGCGAGACTCTGTGTCGGTAGCAGCAGCCAGATAAAGAATAACAAAGTGCAAATTCTAGCCATTATTACGACTCAAATTAAAAAACGCTAAGCTATTTTCGTAGCAGTATTTGGCAAACTCGGCAGCATTCTCGCCCCGTAAATTAGCGATATATTCGGCAATATAGGGTAGGTATTCAGGTTTGTTCTTGCTCGATTTGGGTTTGGGCCGCATGTTTCGCGGCAAAAGATAAGGGCTATCTGTTTCGATTAAAATGCGATTTTGCGGAATAAATGGCACTAGCGCTGCTAATTCTTGTCCACGTCTATCATCACAGACCCACCCCGTAATGCCTAAGTGTAAATCGAGGTCAATATAGGCTTCCATTTGCGAGTGAGTGCCAGTAAAGCAGTGCAGTAATGCCCCCGTAAGCTGTGGGCGATATTCACGCAGGATAGCGATAAAATCTTCGTGGGCATCTCGCTCGTGCATTAGCACTGGTTTTTGTTGTGCTATGGCAAGTTCTAGTTGGGCGATAAATGCTTGGCGCTGGTCAGGGCGCGGTGAAAAGTCTCTGTTGTAGTCGAGTCCACATTCGCCAACGGCAACGACCTGTGGTGCTTGGCATAATTCAGTTTGAACTTGCTTGGAAGATGTTTGCCATTCACTGGCATGGTGTGGGTGTACGCCAGCGGTGCAGTAGAGTTGATTGGGGTACTGCTCGCATAGCTTAATCGCCGCTGCACTTTCAGTTAAATCGCTGCCAATAACGATTAACGGCGAAACCCCTTGTTCCGCCGCCGCTTTTACTATCGTTGCAATGTCTGGTTCGAGTGCACTGCCAAGCAAGTTGACGGCAATATCTATGTATGAGGGCATTATTTAAGGCGTTTTACCCTCACCTGGGCATTGCGATTATCGGTACCCATTAGGAAAGAACCTAGGGCGGCTTTTTCTATATAGACCTTTTCGCCTTGTTTTAGGCTGAATTTACGGCCCTCGGTTTGTTTCCAGACTTGGCCGTTAGTGAATGTCACTTTGAGCGCGCCATAGGGGTCTTCAGAAACAGACTGCACATCTAGATAAATTTTATCGACGGTATTTTCTTGGACACGCTTGGCTTCCATACCGAAGTTATCTTCAATGTTAGCTGCTGGAGCTGCTGGAGCTGCTGGAGCTGCTGGTGCGCTAGCGGCCACAGCTACAGCCGGTGCAGCCACAACCGCCGCGACACCCGTTGGTGCCGTTTGAGTCTCTGCCGCTACCGTTTGAGTCTCTATGGTGGCAGGTGTGCTTTTTATACTGGCGGCTAGGTTGTCATAGCAAATTAAGCGTTCAAGCTTGTCTGCTGTTGCGGCACATTGAGTTAGTTGTTGTTCAATGCTGGCATTGGCTTGGGCTGAAAACAGCATAATTGCTGCAGCCGTAAGAGTTAAGCGCATCAGGATCTTCCTTATTCTTATATGCTCTAACGCCAGCAATGGGCGTTAGTCGTTCGTTTGTTCTTCTTCGTCCGACTCGTCGCTCGGTTTACTGTAAAAACGAGCTGCGAATAAACCACCCTCGAACAATAACAGCATTGGTACTGCAAGCATAGTCTGGGAAATCACATCCGGTGGTGTTAATAACATGCCTACAACGAAGGCGCCCACAACGATATAGGGACGTTTTTGCCTGAGATCTTCGGGCGTCGTTACACCTGCCCAGCAGAGTAAAACCACAGCGATAGGGATTTCAAAGGACAGTCCGAAAGCAAAGAAAAGCTTCAAGACAAAATCCAGATAGCTGCTAATGTCCGTCGCGACTTGAACTCCCTCGGGTGCTGTGTTGGCAAAAAATCCAAATACCACAGGGAATACAATGTAATAAGCAAAGGCGATACCTAAATAAAACAGCACTGTACTGCTAAAGAGCAGCGGCATGACTAAGCGTTTTTCATGTTTATACAGACCTGGCGCTACGAAGGACCAGATTTGGAATAACACATAGGGTACTGCCACAAAAAATGACAGTACCAATGTGAGTTTAAAAGGCGCAAAGAAAGGTGCGGCGACATCGGTCGCAATCATGCTGCCACCCAAGGGTAAAGACTGCATTAAAGGGATTGCCATGTAGTGGTAGATGTCATTTGCCCAATACACGCTGCAGATGAATACGATTAACACGCTGGCAATGGATTTAAGCAGCTTGGACCTGAGTTCAAGCAAGTGGCTGATAAGTGGCTGCTGTTGCGACATGAATTATCCGTTGGCTTTCGGGTTAGAACGGGTATCCGCGCCCTGGGATGGCTCGCTGTGAGCGGCGGGAGACGCCGAAGTTAGACTCGCCTCTACAGGGCTTGTCGGGCTAGTTTGGCTCACTTGAGCGGGATTGTGGACCGGATCCCCAGATGCAGAAGTGTTTTGGGAAACAGGATCTTGCACTTGATAAGGTCGATTCACTGACTGCGCTGCCTGCTTCAACTGATCGATAGATTCTTGAAGTTCAGGCGAAAGATTGGCTAAACCTTTGCTCTCTGCTTTTTTGAGATCGGCATGTAATTGCTCGATCTTCAGCTCTTGCTCAAGTTCATCTTTGACCGAGTTGGCCATGCGTTTCATCGCGCGGATCCAACCTGAAATCGAACGCACCGCGACCGGTAGACGCTCGGGGCCAAGAACCACTAGCCCCAGAACACCGATCAGCAGCAGCTCCATAAAGCCGATACCGTCAAACATAAGGAGTTACGCCTGTTCTTTGTTAGACTCTGGCTTCTTTTCCGTCGCCTGTTGAGTTGTTTGCGCTGTTTTAGCCGCTTCGGTGTCTTCTAATGCCTTTTTGTCTTCTTCTGAAGACATGGCGTTCTTGAAGCCTTTAACCGCACCACCTAAATCACCACCCAAAGAGCGTAATTTCTTAGTTCCAAACAATAAGACAACGATCAACGCAATGATAAGAAGTTGCCAAATACTAATGCCACCCATGAAGGTATCCTCTTAATTGATATCGGTTCTATTATGAACCTCTGATTAATTAGTGCTAGCTAAAATTTACGATTCTTTGGCCTAGATCGCCATCCGAAAAACCACAATATTGCGCCTGAAATCAGACACACGTAAGGGGTCCACAGTGTAGCGTCTTGGTTGAACAATAACGTGCCACAGATCAATAAAATCGCAGAAGTGATAAGCAAGTAATTACTCTTATGTGACTGCTGCTGATATTTTAAATACTTATCTAGCATCTGTTGCTGAGAACTCAGCAATTTCCTGCCTAATTTTAGATTGTCATAAATCAGTTCAGGGAATTCTGGTAGCTTATCAGACCAATATGGCAGTTTTGTGGATACCTTTTTAAACATAGCCTTAGGGCCTACTTGTTCGGCCATCCATTGCTCTAAAAAGGGTTTAGCGGTTTGCCATAAATCCAACTGCGGATAAAGTTGTCGACCCAATCCTTCGATATAAAGTAGGGTTTTTTCGAGTAACACCAATTGCGGCTGCACAATAATATCGAAGTGGCGTGCGGTGCGAAATAGCTCTAACAACACATGGCCAAAGGAGATTTCATCGAGCGGTTTGTTGAACATAGGTTCGCAAACGACCTTAATGGCTTGCTCGAAGGCCTGTAGGTCGGTTTTTTCCGACACCCAGCCTGACTCAATGTAGAGCTGGGCGATTCTGTGGTAGTCGCGATTGAAAAATGCGAGAAAATTCTCGGCGAGATAACGCTTATCGACTTCGCTGAGCGTGCCCATAATGCCGCAATCAAGGCCAATGTAGTAGGGGTTTTCTGGGTGTTCGAGCGAGATAAAGATATTGCCCGGATGCATATCTGCATGGAAAAAATTATCGCGGAATACTTGGGTAAAAAACAACTCAACCCCACGTTCGGCTAGCAGCTTGAAGTTAGTGCCCTGTGCCTTGAGGGCGGCAATATCAGAGACGGGAATACCATAAATACGTTCCATCACCATCAGGCGTGGATAGCAAAACTCCTCATACACATAGGGAACGTAAAGGGCATCTGAGTTAAGAAAGTTATTACGCAACTTAACTGCGTTTAAGGCCTCAAGCTTTAGGTTTAGCTCACCTAAAATGGTCACGCGGTAATCTTCAATCACTTCCGCGGGGCGCAGGCGGTTGCCTTCACCGAGAAGATATTCAATCAGTTTGGCGGTTTGCGACATCAGCAGCAGATCGGCTTGGATCTTGGCTTCTACATTCGGGCGCAGCACTTTCAATACTACCGCCTTGCCATTTGATTTGAGCGTTGCCGTGTGCACTTGGGAAATCGACGCAGAAGCTAAGGGGGTTTCATCGAAGTTATCGAATAAGGATTCTATTGGCGCTTTGAGTTCGGCTTCTATCGCTTGGCGAGCGAGTGCACCATCGAAGGGCGGCACTTTGTCCTGCAGCATGGCGAGCTCATTGGCCCACTCATCATTGAGTAAATCGCGGCGGGTCGAGAGCATTTGCCCAAGTTTGATATAAACCGGGCCAAGCTCCTGCATCGCCAGTTTTAAGCGTTCGCCACCGGGCTTATTTTTATGCTTGTTGCGGATCCAGAATAAGCTATTACGGGCGAGTTTAAAGTACCAAGGTGTCATCTTTGGCGGCAAAACCTCATCTAGCCCATATTGGAGTAGGGTTTTGATGACGTGGTAACCGCGGCGGATACTGGCAAGGGTCATAGCTTAATTTTATCTCTTAATTGGGCAATCCGTTGTTCAAGCGCTTGGGTGTGGAGCACTAAATCATCCACTTTATCGCGAAAATGGACTAATTCAATTTGATGCGGCGCGAGGCGATATTCTTCAACTGCGAGCTGGCCTAAATGGGAGCGGGTTTTGCGCAAAACATCCAAGGCAAAACTTTTTGCTTGATGGCCAGTGCTGATGAGTTTGTGGGTTGGTCCGTCACCTAAATAGCGGGATATTGGCTCGGCAAAGTCAAACTCGATAGCGCGTAAATATTGGCTAAAGCTTTGTAATAAATTGAGATCGCCCTCAAGCTTGAGTTTATCTTGCTTGATTAGTTCAGTCAGATTAGCGCCTTCGGTCACGCGATACAAAGTGGTCGCATCGGCGTGCAGACTAACATCGACATCCCCTTCGTAGCGGCTGAGCACTTGGATCTCTTTGGCAAATACCAAATAAATTGGCCAGCTAAGCTGCGACAATTGAATGCGAAACACTTTGCCATGTAACTGGCGCTGGCGTGAATAGTCATCACCCGCTTGGGCCTGAAGTTTTTTCAGGCCCATTTCCATTGCGGCACAGGCGAGTAGCACCACTTCCTGCGGCATCATTTAGAATTTATAACCACGGTGCAGGGCGACGATACCGTCGGTCATATTGGTGTAGTCGACCTGTTCAAAGCCTGCATCGACCATCATTTGTTTTAGTGTGTCTTGATCTGGGTGCATGCGAATCGACTCGGCCAGATACTCATAGCTGTCGGCATCTTTGGTGATCAGTTCACCCATCTTAGGTAAGACTTTAAAGCTGTATAAATCATACACTTTGCGCATGATTTCATGCTGAGGTTTAGAAAATTCCAGCACTAATAACTTGCCACCTGGCTTAAGTACGCGGTTCATTGAACGCAGCGCGGCATCTTTATCGGTCACGTTACGCAGGCCAAAGGCGATAGTAATGATATCGAAGTGATTGTCGGGGAATGGCAGTGCTTCGGCATTGGCCTGCACATAACTGACATTGTTGACTATGCCTTTGTCACGCAGTTTAGTACGGCCCACTTTAAGCATTGAATCGTTAATGTCGGCTAACACGACTTCGCCCTTGTCACCCACAAGATGGGAGAATTTGGCGGTTAAGTCACCGGTACCACCGGCTAAATCGAGCACTTTCATGCCGGGACGGGCGCCAGACACTTCAATGGTGTAACGCTTCCAAAAACGGTGAATGCCGAAGGACATCACATCATTCATAATGTCATATTTTGCGGCGACTGAGTGAAACACGCCCGCAACGAGATCGGCCTTCTTATCGGCCTCAACGGTTTTGTAACCAAAGTGGGTACTTCTAGATTCGCCCTCAGACATCAATGTGTTCCTATTGTTTTGCAATGTATTAGCTGCGAGTGTAAGCCATCGCCAGCATTTGCTGAATCTTTGATCTATCACTCTGTGATCGAGCTAGTAAACTCACTTGAATGCGTCAGTTTTAGTCGCTTTCTATTTGTCCTTGAGGTGAGTGCTCATCGACCACATAAAACGGACTGGCATTAGACCACAATATCAGGATTTGGTGAATAGCTTAGCATCGAGTCATAGATAACGGATGCCCAGTTACTGCGCCAAAAACTGTATACGTGCTTGAATATAGGCATATATCAGTTCACTTAAACTCTGACCTACATCCCTAAAACCGGCTTCAAGTCCCGCTTCGTGACAACTCGGTGCAGCTTCGGCCAAGTGCAAATAAGCACAGGGGCAGTGGCGGGCGATGTAACTGACATAATGCGCCGCATCGAGCAGTGGCACGCCAGCCGCCGTAGAAGCGCTACTGGGCATTTTAGCGATAGCATCGACGTCGAGTTCTAATCCTACGGGTAAAGCCGTGTCATTTAGTTTGGCGGCGATTTCAAGCAAGGCTTGGCTTAGACTTATTTCACGGCGCACCCAAATTTGCTGCAGGCTATGCCAAGAACCACCAAACTCAGTCAGCTGAGTTAAATTGGCTTCGCTGTTTTTTAATTCGTGCAGCCCGAGTACATGATAAAACCCTAGGGCACCACGATCGGCGGCATAGCTAAAACCATTGCCGCTATGGCGGCCTTCGAGTAGACGAAAATCCGAATGGGGATCGAGATTTACCGCCGCAACTTGGCGCTGGTAATGGGCGAAGGTCGCCATCAATAACCCATAGGCATTGTTGTGACCGCCGCCGATGAGTATGGGTTCCAAACCCGCTTTAAAGATGGCGCTGACGATACGGATCACGCGCTCATCGAGTTGTTCCACCGCATCGCGTAATTCATCTAAGGTGACGTCAGTGTTAGCTGTGGTATTAGTCGCGGTTTGTTGCTGTAGATCGGCGGTGTTAACTTGGCCTAACACTAGGCATTCGGCGCCAGACAAAAATCGGTTCGATTGCAGATTGAGCCATTGGCGCATGCTAGTGGTAAAGGCATCGGTGGCACCGCCGCGGCCTAAGTTTGCCCGTGGGCCTATGTCTTCACCGACGCCGACAATCGCAAAAACCGCACCGTGGGCCTTGGCCGTGGCGAGTATGGTTTCGAGTGAGTGTTCGTGATTGGCGAGGTGCACGCATTGGCCAAGTTTAGTCTCGCCGGTTCTCGGGCTGACTAAGGTAGCGATGTCGGCATGGGTAAAAGGGATAAATTCGGGCATAGTGGAGAGTTCTTATAGGGCCAGAGATCACTTATTGTGGCGCAGGCTAGGGCGATTATTCAATGCCAGTAAAGGGGAAAGAGATAATAAAAAAGCCAGCTTAGCTGGCTTTCTTGTCATCTCTTTTTTACTTATTCAATATCGAGTGGCTCAGGCGACAGGATAATGCCTGTGTTATCGGCGTAGATATGGTCGCCGGGTAGGAAAGTCACACCGCCAAAATTGACCGGAATTTCCACCTCGCCCACTGAGTTGCCATCGGCGCCCACGGGGATAGAAGCAAGCGCTTGAATACCAATGTCTAACTCTTCCAATGCATCCACATCGCGTACAGAGCCGTAAACGATAATGCCTTCCCAATTGTTGCTCACCGCAAGTTCTGCAATGGCACCATCGATAAGTGCGCGGCGCAATGAGCCACCACCATCGACCAGCAAGACTTTACCTTGGCCATCTTCTTGTAGGACCTCGGTGATTAGGCCGTTGTCTTCAAAGCACTTAATAGTGCTAATAGAACCGCCAAAAGAGCTACAACCACCGTAGTTACTGAACATGGGCTCGACTACATCTACGACATCTAAGTACATGTCACATAGTTCTGAGGTGTTGTATTCCATATTTACACTCCTATTGATCCGCGTTGCGTACAGTTTAGCGAGTTTACGCCAGTATAAAAGGGATCTATGAAAAGAAAAGTGTTATCAATCACGGTATTGTTGCTGCTGGCTCGTTAACACAGTCTGTAATATTTTTTCGTCACAGGATCGAAATTCCTGCTCAAAACTTGATATTAGTCATTAAATAACGGTTTTTTATTACAACTCTGTTGCGCACTTTGGTATTATATCCCAAGATTAAATTAACTTACGTAACTAAATTTGCTTTAGGGGCAAGGACCCCCCGTTATGCTTATGGACGGTAGAGGGCCTTTGAGAGGTGCCTATGGAAGCTGTAAACACGATTGAAATTATTGGTTATTTTGCCTCTGTTATGGTGGCCATCTCATTAATGATGAAGAATATCATCTGGTTAAGATGGTTGAACTTTGTGGGCTGTACCCTGTTTGTGATCTATGGCGTATTCATTTCGGCTTGGCCAGTCGCAGGAATGAATGCGTTTGTTGCTTGTATTAATATTTATCATTTGACCAAAATTTACCGCGCTAAGGCGAGTTCCTAGATCTTAGCTTGGGGCTGATCCCATTGTGTTGCTCTGATTTAAACTTGGGCAACACAATGGCTTCCTCAATATTTTTAGCTTTTCTTCCTGCTTCATCCACCTCAAAAGCCTTAGTCACCCGTGGGACTGTCATAAAACTTTAGGCCAGATGTCACTTAGGCGTCATAGCCATTTCTTAGTCTCACACCATCTCACTATGAGTTAAACAAATTCAATCGTGAATAGCGGCCTGAGTTTTGCGCCTTAGTTTTGATAAATCGAGAGCATTAAAGCCAAGCCTGCTAAGCGTTGTCGAGAGAGTGCACAGATTAACATCGCAGTAAAACTCGCTGGTATACCAGTAAGGAGCCTGTTCTATGTTGAGTTACGTTGCAGACTTAGATAAGCGAATGTTTTTGCATGTTGTGAGCTTCACGCAGCGCCACGGTTTGTATGCCAATGCAAAGCGAGTGTCTGCGAGTGGCGACGGGCATGTGTATTTGTATCTTTCGCTGGGCTTGATGTTGACGCATGCCCAAGGGCAAGCCTTATTCAACTTGATGTTAGCGAGTTTTTTGGTCGAGTTACCTTTGTATTTGTTATTGAAAAATAGCATTCGCCGCATAAGGCCCTGCCATGGGTTGGTGGGCTTTGAAAGCGGTTTTGAGCCATCGGATCGTTTCAGCTTACCCTCGGGACATACGGCCGCCGCCTTTGTGATGGCAACGAGCGTGGCACAGGTTTACCCGGCTGCTGCCCCTGCCGCATATGTATGGGCCCTTGCTATAGGTGGTTCGCGTATCTGCCTTGGTGTGCATTATCCCTTAGATATAGTGGCGGGCGCTTTATTGGGGACTGGAGCCGTATGTTTGGTGTATCCCGTCATTTAGCTCAGTTTCGGATCTCATTTGTTGAAACTCCCCATCATCCATCGATTAAAGGATAAGCAATGCGAATACTCTACGGAGTCCAAGGCACAGGGAATGGCCATTTAAGTCGTGCGCGCGTGATGGCTAAGTCACTGATAAAGAATGATATCAAAGTAGATTTTTTATTTTCTGGCCGTAAGCCTGAGCAGTTTTTCGATATGGAATGTTTTGGCGATTATCGTGTGCAGGCGGGGATGACATTTGCGACCCACTCTGGGCGCGTTAATGTGCCGCAAACTGTGCGGCAAAATTTGTCATTGTCGTTACTTAAGGATATACAAGCCCTTGATTTAAGTTGTTATGACTTAGTGTTAAATGACTTTGAACCCGTATCGGCTTGGGCTGCCCGCCGTCAGGGCGTGCCTTCGATTGGTATTAGCCATCAGGCGGCGCTAACGCATCCGGTCCCCAAACTCGGTAGCACTTGGTTTAATGAGTTATTGCTCAATTACTTCGCCCCCGTGGATGTCGCGCTTGGGTGTCATTGGCATCACTTTGGTTTTCCCATATTGCCACCCTTTGTCGAGGTTGATGCCAGCCCGATTGAGCACACGCACCAGATCTTGGTTTATTTACCCTTTGAAGACGCGGATCTGATTGCGGACTTCCTCAAGCCCTTTAGTGATTATCAATTTTTGGTGTACCACGGCCAGCAGCCGAAGGGGCAAGTTGCTGAACATATTAAATGGCATGGTTTTAATCGTGACGGTTTTAAGCAGCATCTTGCCAGTTGCGGTGGAGTGATAGGCAATGCTGGCTTTGAGCTTGCCAGCGAAGCATTAACCTTAGGTAAAAAACTCTTAGTCAAACCGCTGATAGGTCAGTTTGAGCAACTGTCTAATGTAGCCGCACTACAGTTATTGGGCGCTGGAGATAGCATGATGAGCCTCGATATTAATGTGGTAAAGCGCTGGCTTAAAACGGCATCGCCTAACCCTATTGCTTACCCTCAAGTGGGGGATACGCTGGTTAAATGGATCCGTAGTGGCGACTGGCACCATAGTCAGCCCTTATGCCAAGATCTATGGAGCCAAGTGACGCTCCCCGATACCTGGCGCTAGGTTTTTCATTGCGATGAAAGTCAATTAGGCACTAGCTGGGCCAATGGGGTTAGCGTATAATTTCGTCAATTTTGCTGTAAGTTCCTTTCAGCGTGTCTATGTTGGCCTAGTCTGGCCGTTAATTATGTTGTTATAAATGAGCCTAAAGAAGTTTACTCAGTACAAGTTACTGTTTTTGATGTTGTTGTCTCTTTGTGTTTTGCTCACTTTCATTCCCGATCAGGCTTACCATATCCCCGGCCCTGATACGGCCAAACAAAACTTCCACGTCATTGAGTTTAACGATCAAGGTCAACCCCATAATGATGGGCAATGGCAAGGCTTGCAGGCACGAATTTTACAGTCCAATACCGACACAGTCCCCGAATTGCTGATTTTTGTCCATGGTTGGCACCACAGTGCCGAGCCAAAGGATGAAAACTTTATTGCCTTCGAGCAGTTTTATCAGCAGATGGCGGCGTCCGATGCCCAGCGTAACTTGCTTGGCCTTTATATTGGCTGGCGTGGCGATAAATATGATCCATTCTGGCTCGATGGTTCAGATGATGCGAAAAGCTGGATTGAACCCTTAGATTTCCCGACCATTTTACAGCGTAAACGGGTCGCTAAACGTATAGGTCAGTTAGGCTTATCCCAACTATTGGATAAGCTCGATACGTTAGTCGCGCAGCATAAATTGCTGCGTTATACCGTGATAGGCCATAGCCTTGGTGGGGCTGTCGTTTTGCATGCCAGTAAAGATCGCATTAAAACGGCTATCGATAATCAGCAGGATAACCCGAATTTATTCTTGCTGCTAAACCCTGCCGTCCCGGCGAAGGAATACCGGCCATTAGATACGCTGGTGAGTATAGATAGGCAAAAACCGAGCATGGTGGTATTGCAGTCTAAGGGGGATTTTGCGGTAAAAGAAGCCTTTAACTACATCAAAGACGGTGAGCGTGCCGTGGGCAACTCCTGGGCCATTACCCACGATATTGATAAATGTTCCGCAGGAAACTGTGATACTCCCATTAAGGTGCCGTCGGCTTTAATGGCCCACGATCAAATCCCCGGTTGTATGATGACCTTACCCCATTCGGGCTGGAAAATTCGTGCGCGCCTGCAGGCTCGTCGCAGTGTGCAAACCTGTCCCGATGCCAATATGCAGGCCGTGTGGGTGCTGGCCGTGTCCGATGAAATTGTCTCCGGGCACAATGGTATCTTGACGCCGGATCATGCAAAAGCCTTGTCCGAGGTGATGGGAATGATTGATTTGTATCGAAATCAATTACCTAAACATGCGGTGGAAAGTCCCGCCAACCAAGATCTCGGCGCCTTAGCGCCAGAGTCTGAGGTTGCAGCACCTAGTGAAGGTGAAGCGGCAGTGCCAGAAGAGCCCGTTGTTATTGTTGAGCCTTTACCGAATGAGCAAAATTCAGGATCTAAGCAAGGTGAGTCATCTATCTCCGAAGAGCCACCAGCACCAATCACTGATCCTGAACTACCGCTACAGCCTGAGATTCAGCGAGAGGACAATCTTGAATCTCAACCTGAGAATAAAGACATTTAAGTCTAAAAAAGCGCTTAATCCCTTACAGATAGTGCGAATAACCACCAGATTGAACTTGACGTTATCTGTCCATCTGGTGGTCGTTTTAACGAGATTATGCGGTTTTAAACTGTTTAACATTTTGCTCTAAGGTTTTTGCCAGCACCTCAAGCTTCTTACTTGCCATGGTAATTTTACTGGCTTGTTCCTCTGCGAGCGAAGCTGAATGGGTTATCTCACTAAAGTTATGATTAATTTCTGAGGCTACAACAGATTGTTCTTCCGCTGCGGTGGCAATCTGGGTGTTCATATCGCTTATTTTAGTGACAGATAGATTGATTGCATACAAGGAGTCTCCTGCAGATTTAGCTTGTTGGACACTGATATCAGCCTGAACTTTACCTTCATTCATCACTGCAACGGCGTTCATTGAGTTGCCCTGCATCTTCCCGATAACCGTTTGTATTTGCCCTGTGGATTCCTGCGTGCGGCGGGCTAGATTGCGAACCTCATCGGCAACGACAGCAAAACCACGACCTTGTTCGCCGGCTCTTGCCGCTTCAATTGCGGCATTTAGTGCAAGCAAATTAGTTTGCTCTGCAATGCTTTGGATAACTTCCAATACTGAACCAATTTGACGGCTATCTTCCGATAAATTATTGATAACCTCAGCAGCTTCACTGACTTTGTCGGCGAGTTTATTAATGCTTGCTTGGGTTTTACTCACTTCATTCTGCCCAGCCGTGAATTCATTCGTGGCGGTTTGTGCTAAAACAGCCGCGTCGCTGGTGTGGTTTGCGACCTCGGAAACAGTCGAAGACATTTGATTAATTGCCGTTGCACCTTGTTCTGTGGCAGCTTTTTGATTACCTATCAACTCCTCGTTGTACTGTGCGGTGAGTAATAATTCATTCGATGCGGTAAGTAACTCGCTGGCCGCTTTTATCGAATTTTTAGTGATCCCCGACATATGGTCAGTTAAATCTTTAAGTGCACTTAAAATACTTTCGGATGTATGGAATTTCACTTGTGTCGTTAAATCACCAGATGCGATTTCTTTTATCACAGAAGCTGCATATTCAAGTTCGCCACCAACGAGTTTTTTTAATCGATTGACGGTACTCATAGCCACAAGGGAGCCGATAATAATCGCAATAGTGGTCACAACGAGCATAATCCACTGAAAACTGTTTGTTTGCTCACGGGCGGAGGCAACCTGATGTTGTATTGCTTCCTCTTGATAATCGATTAACTTATTAATCCGCTTCAGCCATTCGCTGTATGCAGGTGAAACAGTCGTAATTAAATAATCGGTTGCTTCGGCTTGGCGGCCATTGTTGACCATAGCCAGTAAGTTTTCGGTCAAAGATAATGTTGTTGTCTCGGTTTCTTTAATTAACCGTAACAGGTTTTGTTCTTCTGGACTGTGTTTCACTCTTGCGTACATGTTATCTAATACAAGTGCCGCTTTCTGGTAGTACTCATTAAGACGAATAATGTCATTTTGGTGTAACTTTGATTTATCGTTATCTTTGGCTAAAACGACATCCCTAATAGAAATAGCCCTATCATGCACGCTACCACGGAAGTTGATGGCTTGGCGTTGTTCTACGGCGGTTTGCTCGGACAGTTCAGTCAAATTTTGATCTGCTATGCTGATTTTGAACAGGCCAAAGAGTGTGATACCAAGCATGATCAATAGCAGCACTGCGAAGCCTGAATACAAACGTTTTATTACATTCATTTATAACACCTTATTTTGATATTAGGTTTCTTGCTATCAGATGTTTAGTGTACGTTAACGTGACGATTTTAGATCACTAAACAGCCATATTAACTTATTGGTTTTGTGCTGTTTCAGATGAAATCTTATCCACGCGCTCAAGCAGGTTAGTTGTTAAAATGCCAGTTTATGCAAGTCTTGTATAAAAATGCCTAATAAACAGATTATTGCGAATTTTTTGTCTGCCATTTTCGCCAAGTGAGGATAAGCAAAAAGGCCATTAGCAGGCTCACTATCGCCCATGTGGGATATTTATGTAGGTGATAAAATGCCAGCATTGGGGCGATTTCATCGCGGATTAACACTGGGCCTAATCCAAAGAGTGTCACCCAAATGCTGGTGGCCAGCACATTGCCAATCACAAATTGTTTAAGCGGCATTTTCGCGAGACCACAGCCGATAAACATAAATTGTTTTAATCCTTCAACAAAGCGACTCAAGACTAAAGCGGCAATGCCATATTGACCGATAATGCCGTGGATTTTGTCTTCGAGTTGCGGCTTTATCCAGCCTTTTTTAAGCAGCACATCGCCAAAACGCCAGCCGATCAAATATCCCAAACTATTACCGGATAAGGCGCCGCAGGCAGCAACCACCAATACCAAAGGCAGTGACATTTGCCCTGTAGCGGCTAATAGGCTGGCGACAATCAGCAGAGATTGCCCCGGTGCGGGGATCCCAAACCCTTCAAGGGCGATGGCGATAAACAGCAGCAGATAACCGTATTGCTGCAACCAAGGTGTCATTTCGGTGATGAGATGTTGTAGAACTTCGGGCATGGGATAAAGACAATATTTACGCTAGATGGGCCAATCATACTCGCCACACTAAACCTCTGGATAGGTTTATGGGCAAAGTTTCATCTAGGATTTTTAGCGCTAAAGCGGCTACGGCCAATATGGCGGGAATAAAAAAGGCCGAACTGAGTTCGGCCCTCAATATTTATTATCGTGCTTAAGCGAATGCGGCTTGCAGTTGTGGCACAACTTGTTTCTTACGACTTAATACGCCGTCTAACCACACTTTGCCATCGACAGGAGTCTTGCCATAGGCGCGATTGATTAAGTCGGCGTCGTCAGAAACCACTAACAGTTCTGAGCCTTCTTTCATGATGTCAGTCAGCAGTAACAATACGCTGTGACGGTTACCTTCCACTTTTAGTGCTTTGATATCGGCTTCTAATCCAGCCTTGATATCATCAAATACTGACAGATCAATGACTTCTAACTGGCCGATACCCACTAAGTTACCGTTCATATTGAAGTCTTTAAAGTCGCGCATAACCAGATCGCGTGCTGGTGTGCCTTCAACGGCAGATTTGACTTTGAACATTTCCATGCCCAGCGCTTTAAAATCTTCAATACCGGCGATTTCGGCTAAGGCTTCAACGCAGCGAATGTCGGCTGTGGTGCAAGTCGGTGATTTGAAGATCACGGTATCGCTAAGGATGGCGCACATCATAATGCCAGCGATATTTTTCGGGATGGCGACTTGGTAAAAGTCATACATCATCTTGATAACAGTGTTGCTGCAACCGACTGGGCGGATCCAACATTCTAGCGGTGTATCTGTGGTGAGATCGCCTAGCTTGTGGTGATCGACAATCCCGACGATAGTCGCTTGGGCGATATCATCCGGCGCTTGGGTCAGCTCTGAATGGTCAACGATATACACTTGCTCGCCAGCGTAGCTGGTTTTGTATTCTGGCGCTTCGAAGCCGAAACGTTCCAGAATAAAGGCGGTTTCGGGTGATAATTCACCTAAACGTGCGGCAATGGCTTCTTCACCGATTTGGTTTTTTAAATAGGCTAACGCGATAGCACCGCAGATTGAATCAGAATCGGGGATCTTGTGACCGACAACGTAAATAGGCATTTCAGGGACTCTCCTTTAAATTTATGGCAATTTTAACAATATTTGACCCGATTCGGAAATAGCCAAAGCGCATATCACTGCGCCCTTAAGTCGTTATTAGGCTAAAAATACTGAGCTTAGGTTCGGCGAGTATTGTTTAAGGCTTAAATCTTAACTTTTATGACGACTTTACGTACCGCAGTAGCAATATCGCCCGTGCCCGGCATATGCATATCGCCGGGGAAAAAGATCGCAAACATGCCTGCTTTGAGTTTGATATACGAGGCATTGGCCTTGTTTGACTCGTAATCGAACTCGGCGTAGTCGTGTTTCTCAAAGTAGGGTTTTGAGGGTGCTTGATCGGCTAAGGGTAGATAACCAAACTCTTCTTCACCGCTGAACACATATTGCACATCGATATATTTCTGATGAACTTCAAAGGGTTCTGTCGATCTGTGTTTAGTGTGGTAGTCATTGACTATCGCAAAAATATTGTCGCCATCGAGGGGATAATTACCCACGGGCAATTGGCTAAAATCTGTGGTCGCTAGGTGCGCTAAAGCTGTGGTTAGGCGTGGGCTTAATGATTGATAAATATCACGATTAGCTAAAGTGTCGACGATCATAGGTTACTCAATATGAAGACGTGAACGGTGAGAATAGACAAGATTATAATCAGATCTCGATCGTTTACACACGGGAATTAGCGATAAAACCCCGCGGCGACTAAGCATCGGCTTATCCCTGAAGGCGGTTCTTCGGTTTATGGGCGGCGGTTGTCGTGGTTTAATGGGGTATTTTCATCGAGATTGGACTCGTTTAAAGGACTGCAGATTTGTCAGCATTACGCTTTCTCGCCGGGCCGACGGCGTTTAATACCTTGGCAGAACAAGGTCTTAATCCTGAATGTTTTACCCAGTTACTCGCCGCATCCGGTGGCCCTAAATGGCTGGGTATCGCAGGGCTTGATAAGTATCTTTTTGCGGAGTTTTTTAAAGGCAGACAAACGCCGCTATACACTTTAGGCGCCTCCTCTGGGGCTTGGCGCTTAGCCTGTTTAGCCCAGCAGGACCCACTCAAGGCCTATGGCCGCTTAGAGGATTGTTATATTGGTCAGCGTTATGACAGCAGGCCTACACCCCAGGAAGTGAGCACTCAAGTTAAGGGCGTAGTACAGGGGATTTTAGGCGCGAGTGGTGCTGGGGAGATTGTGGGCCATCCCAATATCCACAGCCATTTAGTGGTTTGTCGTGGCAAGCATCTAAATCGTCTTACCCATAAACTCCCCCTCGCGGCAGGTTTAGCGTTCACGGCGGCAACCAACCTTGTGAGTCGCAGGAGTTTAGCTTGGCATTTTGAGCGTGTGGTGTTTAGCCAGCAAGTTGCGGCATCGCCTTTTTTACAACTCAATGATTTACCAAGCCAACAGGCCAAATTAACCGCGGCCAATATGAATGACGTTATGTTAGCGACCGGGTCTATCCCTTTGCTGCTCGCGCCTGTGACTAAAATAGAGGGCGTGGCCTATGGGCAATACTATGATGGTGGCATTACCGACTATCACTTCGATTTGCCGTTATCCCACGCCAAGGGATTAACCCTGTATCCACATTTTTATCCGACCATCAGCCCAGGTTGGTTTGATAAATCCTTAAGTTGGCGTCAAGGGAGAAGCCATTACCACAATGCCTTAGTGTTAGCGCCAACGGCCGAGTTTGTCGCATCGCTGCCCTTTGGCAAAATCCCCGATAGAGAGGACTTTAAGCAATTAGATACGGCGCAGCGCATCAAATATTGGCGAGTCTCGGTGGCCTTGAGTGAGCGCTTAGGTGAGGAGTTTGCCGAGGTGATCGCTAAGGGGAATTTGATGGAAAGGCTAGAGCATTTCTAGGCTGTGAGCATACCAAGTACAAAATTCTTTTTTGTACTCAGCGGCTTTAGGAAGGAAATTATTTCTCCTGCTACACTCTAAGTTAATAGGGAATACGAGCGAGCGGATGGCCGTTTCCTTCTATTTGAGGGGCAGGAGGTTGCTATGCAAACACGAGAAATGGCGTTAATTATGCGCGATGCCTTGTTACTGCCACAGGGAAGGATTGAAGTCCGCGTGGTCGAACCTGGGCATCTACGAATGGTCGCGGATGTGTTAAAGGGGCGATACGATTTGGCCTTTGCGGCAATGAGGCCGCGGGGTAGCCCGCCCTGTTATCCCACCGCCACCCAATGCGATATTATCGATTTTAACCAGCTTGAAGATGATTCCCTCAGCATAGTGCTCGAAGGGCGGCAGCGGGTCAGTATACTCTCGGCGGCACAGACTAAGGATAAACTGTGGATGTCCCGCACTTTACCTTGCCGTAACTGGCAGGAAGAGCCCATTCAAGGTGAGTTCGAATTGATCAGCGCCGCACTTGAGCAATTTTATGAGGTGAACCCGGATTTGCTCGAACTCTACTCCCAAGTGCATTTAGAGGATGCCGCTTGGGTAAGTCAGCGCTGGCTAGAGGTTTTACCTATGTATAACAAGGATAAACTTTTACTAGTGAATCAACCCGACTGCCATAAAACCATGGATTTTGTGCTGCAACTTATCAAGTCCCATGTGGACTGAAAAACCGTATCGAGGCTAAAATGGCGGCTGTATTTGGCCGCTATTTTTTTATATGACTCAAACCGCCCGCGCAGCCCAGCCTTCCTATGTGGTACTCCCTCGGGAAATTGCCGATAAATCAACCGTGTTTGCCTTTCTTGCGAGCCATTTTGCGCGTATAGGTGAGGATGTATGGCGGCAACGGATCCTCGATGGCAAAGTGCATTGGCAGGATGGCAGTGTCATTGGGTTAGATACGGCATATCGGCCAACGGCGCGGGTCTATTATTACCGTGAAGTGCCTGTGGAAACTCGGGTCCCCTTCGAAGAGCAGATTCTTTTTCAAGATGAAAATGTCATCTTGGCCTACAAACCCCATTTTTTACCTGTGACCCCAAGCGGTAACTATGTCAATGAGTGCCTAGTGCACAGATTAAGATTACGCACAGGTATCGAGACGATCGCGCCAGCCCACAGATTAGATCGTGAAACCGCAGGGGTGATCCTGATGACCACTCGGCCTCAAACCCGTCACTTATACCACCAACTCTTTGTTGACGATGCTATTCGTAAAGACTATCAAGCGATGGCAAAACTAACTCCCCATATCATTGAGCAATATCGAAAGGGCTGCCTGTCGTTGCCGCTACATTGGACGGTGAAAAACCGTATGCAGCCGAGTGAGCCGAGTTTTATTATGCAAGTGGTTGAAGGGGAAGCGAATACCCACTCTGAGATCAGTTTGGTGGCAATAGAGGGAGATGTAGGCTTATTCCACCTAAGCCCGATTACGGGCAAAACCCACCAGTTGCGCGTGCATATGCTCAGTCTCGGTATGCCATTATTAAATGACAGATTTTATCCAACTTTATTACCTAAAGGGCCGGATAACTTTGCTACACCCCTGAATCTGATGGCGCAGCGTTTGCGTTTTATCGACCCAGTGAGTGGGATTGACCACGATGTTCAGTGTGAAGGATTTATGCTTGTTTAGGTGGCTCGAATAGGGTTTCACTCATATCTCCATGTAAAACGGCGATTTTTGTCGGTGCACCATTGTCTGCCAAGGTTAACATACCGATACCACTTCGATTGACTAGACGTTGGCTTCGCTCACCATTGGGGCGTCTACCTCGGATCAACAAGCGTTTGCGTTTTGTCAGTAGGTTTAACGGTGAAAAATGGCCATAAAACCAACCGTTGAGCTTGTCGAAAAGCGGCAGTAACTTTTCAGGAAATTGGTTTTTAATCCCGCTGCAGGTGATTTGATAAATATTTGGGCTGCTACGCCTAAAGCGAATGCTGATGTCGTAGGCAAAGGAGTAGTGCACATCTCCAGAGAGGATCACAAATTCCTCTGGGGTTTTACGGTGCATAAAAATACTCAGTAGGCTGTTGGCTGCGCCCGGATGTGCCATCCAGTTCTCGGCGTCCACTAATAGGGATGCCCCCATCAACGTGGCCGTGCGCTGCACCGCTTCAATTAATTTGACCCCAAACATAGGTGCCGGCGAGACAATAATGACCTTAGACTGGCCGAGCAACTCCTGTTGCAAGTCCATTAGGGCTTCCCAATCCATTAGCCCCGAGGGTTTGGCCAAATTGGATTCACTGCGCCAGCGGCGGGTGCGGATATCGAGCACGACGAGTTTGGGAGAGGTGTCTAGGGTGTAATGCCACTGCTCAAATTGCAGCAGTTGGTCGATCAGCTCATCCTGTAGTTTGGCCTGCGGCTGCTTAAAAAAAGCATCCAATAGGGGCCTTACCTCTTTAGAAAACTTATCCGGTGCATTGCCAAGCCCTTGAAATAAAACATAGCCAATCAAAGCATTGCCAATAATACGCTTCGAAAATGCATGCTCGTATGCGGCTTGTTCCCATTTGGCGGTGAGGTTCCAATCGTCAGTGATGTCATGGTCGTCAAACATCATATAAACCGGAATGTGCGCCATAAAACGCCTGACTTGTTTCAGCCCCGCTTTAAAGGCGAGTAAGTGCTGCCATTCCTTACGCCAGCGTGCGCTATTGGCAGGTGTTAAACCCTCGATATCCTTAGGCAGTTCGACTAAATCCCATAGCTCGGGTGACCAAGTGAGTAAATACAGGGCGATGATTTCACTCAGGCTGACTAAGTGATTTTCGGCGATGGATGACGTAAAAATCGGATGATTGCGATACCAACGCCAGAGTGCGGTTTTGGCAGGATACTGGGTATGGGGCAGCAGGTTTTTATGCCGCTGATATAGTTCCATCGGTTGGTAGCGAATGTCTTGGCTGCCTTGGATATTCGCCCCTTCAAATAACTCACGGTTAAGACCGAGTAGTGTGATCACTTGGCCGATAGCGCATAGCATGGGGCCAGCAACATCATCCACATAGACCTGATCGCCACTGAGCATAATCAAGGCTGGGCGCTCGTCTAAGTTGCTATCATCTAAGTTGCTGTCATCTAAGTTGCTGTCATCTAAGTTGCTGTCGATTATCCGTGATAATCGTGCATCGGCGGCGACTAAGGCATCGTCACTATGGTGATGGGGATTACGGCAAGAACCATGGTAAATATGGGTTAATTGGGGCGTGAAACGCAGGTTTGGCGTATCGGCTTGGCCGTAGTTCAGCTCGCTTAGGTGGGCAAAAATATCCCCATGCTGGCTGGCGAACACTCGGTAGCTTGTGACGCTATTGGGCGTGAGCAACTCGGGGCGCGACAGGGTAATAAGGTATTGATGGGCGTGCTGCCCGAGTGGCACATAATGCAAATCTGCATCCTGCAACGGATATTCTTGCTCGCCTAAGTGTAATCTAAGCTCAGTCAAGGGCTCGCGGCTAACAAACCACAGGGTAAAGTGTGAGCCATCGCAGTGGCGCAGCATTGGCCCCGCCAATATTAAGGGAAGTGTTGAACTCAAATTCAGCCTTTCTTATATGGGATTAACTTTTATGGGATTAACTTCGGCAAACAAGAGTAAACAAGTGCGTTGAATATGAAAAGCTTTTAGAATCATAAGCCAAATTTCAGCGTGAATGGTGATGGGGCATATGGCGAAGATCATGGTAACGGGGGCGACGGGGCAACTCGGCAGGGCTGTGGTAAAACAGCTTGAATTAACAGGGCATGAGGTTGTCGCCACGGGTTTTAGCCGCGCCAATGATAGCGTGCACAGGCTCGATCTTACTCATTCTAATGAAGTTGCCGACTTTGTCTCACTCCACAGTCCTCAAGTGATTGTCCACTGCGCCGCAGAACGCCGACCCGATGTCTCGGAGCAAAATCCTCAGGCAGCCTTGGCGCTGAATTTATCCGCCAGTCAAGCCTTAGCGCAGGCCGCTAAAGCTAATCATGCGTGGCTTATTTATATTTCCACCGACTATGTGTTCGATGGAACTCAACCAAAGTATGCCGAAGATGCCGCGACTCACCCTGTTAATTTTTACGGCGAATCAAAGCGTAAGGGCGAAGAAATAGTGTTAAGTATTGATCCCGATTTTGCGGTGCTGCGCCTTCCTATTCTCTATGGGCAGGTCGAAAAACTCAGTGAGTCTGCGGTGTTAGTGCTGATCCAGCAGCTGATGGATAAACGCCCTCAGGGGATCGATGATTGGGCGGTGCGTAGCCCAACCTCAACCGCCGATATTGCCAATGCCATAGATAAGCTGATTGCCCTGCATCTTCAAGAATTGCATCTTCAAGAAACAACAGTGCAGGGGATTTATCACTTTAGCGCCGCAGAGACTATGACTAAGTATCGAATGCTGCTGACCTTAGGGGAGATTTTACAACTCAGTACGGCGCACTTAACGCCTGAATCTACGCCGACGGATAGCGCCAAAAGGCCGAGGGACTGTACTTTGAGCTGTGCGCGTTTAGCGGCGCTCGGTATTCGCTCTGACATTGATTTTGCCACTGGCGCGCACCAAGCATTAACGCAATCGAGTGGTGCACTTGCCGCACTTGGACTCACACTGTAGGAATGGCTATGACTAAGATATTAGGCACCAGTCTGCAGGCCGCCGACCAAGTCGCATTGCTACGAACCTTAGGTCTATTGCTACAAATTGGCTTAACTACGTTTGCCGCCGACACCTTTGGCCTTAGCCTGCAAATGGAGCCATTAATTCATGTGCTTGTGCTGGAAATCCTGTTTCTATCCCTCACACTGGCATTGCGTAAACCTTTGTTTGCCAAAGAGAGTGGCCTCTTTATCGCCCTCAGCCTAGACACTTTATTTTGGATCTCCTGGTTGCACTTTTCCGGTGGTGCCACCAATGCGTTTATCTCGTTACTATTACTGCCCATCGCGCTTGCGGCAGTGACTTTACCTATCTGGGCACCTTGGGTGCTAACGGCGATGTCGACGCTCGCCTACAGCCTGATGATCTTTACCGTGCCTGAATCGCCGATGCAGCACCATGGCATGGACATGAGTTCCCACTATTTAGGCATGTGGTTTAATTTTGTGATTTCAGCTTTGGTGATGACAACCAGCGTGGCGTTAATCACTAAACGTATGCGCCGGCAGGATGCGCAATTGGCATTTATGCGCGAGGGGCAATTGCGCCAGGAGCAACTGCTGGCGTTGGGCACCGCCTCGGCGCAAATGGCGCACCAATTGGCCACGCCGCTATCCACCTTAAGGCTATTACTCGATGAAGTGAAAGAGGAAAGTGGCGATGCTTCTGCGTTAGTGGAAGAGATGGAAACTGCCCTAGGGCGCTGCGAGCATACGCTTGCCGAATTGCGTTTAGCCACCGAATCGATTCGTGACCGCCGCCAGCGTCCATTGTTATTCGGCGAGTTGATTGATGGACTTAAACAGAAAACACTGCTGTTGATGCCACAAACTGAGATCCAGTGGTTGATGACCTGCACTGCCGAAAAACTCGCCGAGCGCAGCATTTTAACCGATATGAGCCTAACCCCAGCGATCATGGCGTTGATTGAAAATGCTGCCCGCGCGAGTACTGAAACCCTAGGGAGGGCGCAGGTGGATATCAGTGTGGATATAGCACCAAGGGAAGATCAGATCTATCTGCAGATCCGCGATTATGGCGCAGGTATCGCCCCCGCTTTATTACCGCAACTCGGCACATTATTAATCGAGAGTCCCAAGGGCCTAGGCATAGCCCTGTTGCTCAGCCATGCGAGTTTAAACCGACTGGGCGCAGAGCTTATCTTGGCGAATCATCCCCAAGGAGGCACAGTGGCACAGATCCGTTTTTCAGTGTTAGGGCCGCAGAGCCAGAGCACCGATGAGGCAAGTGTATGAAACGGCTACTGATTATCGAAGATGACCAAGCACTGGCAAATATCTTGGCGCGAAGGCTGAGCCGCCACGGCTTTGAGTGTCGTTTAATTCACGATGCCAGTGATGCCCTGCTGGTGGCGCGGGAATTTCGCCCAAGCCATATTTTGCTCGATATGAAACTTGCCGAGGCGAATGGGCTAGGGCTCATTGTGCCACTGCGTAATCTGCTGCCCAAGGTGACTATGGTCTTGCTTACTGGTTACGCCAGTATCGCCACCGCAGTAGAAGCCATTCGCCTCGGCGCCGATAACTATTTGGCTAAGCCAGTGGATACCCAAACTCTGCTTGCAGCTTTGGATATGGATAGTCATTCCCATACACTTCAAGAAGATGAAGTCGACGACTCGCCGCTTAACCCTAAGCGGTTAGAGTGGGAACATATTCAGCAAGTGCTCAATGCCAATCAAGGTAATGTGTCGGCCACCGCCCGCCAACTCGGCATGCACCGCCGCACCTTGCAGCGTAAGTTATTAAAGAAACCTGTGGGTGAAGGCGGGCAGGTAAAATAAAGCCGTTTGGGTGCAATTTTTATAACTCATTAAATAATAAATTTTTTTATCATTAGAATGGCGATAGCACTAAGAGTCACCAAAGGGCTACAGGAGTCAGTAGTATGCGAAAGTATGATGGAATCGAAGTGCGTTATCGAAGCCCTGAAACCGATTTAGCCAAAAGCTTACAAGTGATTGAGAATCTATTGGGATTTGCGCCCGAGCCGCAGCAGTTAGATTTTGATTTATCCTTTTGGGCGGGCGGATCTGGGGTTTACGATAAGTTGGTGATCTCTTGCTCCGTGACGCTCGACCAGTGGCACATACTCAAGCAAAAACTGGATTTATATTCCCCCGAAGATGCTTTAGCACGGGACGATTGGCGTGAGGACTTTATCTGGTTAGTCGCTGACGATGAGGTATGCAGCGATATTTTGGCCGCATCGGCGCAGTTTATTAATGACAATAAAGCGCCCTTTCAAGATGCATGCCTTGACTCCCATACCCTCTATTTTAGCGATATGAGCGATGTGAACGGCTGGACCGCGGTATGGGGTCAAGGGAATCGATTAAATTATGCGCATTTTTGCCAGGGTTAACGCTTATCAAGAGACCATGTTCATCCAGCGATAAAACACTCTGATGTTATGGCCCTAGTTTGCCGTTTTTAACAAGCTCATTGCGGCCGGAATACTGTCAATTCCGCACTCTTGTAGCGTTTCATTTATACCTTCTGAAAATTTTATTTGGTGTTGTCGTACAACATGATAAATCTGAAAGCACATAACGATATCGCTTTCTGATAATCCTTTGTTTTTATAGGCGACGGCAGATAGATAGCAGCGGACCATAAAACAGTCTAGTACGAGTAAGCGGAATGCTACCCAAGGTTGCTGAGTATCTATAAATGGAAAGTGATTATGATAAATTGAGTATAAAATGTATCGGTCAAAGAGATCGGGATGATTAACAAGAGCAGGCATAGCGTACTCATCCCATGCATTATTTAATGCGTCAATTTGATAGTCATTTTGTTCATTGCACAATAAGGCAATCGCTTCATTTAGTGACGTAAATCGAGGTCTTAAACTTCTAGAATGGGACTTGCATAATTGGTCGTGTACCGAGAGAAAAGCCCTCATTTGAGGTTGTGGTGTGTAGGGGATTTTTTGATATTGCTCCGTTATCAATTTTGACTCTGCAAGTAATTTGAGTTGTTGAAAGCGTTTATCTATCTCTGATATTGGCAGTTCATCTTGGCGGACTTGGTCACTGACTTTAACTAAAAATCCAATTGCCATCAGTGCCTGTTGCCAATCTAGTCCCAAATTAATTAACAGATCTAAGCTGTATTCATAGGTCTTTTCTAACCAAAGGGGACTTGGCGATGACTGTCGTTTTATTCCACTCGTGTTTACATCAAATTGAAAAGCATCTTGGTTAAATAACACTAAGCGAGCGACTTCCGGGCACGATAGCGATAGGCTCTCATATTTAGTCCCACCAAAAATATTATGGGTCCGTGGATAAGTTCGGCAGGTGTCACTAAGGGCTTTTTCCCCAGCTGTTGCATGAATATTACAAAGCTTATGCTCATTGACAAATGGGCATGTTCCTTGGGGGTTGAGTTTTATTTGTGCCCAACGATCGGCATCTGTTTTTATTTCAACAAACGCTATTTTTGCAATTGCCGCCAGTTGTGGATTTTTAATGGTATTTTTATAGCTCTTTTTATCGAAAGTGATCGTCCAATCGCTACAGCAACTGTCTTCGCATGCAGCACCGATGCAATTGAACAGCGTTACATAGCTTGGTTTTATGATGAGGTTATCCATTGGGCTATTGATTCTTTCTAATGTTCACTAAACATAAAGGTAACAAATCAATGTAGTTTGTGCCATTTTAGATTAAGCGTTTTGGAATTTAACTCGCTAAATAATAGAGATTAATTCTCTGGTCATCAGCGCTAAATCGCCGTTGTGAAGGTCGAATCTTGGGGGGCTAAGTCGTTATAGCTGTTCAAGGTGATCTAAATGCTGCTCCGCCGTGGCCAGTATCGCCTGTTTAACCGAATTCTCGGTTTTATCCCAAGTGCGGTAAAGCATGGCGATGCGCGGATTGTGTGACAGTTTTGCGCGGTGTTTATCCATAAAGCGCCAATACAGGCTATTTAACGGGCAGGCTGATTCGCCGCTCCGGGCGTTAATTTGATAATGGCATCCGGTGCAATAGTCGCTCATTTTATTGATATAACTGCCGCTCGCGGCATAGGGTTTAGTGCCGACAATACCGCCATCGGCAAACAGCGCCATACCGCGAGTATTGGGCATTTCGACCCATTCAATCGCATCCACATACACGCCCAAGTACCATTTATCCACCTCCTTTGGGGCGATTTCAGTCAATAGACAAAAGTTGCCAATCACCATTAAGCGTTGAATATGATGGGCATAGGCAAAATCCAGTGATTGGGATAGGGCATGGCGCAGGCAATTCATGGAAGTCTTGCCATCCCAAAAGTAGTCGGGCAGCTTGTGTGCGGCCTCAAGGGCATTAATGCTGGCGTATCCGGGCATATTCGCCCAATAGATGCCGCGCACATATTCACGCCAGCCGAGGATTTGCCGAACAAAACCTTCGACTTGGGCAATCTCGATTTTTGGGTTTGCATGATAGTGCTCAATCACCGCATGAGTCACTTCTAACGGGCTGATAAGTTTTGCGTTTAGGCTAAAGGAAAGCCGACTATGGTACAGGCTCCACTGCGCCGGATGTTGCTGGGTCATCGCATCTTGAAAACGGCCAAAGGCGGGCAGGCAATATTCACAAAAATGCCTCAGGAGCTCGAGGCTTTGCGCACGGTTTATCGGCCAAAGTAAACGCGTATCCGCCTTGCCCATAGTATTAATCCCATGGCGTTGAAGGCGCTCGAGAATATCTTCCACATCGTGGCCAAACATCAAGGGTGTGGGTAATGATTTAATATCTTGGGATTTAAGCTTTTGCCTATTGCTCGCATCAAAATTCCATTGTCCACCGACAGGTTTGCCATCCTCCATTAAGATATTGAATCTTTTGCGCATTCGCCGATAAAAATGCTCCATCAACCTGTGCTGCCCCTGGGCAAACTCCCTATCAATCTCGCCAAAGGGTAATAAAAAGTGCTCGGTATCGACGCAATTTATAACGGCATTGGCAAGCTTTAGCTGGCTTAATTGAGCGAGGAGTCGATATTCGTCAGGCCGTTGATATTCAAACTTAATCGCCCCTGTTTCGGCGATATTGTGTTGGATCAAGGCATTAAGATCGGCAAAGTCTTGGGTCTCGTCGAGGGTGAGATAACGGACTTTATGCCCCGCAGCGTTAAGCTCGCTGGCAAACAGCGCCATGGCGCTAAAGAACGCACAGATCTTTTGCACATGGTGGGTCACATAGGTGTTTTCTTGATGCAATTCTGCAATCACATACAGCACTTGATCATCAACGCGGTTAAACCAAGAATGCTGGGCATTGAGTTGATCGCCTAAAATTAGCCTGACTGTATGGAAGTGCTGTAATTGCTGCTGTAATTGCTGCTGTGATTGCTGCCGTAATTGCATTAGGTGGGCTCTGGTGAATGACTCTCGCGGTTACACATTTCGCGATTGGATATTGCTGAACATTACGGATTGCGGAACTGCGAGGATCACAAGGCAGGGTATTTGTACACTTCGTTTAGTTGCGTTTAAAAGGCTTTTAAAAGCAAAGTCAAAGTCGTGGGGCTTCACCCCCTGATTTTTTAATAAAGAGTCGACCAAGGAGGACTGCTCGTCCTATCCTCCTTGCTATTGTTTTCACAAGCAGCCAAGACGCCCCTAGCGAAGTTACATGCATTAGTTAGTGGCTTCGTGCTTATTCGAAAATCGCTAACGCTTCCGATGGTTCCGCTTTACATCCATGTAAAGCACTCCAGTTCGGCAGTCCCTGCCTCTCGCTCATAAGCTCGAAAATCACCGATTTTCATTCGCCCCTTCCCCGAAAGCTACGCAGACGTCCTGTCTGCGTCACACGCGATCCTTTTAATAAAGAGTCTTCAACGCCCTTCAGTAACTTCGCAGAGGAAGGTGAACTTCTGATCCTTAGGTATTGGTTGTGTATCAAAAAAGAATTTAGCCTTTTCCATCTATAGATGGCATTACTTTATGATTACTACTTTATCGATAAGCTGTAATTTGATGTGCGCAATATGTAAGTGCCCTATATTTGTCAGGATGTTCATTTGCTAATTGCTTAGCATAATACTCAAGTTTATGATAGCCAGGCCCGTCAACCTCTTCATACTGTACATGATAATTAAATAAGTACTCAATTGCTTCATTTGTATTGGGGTCGCATTTTGCTCCCAATATTATCATATGATAGTTATCAAAAGAGAAAGTAGGACTTATGTTTAACTCATAATATGGGACTAGTGAATTTTTACTAGCTCTAATTTTTATATCTGTTTTAGGTGTTATAGATATAGACCTTTCTTCTTTTTCATATGAAAAATCAGTATGTTTCCATGCGGATATTCGTATTAATAAACTTATGTATTTTAACTTTTCTTCACTCGAAAGTGATGGGATGTTTTTTAGTTTTGAGTCGTTTTTCTCTATTTCTATAAAGTAATCATTGAATTCAATAATTAACTCATCAATATAACTTTTAATATCTTTGTATTCACATTTTATTAATTTAGTTACAAATGGTTTTTTAAAGCACTCATCATATATTGAACCAGTAATTGGAGGAAAAAGGTTCCAATTTGCTTCAGATCTATTATCCCAAAGGCTTCGATTGAAACCTATACAAGCACCTTGACAATCATCAGCATAAAGTCGCCATTGTGCTAAAGAGTCATAGTTATTCGAAAAGCTACATATACCCAAAGAGTAATCTCGAGTAAAATTGTTAAAATAAATCTGCAATTGATTTGAGGCGTTTATATATTTAATATCTTTAAGCTTCTCAATAAGTTTGTTATAAATAATTGATACTTCATTTTTGTCATTTAAAAATCTATAATCTGTAAACCAGATTTTATTATTTCCAACAATCCCAAGCAAACCATTCATTGTAGTGAAGTGATATAGGCTGCTAACATTTTGTTCGTCACTCATTGTAGGTTACTCCTTTATTCAGATTATATAAATCTGGCCACCCTAGATAAAACTAGAACATAATACACAGTCAGTTTGCCAACAACCTGTTTTGGCTAAAAATATTAACTTGAAAGATAATGAAAGATGGGGCATGCAAGACTCTTTTTAGATTTATAGCCAACACAGTAGTTACAGGAGTTCACCTCCCCCTCGGAGTTGCCGCAGGGCGAATAGACAAATTGCGTGAGTCTCGCCATGGATGGCGAGCTAGCTTTCGCAGGTGCATGGACGCATCCTTCGGAAGCGATAGCAAATTTGGCTTTATGCCCAAGGGGCTTTCAACTCCGTTAGGGGCGTCAAGGAGCATCCAAGGAGGATAGGACGAGCAGTCCTCCTTGGTCGGGTGTGGGGTGAAGCCCCACGACTTTAAGTGTTATCGTGGAAAATAGAATATTTATCAGTTTGATACTACCAACTCAGCCTTTAGCGCAGAGCTTTCTAGCTTGGCACTATTAAGGTGTGGCGGGCTATTCAACCGATTAGCAACCGATTAATTGTATTTAATATTCATCGCGATCAGTGGCTCGCGTGAGGCCTTTTCGGCGCGCAGGCGGGCTAGGTATTTTTCCCATAAATCCACTTGGTGAGTAGCGAGGTCGTAGAGCACTTTCCACGAGAATAGGCCGGTATCGTGGCCATCGTCGAAGACGATTTTTACGGCGTAATTGCCGACGGGTTCGATGCTGGTGATATTGACGTTTTTCTTGTGGGTGACCAGTTTGGGATTGCCGTGACCATGCACTTCAGCGGAGGGTGAGTAGACTCTGAGCATCTCGCAGCTGAGTTGATACTGCTCACCATTGTCGAAGCTGATTTCTAAAATGCGCGATTTACGTTTTAATTTGAGGTCGATGACATTGGGGGTTGCAGTGGTCATAGGTTGGTTACCAAAAAATGCTAGGGATAAGATAACGGCTCACTAAAATAACGCTTGGTTAATGTAGCCATTCGCGGCCAAGGATACAAAGGGTATGCCTTAGCCCTGATCACAGTTTTACACTTAGGTGACTGGTTTGGCATCAACAGCATGCCAAACCAGCTTAAGGGCAAGCCCAATCAACTTTGTTCTACTACGAACTTTGACCGCTTACGAGCTTTGAGCGCTTAGAGGATAAAGCGGCTTAAGTCTTCGTCTTGGACTAAGTTATCTAAGTGGTCGCTGACGTAGTCGGCGTCGATCACAAAGGCGGAGCCTGATTTTTCCGATGCCTCGTAGGAGATATCTTCCATTAGCCTTTCCATCACAGTGTGCAGGCGACGGGCACCGATGTTTTCGGTGCGCTCGTTGACTTGCCATGCGGCCTTGGCGATGCTCTCAATACCCGATTCGGTAAACTCGACTTTAACGCCTTCTGTGCCCATTAGCGCCACATATTGCTCGGTGAGCGAGGCGTGTGGTTCGGTCAGAATACGTTTAAAATCATCGGCTGAGAGTGCATCTAACTCAACGCGGATTGGCAGACGGCCTTGCAACTCAGGGATCAAATCCGATGGCTTAGACATCTGGAACGCGCCCGAGGCAATAAACAGAATGTGGTCGGTTTTCACCATGCCGTGTTTAGTGGTCACAGTGCAACCTTCAACCAGCGGCAGCAGGTCGCGCTGCACGCCTTCGCGGGATACGTCTGGGCCTGAGGTTTCGCCACGCTTACAGATTTTATCGATTTCATCGAGGAACACTATGCCGTGTTGCTCAACCAATTCAATGGCTTGCTCTTTTAAATCTTCCTGATTCACCAGTTTAGCCGCTTCTTCTTCGATCAACAGCTTAAAGGCTTCTTTGATCTTCATCTTGCGGCGTTTTGCCGGTGCTTGGCCCATATTTTTAAACAGGCTTTGCAGTTGGTTGGTCATTTCTTCCATGCCGGGTGGCGACATGATTTCGATACCAATTTGTGGCTGAGCCACGTCGATATCGATTTCTTTGTCGTCCAATTGGCCTTCACGTAGCTTCTTGCGGAAGATCTGACGAGTGTTTGAACTCGAGTCGGTTTCAGTGTTGTCCCAGTCGTTTTTCGGCTTAGGCAACAGGGCATCGAGAATGCGTTCTTCGGCGTGTTCTTCGGCGCGTTGGCGACACTTACCCATTTGTTGCTCGCGGGTCAGCTTGATGGCGATATCAGTTAAATCACGGATGATTTGCTCGACTTCTTTCCCCACATAACCGACTTCGGTGAACTTGGTCGCTTCAACCTTGATAAATGGCGCGTTAGCCAGCTTAGCTAAACGGCGGGCAATTTCGGTTTTACCCACGCCGGTTGGGCCAATCATCAGAATGTTTTTTGGGGTGACTTCTTGACGAAAGTCGGCATCCAACTGCATGCGGCGCCAGCGGTTACGCAGGGCGACGGCGACGGAGCGTTTGGCCTTTTTCTGGCCAATGATATGTGCATCCAGCTCGTGGACAATCTCACGGGGGGTCATTTCAGACATAATATTCCTCACGGGCTGTTTAGTAATTGAGTTCTTCAATCGTCTTGAATTGATTGGTAAATACGCAAATATCGCCTGCAATAGTTAGCGATTTTTCAGCAATTTCCAGCGCCGATAACTCGGTATTTTGTAGCAGCGCCAGTGCCGCCGCTTGGGCATAGTTTCCGCCCGAGCCGATAGCGACTAAGTCGTGTTCTGGCTGCACTACATCGCCATTACCTGTGATGATGAGTGACGCTTCTGCATCCGCCACGACCAGCATAGCTTCGAGTTTGCGTAGTATTCGGTCGGTACGCCAATCTTTGGCCAGTTCGACGGCCGAGCGCAGTAAATGGCCTTGGTGCATTTCGAGTTTGGACTCGAAACGCTCGAATAGGGTGAAGGCATCGGCGGTGCCGCCTGCAAAACCGGCCAGCACTTTGTTGTGATACAAGCGACGCACTTTCTTGGCGTTACCTTTCATGACGGTATTGCCTAGGGAGACTTGGCCATCGCCGGCGATGACAACTTGATTATTACGGCGTACTGATACGATAGTGGTCACAATGAATCCTCTTCTCTGGCCCGAGGGTTAAATCACTCGGTGGATGATGGAGTAGATATGGGGATAGATGGCAATAATTCAAGTTATCGAAGAAAAAGCCACAGGGAGTCGGGGATTTTTTGCCCTGTGGCGAACGTTGATCTACTGGTGCGTTAAGGTGCATCTGGTGGTGGTAAGGTTGAACGACCGACTTCAGTCTTTCCACTGTAGGGATAGTATTTAAAATCCCAGTTTTCACTACCGATGCTGCGGTCGTCCGAAACATAGTTGAAGATACAGTAAGCATTGGGAGCTGTTATGTCGATGGCACCGTACCAGTAAACAATATCGACATTGGGTTCAGTGCTCCAAGAGTATTGGTCTGCAATGACAAATTCATTATTAGCCAACAGACCTTGCCATAACTGACCGCAATAATCGCCCTGCAACTTAGAGCCTGCATCAGCAGTTGAAGTCTCTGTTCCCAACGGAAAACCAGTGGTGGTTGAGTCTAGAGTGCCATCACCATAACAGGCGAGATCTTGGGTGTAGCCCGAGTGACCGCCCGCAAGCCAGCAACTGTGATACAGCTTTACGCCAGAGGTAAAAGCAGCGAAGGCGGCCTTGGCCCTGGCATCGTGAGCATCTTGACTCAGGTTTAAAAACCGTGGTGCCGCGACCACAGCAAGTATTCCTAAGATGATGATAACGACCACTAGTTCGATTAAGGTAAATCCCTTGGATGTGTGTAGACGGCTCATATTAGTTACCTGCTGCTAAGAGAGCCGCATTTTAACTTAAATCGAGGAAGTGGTCATTAAGCTGTTGATAGTAATTAACTTTGTTAATTATATGTTTCGCTGTGTTGCTAGTGTTAGGGGCATACTGCAAAAGATCAATTACAGCCTTAATCTTGTTTATATGCTTGCAGTGTCCCCCCTTGAAACGCTCGCGAAATGCTATTTATGAGTATGTTTTTCTAATGATTCTTTCAGTGCCTGTTGCTGCGCAAGGCAATCTTGCTTAGCTTTGCCCGACATATCATTACAACTTTGGCCCTTATCTGTACCTTCTAACATGGCCGCAGCAACATAAACTGCTGCGTCAGTTTTATTACAGTCTTGATCGCCAGCAGGGTATGTCTTATTGCATTTATTACTAACCAGTGTGTTTGTCAGGCATCCGCTCAGGGAGCTAACAATAAAGACACTAAATAGGATGGTGATGAAGGTTTTAGACATAAATTCTTCCTTGATTAAGTTTAAAGCTTACTGATGAGTCACTGATGATGTATCAAAAACATTATGGTTGGAACAGCAAAATTTACTTTGTTTGTGGCTGGAGGGTGAGTTTTATAAACCAAATTGAGCCCATAAAAAATCCCCGAGGGAACTGGCGCCCTCGGGGGAAGGTTCAAAAGCAGTGGATCTTTAATGCCTGTGGCATAAAGGAGAGAACCTAGGCTGAGTGTGGCAGTTTATGTTTAGGTGGACAAAGCTAAAGATACAAACTGCGACAGCTTGTCGCAGGTAGGATGAAAGTTGCGCCGTTACGGCACCTTCAATGGGCTAAGTAAAATGGTTTAGCGGTTATGATTAAGAATGGCGAGAAGGTACCGAGCGTATGTCACAGGCACAGGTTTATAAGTCAGAACTCAGATTGCCTAAGTGTTGCACTAACTCCGCCATATTATTTACTTCGAGTTTTTTCATGATTTTGGCTCGGTGCACTTCAATCGTGCGCAGGGATAAAAACATCGCCTCTGAGATTTGCTTGTTGGTCATACCTTGGATCACATGGGCTAATACCTGATGCTCACGCTCGGTCAGTTGATTAAATTTATGCTGTAGGTTTTGTTGCTCGAAGGTCGCTTGGCTTTCTTTATGGGCTTTATCTATAGCCTGTACTAGTGCTTTACCCGATACGGGTTTTTGAAAAAAGTCGCAGGCACCCTTACGGAAGGCGCTCAGCGCCATGGGTAAATCCCCGTGGCCAGTTAAAAATATCACCCCTAGCGGACTGTGGGTTTCTAGCAGTTTTTGCTGCACTTCTTGGCCGGTGATCTCCGGCATTCGGCTATCTAAAATCACGCAGCCCGCTTGGGTTAAGGGGCATTGCGCCAAAAAATCGCGGCCACTGTTAAAGGTTTGCACTGGGTAGCCAAATTGCCCGAGCATAAAACCCAGCGAGTCTAAAATCGCTTCATCGTCATCGACTAAATACAGTGGCAAGTTGGTAGACATGGATTTCCTTATGGGTCGCAGAGCACCCTATCAGCTTAAGCTGGCTGCGGCCTGGGCTCAATGTTAAGCCTAGGTCTTGGGAGGTGCATCACTAAATTAGCCTATTTTCCTTGGGCAGAAACTAGAGTTTAGCGGCATTTCACAGCTTGTTTTTTATCTGCGGGCTAAAGTCGCTTAAGTGCAAGGGCATAATAAGACTGGGTAATTGAGGCGATGACAATGGGTTTCTGCGGTAAAGCGATAGTGATGGGATTGCTGCTCTTAAGTGTTATTGGGGCCAATCTATCCTATGCCGATGAACCGCCACAGGTGCACCATTTTAGGGTTGGCGTGCTTGCCAATCATGGCGTATTGCAGGCCAAACAGCGTTGGCAACCTATGATGGATTATTTGACTGAACAAGTGCCCAATAGCCATTTTGAAGTGGTTCCCGTCGATTTTAATGGCATGAGCAGCCAGCTACTGAATCACGAGCTGCAGTTTATCGTGACCAACCCTGGGCAATATCTGTATTTAAGCAATAATTTTCCATTGTCTTGGCTCGCAACGATGAAGAGCCGTAAACATCAGGGCAGCACTTTTACTATAGGTGCGACCATTATTGTCCGCGCCGACAGCCCTATCCGTACCCTGCAGGATCTGCGGGGGAAAAATGTGGTCGCAACGGATCCACAGGCCTTAGGTGGCTATCAAGCGGCGATGGGCCTATTGCATAAAATGGGTTTTTTACCGGAACAATTTTTTGGGCAAGTGCGTTTTTTAGGTTTTCCGCTAGAACCACTAATTTATCAAGTTCGTGATGGCAGTGCCGATGCCGCGATAGCACCGTTTTGCACCCTAGAGGAAATGATTGAAACTGGCCTAGTCAATCAGGCCGATTATCGGGTGATCCATCCTATTACGCCCCCAGGATGTGATTGCGAAGTGAGCACTCAGTTATACCCAAATTGGTCATTCGCAGCGGCGGATATTGTCTCCCCTCGGCTGACGATGGCGATTACCCGTGCCTTATTCGATTTACCCGCCGACCATGTGGCTGCAATTACCGCCGATACTTTGGGCTGGACTGCACCGGTAAGCCAGTTAAAAGTCATTGAATTATTTAAAGAGTTGCAACTGCAGGGGGCATCGCCGCCACTCTATCAAACCGTCTATAAATGGATGGCAAAAAATAAAGAATGGGGTGGGGTATTACTGCTGATCTTTATCGTTTCCACTATCTATCATCTCTGGCTTGAATATAAATTTCGCCAAAAGAGCGAGTTTTTAGTTAGCACTGAACGGCAATTAAAAGACAAGGCGTTGCAGCTTGAGCGGTTACAAAGTGCGGCGATCCTCGGGGAAATTGGCGCTGGCCTTGCCCATGAGCTTAATCAACCCATAGCGGCCATTACTCAATACAGCGAAGGCGCCATGCTCCAACTGGAAAGACTTGGGCAAGATAATCCCGAACTCTATGATGTACTGGGTAAAATTAATGCGCAGTCGATTCGCGCGGGGGCGGTCGTGCACCGCATTCGCGGTTTACTTAAGCGTCGTCAAGCTAAGGCCGAGCCGCTTAATGTGACCTTAGTTGTGGAGGAGGCCTTAGCCCTGCTGCGGCGCGAGTTAGATAGGGCCAAGGTACAAGTGAGTATGCGGGTGCAGGGCGAGCCCTTCGAACTGATGGGCGATAGCGTTGGCCTCAGTCAAATGTGGGTTAATCTGGTGAAAAATAGCTTAGATGCGCTCGAGATCTGCGGTGATAATCATGGGCGGCAACTGCGGATCGATATCTATTATTTAGCCGATAAAATCAAAGTATTAGTGATCGATAATGGCGAAGGGCTACAGGGGAAGGCGAGTGAGTTGATGGCATCTTTTGCCTCAACCAAAGATGCGGGATTAGGGCTTGGCTTAGCCATCTGTAAGGATGTGGTCAGTCGCCATCACGGCAGCATTCAAATCGAAAACTGTCAGCAATCCACAGAAACATTACTGCCGTGGCAACAGGGCTGTGTGGTGACAGTCGTACTTCCCAAGGGATAAATTACCATTAGGGCAGTGGATAGTGTTGGGCGAACTGGCTGAGCTTTTCTACTAAAAACTCTATGGTGCGACGGACCTTATGGCTGGGATAATCGGTTTGTAGGTATACCAATTGCAGTGGGACTGCTGGGGCGATTTTATCGGCTAATACTAGCTTGAGTCTGCCTTCGGTGACATCCTGCGCCACATCGAGCCAACTTTTGTAGGCAATTCCTCGGCCTGCAAGTGCCCAGTCGCGGATCACTGCGCCATCGTTACAGAAACGTTGGCCCTTCACTTCGATTTCAACGGGCACGCCGTTATGACTTAACTTCCATTTCTGCCATGGCTCACCGCCGCGATTTAAGATCAGCACCGCATGTTGGCTAAGTTCATTTAGCGTGCTTGGCGTGCCGTGTTGTGCCAGATAAGCGGGGGAGGCGACCAGCACCCTAGGTGTCATGGCGACTTGGCGCCTTTTAAGGTTCGAGCTGTCAAGCTGACCATAACGCAAAGCCAAATGGATATTTTGGTCGATTAAGTCTGCCATATGATCGCCCAAATACAGCTGCACCGTCAGTTCTGGGGCACTGTCTATCAATTCATCGAGCCAAGCACGGATCTGACTGCGACCAATATCCGAAGGCAAGGCGAGGCGCACTTCGCCCTTAAGCTCACCCCTGTGTTCGGCCAAATTGGCGCTGGCGGTTTCGAGAATTGCCAGTGCGGGTTTCGCCGAATCGAGAAAAATCCGCCCTTCTTCCGTAAGCTGTAAGCGCCGCGTTGAGCGGGCAAATAGCTGACACCCCAGCTTTTTCTCTAATCTTTGTAGCGCGGCACTGGCCGCTGCCGGCGTCATGCCGATTTCTTTGCTGGCCGCCGAGAGGCTCTCTAATGCTGCGATACGCAGCGCTAATTGCAGATCGTTTAAATGATACATGTCAAATTATTTTTGAAAATGATTTTAATAATGGCTTGATTATCAATATAGATTAACTAATGCACAATTACACCCCTGATTATTTAATCTTACTTTTGGGTTCGGAGTGTGTATGAGTCTATTTATGTCTTACAAATTAACCTCGCTGGCGCTAAACAATCGTATTGTGATGGCCCCTATGACTCGGGCGCGCACCACGCAGCCTGGTAATATTCCTAATGATCTGATGGCGCAATATTACGCCCAGCGCGCCTCGGCTGGGTTAATCATCACAGAAGCGACGCAAATTTCCGATGACAGTCAAGGCTATTCATTTACACCGGGCGTGTATACCGCAGCGCAACTCGAGGGCTGGCAAAAGGTGACCTCGGCGGTGCATCAAGCTGGTGGTAAAATTTTTAATCAACTTTGGCATGTTGGCCGAGTATCGCACCCGATTTTTCAGCAGGGTAATGCCCCGATTGCACCATCAGCCATCGCGCCCGTTGGCACTCAAGTATGGATTGTGGATGAAGCGCATCCAGACGGACAAATGGTGGATTGCCCCGAGCCGAGGGAAATGACCCAAGCGGATATTGACCGTGTAGTGGCCGATTTTGCTCAGGCGGCTGTAAATGCCGTGGTGGCGGGTTTTGATGGTATCGAAATCCACGGTGCTAATGGCTATTTGATTGACCAGTTTTTACGGACCAACTCTAACCACAGAACCGATGCCTACGGCGGCTCAGCTGAAAATCGGATCCGGTTTTTACTCGAAATCGTCCAAGCCGTGGGGGCTAAAATTGGTGCCGATAAAGTTGGGGTTCGCCTCGCCCCTTATGTGACATTTAAGGATATGGCGTGCCCTGAAATTGTAGATACTATTTTGTTGGCGGCTAAGCACTTATCGGCCTTGGGCGTGGCCTATTTGCATCTTTCAGAGGCGGATTGGGATGATGCGCCCAAGGTGCCAGAGTCCTTTAGAATCGAGCTGCGTAAAGTCTTTAAGGGCAGCATTATTGTTGCGGGTCGCTATGATGTAGCGCGTGCCAATGAGGTGATTGATAAGGGCTATGCCGACTTAGTCGCCTTCGGTCGGCCTTTTATTGCGAACCCTGATTTGCCTTATCGTTTAATGCATCAATTGCCTTTATCTGCGTTTGATAAAGGGCCCTTGTTTGGCGGTAGTGCAGCGGGTTATACGGATTATCCTACACACGATGAAGCATTGAGAGCCGTCATCCGATCCGCTGACGATGAGGTGGCGTAATGGTTAACAAAAAGCGCGTGGTATAACGCGCTTTTTGTTTTTTTGGAACAATTATTGCGAGTCGGAAGTGATTAACGCATGGCCAACATGGCCCAAGTGCGGCGACCCTGCTCCAGAATAATCCCTACGGCAAGCCCTGCGGCGGCGTTGATGGCGAGGCAAGTCACAGCGGTGGATAAAATCACAAAGATACAGAAGGGTTTACCATCGATTAAGCGTTTTGACCAGGCGAGTTGCAGCCCCGCCGTGGTGAGTAAGCTGCCGAGAATAGCCATAGGGATAAGGCCTAATAGCCAAGCGATATTGGTGCCCCAGCATAGGGCTATCACTACGCACGTACTGCCAAAAATTAACGGCGCCAGATAAGTGCGGGCACCAAAATGGTATTGCACTGCTAATCCGCCTGCGCCGTGGCACATGGCCGAGGCGCCAAAGGGCGCGAGCAGCAAGTTGGCAAGCCCTGAGCTTATGGCGAAGTTTTTGGGCGTGAGTTTGGCGGCATCTTCGGGGAACTTCTCCTGCGCCATTACAGAGGTGGCAATCACCGCATTGGTTAAGGTTAATGCCAGTTGTGGTAGCACTAATAAAATGGCGGCGGAAGTCCACTCAAGAGAGGTCGGCCAAGCTAACTGAAATGGCGCTGTCATGGCTTGGATATCAAAGTTAGTGGCTAAATTAGTTTGTGTATTGGCCTGCCAAATCATCCCTGCCGCTATGACTAAGGGCATGGCAAGGTAACGCAGCGGTAAAAACTTACTGATAAATAACAGGATAAAAGCGCCCACCCCAAGCAGCCAAAACTCACTCATCATCTTAGCGCCCATCCACATTAGTTGCAGACCAATCGCTAATTGAATGCCGACACTCACAGCTTGAGATAACTGTTTGGCTAACCAAGTAATGGCGCCGCTAAAGGCCAATATTAGCAGGATTACGCCCATTAACATGGCACTCGCCTGCAACATGCCTGGGGTTAAGCCTTGGGCTATGACGAGGGCGGCGATGACTTTCATCGGTTGTATGGGAATGGGGCGGCGATAAAACAAAGCGCTTAGAATGGCGAATAGACCAAACCCCAAAAATATCCCTTGGGGTGAAAATTGATTGAGGGCTATCAGCCCTAATACTAAAGGCAAAAAAGTACCTAGGTCGGCGAAGGCGCCACTGGTTTCACCGAGTAAACGATTGATAGGTTGAGTGATGAGATTTGTTGGGGTTTTGCCCGGGATCATAAAGGTTGCCGCAATTGAACATATACTCACTAGGCAAAATAAATGCCATAAAAATCAGAGGATTTGGGTGGTAGACAGAGTCAAACTACCGTTTAGCGGCGCGCAGTGAGACAAACTGGGACAAGGCAGAGAAATGGCTGAGTCTAATTGTCTGCGCTTGTGTCTGCATGGCTGCAAAATAAAAAGAGATCTTAGTGAAACACTAAGATCTCACAGGCTATTGCAGAAAACGGGCTAATTAAGGTTGCTTATGTTTTGGGCCTTGTTTGTTTTTCATCGGATCGCCTTGATATCCTAAGGCTTGCCAGTCGAGGCGAGTGCCTTTGTTGTGGCAGTCATTACAGTTGAGGGCTTGCTCCTTAGGTGACACCATATGGTTGATCCGCCACCACATTTCCGTTGCGGCAAAGCCATATTCGCCACTGTATTTGATGCCTTTTTCAATCATAGTGGTATTGGCTTCCATTCCTAATTTTGCCGCTAAATTCCAATCGAACTCGCTCCAATATCCGCCTTTGCCATAGGTTTTTGGGGTGATAAAAATGTTGAGCTTTTTATCGTAAATTTGCTTACCCGTGTGTACTTTAAAGGGATAGATTTTGGCTTTGGCATCGTTAATGTCGCCCATGGGGTAGGTGAGTTTAGTGACGACATTCGGGTCCATTTTGTCTCCCGCCATATAGGCATTGGCGGTGCCGTTGTACCAGGCGTATTGTGGGGGCACCATTTTTTCCCATACAAAGTCACCCTTTTTCTTTTGGTAGGTATGTTTACCATATTGATCAACGGCTTCAGGTTTATCATCCCCCGCAGTTGACCAGTCCCAGTGCATTTTGGTGGGCTCATTTTTGGCAAAGAAGGGGATATGACAGGTTTGACAGGCAACTGTTGCAGTATGAGTATTGAGTTTTTTGTTCGTATGGGGCGCTGATTCGTGGCAGTTTTCACAGCCTATATGGTCGATACCTCCGGGTGAAACACCCATAGCATTGCCAGAGATCATGTGCTTCTCTGTGGTGTGGCAGTTTTGGCATTGGAAGTCATTGCCATCACTGTCCATATGCACATCGGTCGCTTTGTCTGGGTAAGACATGGAAGAATCAAGATCCCCGTGTTTGACCGCATCACCACCGCCGCCGTAGAAGTGGCAGCTACCGCAGTTGTCCCGCACCGGGGCGCCAACATTTTGGGCGATTTTAGTCAGGTCGAGCTTAGCCATAGGTTCGCCAGCGCCCGCAGGATCTTTCACATAGGTGCCAGTAGTGTCGTGGCAAACTAGGCAGTCAACTTTTGTTTTATCTTTAAAATCAAAGGTATTGTCCTTCCAGCCATAGCCAGCATGACAGCTAGTGCAGCGGGGCTCATTGCTGGATATAGACACGCAGAAGTTGTTAATACTGTTTTTCTTGCCCCGCACTACTATCCTATCGGGGAGTTTTTGGGCTAACTCCCAAGTCCAGTGGGAGGTTTTCATCACATCTGTTGCTTGGTCTTCGTGGCAGACTAAACATTGTGTGGTGACTTCGGAACCTGTGGTAAAGGGGCCTTTTAGTGCGTCTTTATGGGGATTGGCGGCATAGGTTGGTAATGTCATGCCCGCCAAGGCAATAAATAAGAGTCTTTTCATTTTGTACTCCCGCCCTCGGCTTGACCGAGGGCTGATTGCGATTATCTATACGGATTAGAAGTTAATGGTCAGTGAGGCGTTAACATCAAAGGCGGTATCGACCACAGGCAACATGGAGTAAGCCGTGCCCGCTAACACATCATCAATTTTTTGTGGTGCGCCCACAGGTGTACCGCTGCCTGTGTATTCGAAGTCGTAGTAGAGTCCAGCGAGTTTGATAAACATTTTTGGATTAATATCAAAGATGTAATAGGCTTCGCCGACGTGTCCACGGGTGGCTAACTTGCTGCCGATGGGGTCGTCCTGCGCTTGGGTAAAGGGCGTCCAATATTCGGAGCCATAGTTATATTCCAAACCGAATTTGCCGTAGGGGGCGGGCATTTGGATACCAACATAGAGGCCATAACCGTCTTTGGCGTCAGTATCATCGCTGGTCTTAGGCACCATGATGATTTCAGTGCCTGTGCTATTTAACTCGGCCTCAAAAACGGCGTCGGATAACATGCCGCCAAACATACCTGCATTGCCATTAGGCTCGGCGCGAGTCCAACCTAGTGAGGCAAACCATTTGATATCGTTAGTTTCTTCACGCGCAAAGCCAATGCCGCCGAGGTACATATCACCGATAACTCCGCTGGGTTGCACTCGGGTGACAAAGTTAAAGTTGTCGAACTTTTGCATATCTTGGTACATGGTGGGGGCAAAAATGCCGGCGAGCTGGGTCGGGAAGGCCATAGTGCCCTTAAAGCCGTCGTTAACGTCTTTAGCACCAAATAGCGTAAATTGCAGGAAGTTAGTGCCATCGTTGATGGCATCGATATTAAAACCGCCGAGGTGGGTATCTTTAGTTATGATGTCGCCAAACATTTCCCCATTACCCCATTGGGATTCAAATCCTTGGCCGTAACAGAAACGCACTACCTGGCCTTCGACATCGGTAATTTCACCTAGGTTGTAGCCTAAGGTGGCGCCATCGAAGTTGAAATTCACTAAGTGGCCTGAAGGTGTGCCACCACGCATTTCATTTTCACGGTAGTGGGTTGGAGGGCCGTAGGTGGATGGACGACGACCAATGGAGAGATAAAATTCTGAACCATTGATGTTTTTCCAGTCGAAATAGGCGCGCTCGACCCGCAACCAGTCACCGCTGGTATTGCCACTACTGGTGCCATCCATAGTGAATGACCGCCAAGAATCAAATACTTGCACGCCAGTTGAGTCGCCCCAGTTTTTATACATGCTCAGGCGACCGGCAAAGCTGACGTTATCCCATACTTTGGCTTTCAGATTTAAACGCAGGCGAGTGGTGTAAAAAATATCGTTGTCGATATCTTGGATATGTTGAGGTGCGAGCACATAGGGCATCACCCCCTGCAACAGGCCATTTTGGAAGGCGGCTGCAAGGTCTGGATTGGCTTGCATCATTTGCCCTAGTGGTGAGTTAGGATCATTGGGCATTCCAAAGGCGCCCGACATGGCCTTGGCAGCAAAGTCATTGAAGTTGACATTAATCGCAGGGTTCCAAACCACATCACGGTAATGCAGCGAGTGGGCTTTGGTTCTAAAGTCACCAGTAATTTCAAGGCGATCTAATGACGTGTGTCGCTCGGTTTTATCGACCCGGTTATTGAGGTCGTCTAATTGTTCCGTGATATCAGCGAGTTGTTGATTTAACTCCGCTATTTTTTGAGCTTCGGTTTGTGGGTCCTGGGGGGTAGCAAAAGCGCTACCGGACATAAACAGTGCATTTGCAACCAGTATTGAAATAAGGGTACGCATAAGGTTTCTCCCTGAGTTTTCCCTACGGCGCGTTCAATCTAAGCTGAATTGCGCCAAAATTTACCCAATAGGAGTCCCTGAGGTGTGTTCCCCATTTTTCTCACATTGGGTTTGAGTGTTAAGCCGCTAGGTGTAAAGCAGTTACAGGGCCGCTTTGTGCTATGGCTTTAGGCTGTTAAGGCGCGAAGGCCTTGCTCGAGATCAACCGCAGGTTTGAGGTTGGTCCGAGTCCGCCGCGTGGTCATACAAAAATTGCTGTATGTCCTTGAGATCTTGCTCAGAGAGGTTGTTAAATACTTCAGGCTTGTTTTTGTGTTTATCTTTATCGAAGAAGCGATCCCATTGGCCCATGGTTTTAGCCATAGGGGTGAGTTCGCCACCCTCACCACCTTGGCCGTGGCAGGCTTTACATTCCTTTTTGTATAAGTGTTTACCTTTCTTTGGGTTGCCCCCATCTGCAGCATAGGCATTGATGCCTATTCCCCCGATTAGCGCGAGTGCGATGGCGATCTTTACTGACGTTTTCATCATCTCATTCCTTTATTTTTTGTGAACATTTACGTGTCTTTGTTGGTGAAATGCATTTATTGATTTCACCTTGTTAATTAATTTATCAAATCGAGGGCGCTGCAAATTTGAGGTGTGTCACTTTCATTAAAAAAATCTAATTGATAAAAAATTCATTGATAAAAATCTAATTGACTGAGTATTGCTAATCGAGAGGTTAGTTTTATTGCATAGAAACCAATAGCTTGATTATTGAGCTAAATTAGCCGCAGGTTATTTAGTTGCTGTTTTGGGGATTTTTATGGGCTAAAGCGGCTGTGACCGAGCTAACACTTTGTAAAATATGCAATAGCTAAAGTAGTGTTATCGAAATTGAGCGTAATGAGTTAATTATTTATCGGATGGGTTTAAGAATAAAAAATGCGCTTGGTCAGGTTGAGCTGACCAAGCGCTTTTGTTAGCTATTTTCGTGGTTAAGGTAGGGGGCGAGTTGGCTTTCTATGGTTTCAATTTGGCTCTCGGCATAGGCTAACTCGGCCTCAGTTAAACTGGATAGTGCCCTAGTCTGGTAGAGTCGTTGGATGCTATGCATGCCGTATTTGCTAAAATGGCGCAATAACAGACTAGACCAAATAACTACTTGTACAGGCTTGTTTAATTGCTCATTACGATAAATATCGACTAAGGATTGCATCGCCGCCTCATTGCCTAATGCGGCCGATTTGAGATACCAAGTTTCAGCTTCTTGCAGAGCCTCAGGCGTTGGGTTGTCACTGGGGTGGAATGACTCTGCTTTGTATAAATAAAAATAGGCTTGCTGCTGGGTTGGGATCGGGTGCTGATGCAAGAAACTGGCACATAGTCGCTCAGCTTCCCTTATCTCTAAGGTGCCCAGCTGTTTAGTTAATCTGTCACACTCTGCCCTGTGTTCGGCTCTATGGCTCATGGCCGCGAGTTGGTAATACATTAAGGCTTTAATCGGTTGACGGCTAACCCCTAGCCCTTGCTCATAAATTTTTCCTAGACCTAGCAGAGCGTCCTCGCTCCACGCCTCTAGCTGTTCCTCAAAATAACGTTGAGCCTGTTGGTAGTCCTTATCGGTTTTGGGATCGATAAGTAAAAGATTGGCCAGTGCTATCTTGGCAAAGGGGTTGCCCGCCTTTACGGACGGAGTTAACCAATGGCGGGCCTTAACGTAATCAACGGGGAAATCTTCGCCGTAGAGGAAACGTTTTCCGAGGTAATATTGGCTAAAATCATTGTCTTTGGCCCGTTGACTGAGTAAATCTTCCGCACGAGCTAAATCTTTTGGCCCGCCTTGGCCCATGGCCAACATGTGGCCTAAATGTTCCTGGGCCAATGTGTCACCCTTGGCAACGGCTTTTTCAAAGTATTGCCTCGCTTTGGCAAAGTCTGCTGTCATTCTTTCCTGATTCCAATAAAGCGCCCCTAGGTGGTAATCGGCATCTGGATGTTGTTGGGCGGAGGCTTTTTCTAGCCAGTAAATGGCTTGGCTCCCATCGGGATCGAGTACAGGTTGCCTTAGATATAAGAGTCCAAGTTCATATTGAAAGGCCATATCCCCCGATTCGGCATTGGGTTTGAGTTGAGCCACCTGTAGTTCTAATTCACCTTGGGTTTGCGCTTCAGATGAAAGCAGGTTGGAGAGTGTGAGCAGCGATACGTATTGGGGATCGAGTTCGGCCGCCTTTCTATACCATTCGGCCGACGCCTTGGGATTGGCCTTAATCTGTGGGAATCGACCCGAATATAATTCGGCGAGGGCAATGGCGGCAATGGCGAGTTTTTTATCCACGGCTTGGTGAATAAAATCTAAGCCAGTTTCGACGCTATTTTGCTCGATAAGCTCTAGTCCATGGTTGAGCAATGCCGTAGGGTCGCCTGCGGCTAGAGCCTCGTCTTGGGCTTTTTTCTTTTGATATTTTGCGAATAAAACAAAGAGTATAACGAAGGCAATAATTATGAGTATCAACAACATAGTAATCCATCACTATTGATATAAGGGTGTTTAGTAAACTTGGGTTTTGGTTAAATTGCAAGTTTACCCTAAGGCATGGGCCCACCGAGAGTCGCGGTTGGCCCAAGGTTATGGGGATTATTTCTCCCGCAAATGGATTTCTCTTACCGGGCAGGCCATCTCAATGTCGGCCTGTTTAAGGGCCTGGTAGAGGGCTAAGTTCACTTTATATTTATGCTGAAAATAGCTTTGGGTGGGGACCCAATAACGTACGGCCATTTCGATGCCGATTGCATTAAAGCCATTGATACCAATATTGGGAGCCGTCCCTTGATAGACATAGGGATTGTTGCTTAATACCTCAGTGATAACACTAATCGCCCGCTCGGGATCTGTGTTGTAGCTGAGGTTAAATTGGGCCTCTACCAGCTTATTACTGAAGGAGTTATGCAGGATTTCACCGACGATATGCTTATTGGGGATGCTAATTTGTTCGCCTTCCTCGTTGGTCAGTATGGTCATGCCTAAGTGAATACGCTTAACCACACCGCTTTCGCCTTTGATTTCAATCGTATTACCCACCACAAAAGGCCGAGTCACAATAATCGTAATACCGGCCGCATAATTAGATAGCATGCCCTGTAAGGCGAGGCCCGCGCCGAGGGACGCAGCCCCTATTGCCGCTACCATAGGGGTAACGCTGATGCCGATTTTGCCAAGGGCGATGATCCCGACCATCACTATGATCAGAATGCGGATAAGATTACTGACGAAGTTGCTGAGGGTGATATCGATATTGTGTTTTTCGAACTGCTTAGCGACTAAGCGGGAGACTTTACTGGCGATCCATAAACCCAATAAAAAGATCAGTAAAGCGCCGACTAACTGGAAGCTGTAGGTCACTAAAAATTCCGTGATGAGTTGATAAACGCCCTGTAGCTGTTGTAATTCCTGATCGAGTCCCGGTGTTATCATAATGATATCCTTGTAATAAATTTAACTGTGCGAGTATAACGCAGAAATCCCAGTCAATAATTGTTTGCCATCTACCTGTGAAGCGTATCATGTAATCGCGGTTGATTTGATGAGCCGAATGCCTGACTCAGGTATGCTGTCCATCTATCCAACAATGGAGTTGAGTGTTGATGAAAACACGGTTGTTTTGTCTGTCTTTGCTGTTTACCCCCATTCTGGCGTTCGCTGCTAGTTATGTCGCCGGCGATGCGATTAAGCCCATTTCATTACTCGATCAGCACGATAAAGCGATAAATGTCACCGATGAAACCCGGGTTGTGCTCTTTAGCCGTAGTATGAAAGGCGGTGATATTATTAAAGACACTTTGCAGCCTTTAAGTGCGTCGCAGTTTCCACCCCATCTGGTTTATGTTGCCGATATTAGTGGTATGCCATCACTCATCGCTAAGTTTGTGGCTATCCCCCAAATGCAGGAACTGCCCTTTGCTATTGGTCTGGATAGGGAAGGTGAGGTGAGCCATTTATTACCCGATGCTAAAGATATGGCGACCATGATACTGCTCGATAAACGCAATATTTTGGATATCGCTTACTTTGATTCGAGTGAATCCTTAGGTCAGGCCCTTAAGAAACTTCAAGGGGTGCAGTAGGCGTTCACTTCAGTTCGATATCGAGTTCATTCCTGTCGATATAGGATGGATAGGCTGGCCTAAGCTCGTCTATCTGTCTTACTCCCTTGCGTGTCGTAAAAAATTCATTGGGTATGCCTGATAATCACCACAAATTTACCTTGGGATTTGTGTGCATAATTATTTGTTTTATAGAGGCTTTTTTAAAGTGAGTCTTCCCTTAAAACCCTGTGGAATAAAAAGTTGGTAATTCAGCATAAAAATTCGTTGCGTAAAGTAAAAAAATATCGTTTACTGCGCACGTTTTTAATACAGACACTCACTTTTTAACGACCTGACCCAAAGGAGACTCTGGCCCAATGAGCCAATTTCAATCTATTGATGTTGCTGATTATTATGACATGGACACATTCAAGCGTATTGAAGCGTTTGCCAAAGACAAAGCAACCCCATTCGTAGTGATCGATACCAGTATCATTGCGAAACAATACGATGACATGGTTAATAGTTTTCCTTATGCCAACGTTTATTATGCAGTTAAGGCGAACCCAGCGGCCGAGATCTTGACCTTATTAAAAGATAAAGGGTCAAACTTTGATATTGCCTCGATTTATGAGCTAGATATGGTCACTAAGGTGGGCGTGACAGCCGACCGCGTGAGCTACGGCAATACCATTAAAAAGCGCCAGGATGTGCGTGCGTTTTATGAGCGTGGTGTGCGTATGTATGCATCCGACTCCGAAGCCGATCTGCGTATGATCGCCGAAGAAGCCCCCGGTTCGCGCATCTATGTCCGCATCTTGACCGAAGGCACGGATACCGCCGATTGGCCATTGTCACGCAAATTCGGTTGCCAGAATGAAATGGCCTATGAGCTGTTAGTTCTAGCGCAGGAATTAGGGCTAGAACCCTACGGTATTTCGTTCCACGTGGGTTCACAGCAGCGTGATATCGGTGCTTGGGATTCGGCGATTGGCAAAGTAAAAAGCATTTTCGACCGTCTGCGTGATGAGCACAATATCACTTTGAAAATGATCAATATGGGCGGCGGTTTCCCGGCGAACTACATTGATAAAACGAATCAATTGGGCGTATATGCCGAGCAAATTACCCATTTCTTGAAGGAGGATTTCGGTGACGATTTACCGCAAATTATCCTTGAGCCGGGCCGTTCATTGATTTCCAATGCGGGCATTTTAGTGTCTGAAGTCGTGCTGATCAGCAAGAAATCCTACACGGCCTTAGAGCGTTGGGTATTTACCGATGTGGGTAAATTCTCGGGTCTGATTGAAACTATGGATGAGGCGATCAAGTTCCCTATCTACACCGAGAAGAAAGGTGAATTGGATAAATGCGTGATTGCGGGCCCGACCTGCGACAGTGCCGATATTATGTATGAACACTATAGCTATGGTCTGCCGAATGATCTCGCCATCGGTGACAGAATGTATTGGTTAACTGCGGGAGCATATACAACAACCTACTCGGCTGTTTGCTTTAACGGTTTCCCACCGCTCAAAGATTACTATTTGTAAGATTGGGGTTGGCAGTAAAAAGGGCGCTTAGGCGCCCTTAGTTTTAGTTTTGTTCGTGGGATTTAAGGATCTGGTAGATCTCTTCTTTTAAATGTAGCTTTTTACTCTTGAGCTCTTTCACCGCAGGGTTGAAATCGCTACCGACTCGTTTTTCCAGTTGTTTTATTTCCTCGTCTAGCTGGTTGTGCTCGCTGAATTTGCGTTGGAAATGAGCATCTTGGGATTTGAGGGTGGAAATTAACTCTCTGTACTCTGGAAACATTGGCGTTCTCCTTGTCGTGACTTACTACACTGCTGATTTCACTTTAACCCTAACCTTATGCATTAGGAGGAAACGTGATTGAGATCAATATTTGTGCTCCTTCAGATTAGTCGTAAAAAAGACTTAGATCTAATTGCTTTTAAATCAGTCAATTAAATAATCATAAACTTGGTCTATGGAGTGCGAGTCGATCTGGCTCACACTTTCTCCAGCAGAATGCAGACTGTCATCCCGAACTGTAGAAGATTTGCTATCTTTGTGATCAGACGGTAATAGTTTTGGTAATTACATTACGATAGAACAATTACTTCTTGCCGATAATTCTGTGATCAAGTTAACCTTCACCGCTTCGATACTAGGTTAAAGTCGATTTTATAAGAATTTAATTATCAAAAATGAAAGGGGTTTTCATAATGGCTGATGTATTTCATTTAGGTTTGACCAAAGCGATGCTCGACGGTGCAACCTTGGCAATTGTGCCGGGCGATCCTGAGCGTGTAAAACGTATTGCCGAGTTAATGGATAATGCGACTTTCCTTGCGAGCCACCGCGAGTATACGAGCTATTTAGCCTATGCCGATGGTAAGCCAGTAGTGGTTTGTTCGACGGGTATTGGTGGTCCATCAACGTCTATTGCCGTTGAAGAGTTAGCGCAATTAGGCGTGAATACCTTCCTGCGTGTTGGAACAACCGGTGCGATTCAGCCTCATGTAAATGTGGGCGATGTGATTGTGACTCAAGCATCAGTGCGTTTAGATGGCGCGAGCCTACACTTTGCACCTATGGAGTTCCCAGCGGTTGCAAACTTTGAATGTACCACGGCTATGGTTGCCGCGTGCCGCGATGCGGGTGTAGAGCCACACATTGGTGTGACAGCATCTTCAGATACCTTCTATCCTGGCCAAGAGCGCTATGACACTGTCACAGGCCGTGTGACACGTCGTTTTGCTGGCTCAATGAAAGAATGGCAAGAAATGGGCGTGCTGAACTATGAAATGGAATCAGCGACACTCTTCACTATGTGTGCGACTCAAGGTTGGCGTGCTGCCTGTGTTGCCGGTGTGATTGTGAACCGTACCCAGCAAGAAATCCCCGATGAAGCGACTATGAAGAAAACCGAAGTCAGTGCGGTTTCTATTGTGGTTGCAGCGGCTAAGAAATTACTCGCGTAATTTAGGTTTGATATCACTCCCCTGCAAAGCGAGTGTTCAAATATAACAAAGGTGCCTAAGGGCACCTTTGTTCTTTTCAGGTTAAGGCGATACAGTACCGATTAGAAATGGTATTGGGCGATCACAGAGTAAGTGTCTTGATCTACGCCTTTCACGCCATATTTGTTGGTCCACAGATCGTATTCGATACCGACCAACAGTTTATTGGCTTTGTGCTCACCAAATAGGCTCTTGCCTAGGTCATATTTTAACTGTGGGTTGAAGTGGAAGTTCTCTTCATAGCCGTCATTGTCGCTGGCAAATACCCAATCGATAAAGCCATCGAGGACGATATTGGCTGAACCCACGGGAATATCAATTCTAAAGACTGGGGTAAACTGCCAGCCGTCACTGATATTGCCTGAACTCATTGCATCGCGGCGATAGGTATTGAAGTTCAGATAGGTAAAGTAAGGCACTGCAACATCCACACCTAAGCCATAGAGTAAGCTATGCACAGGGCCTTCACCTTCTTCATAGGTGAGTGCTAATGAAAGATCGGTAATGGGGCCGAAGGCGATCTTCTCACCTAGGATTTTACTGGCGCTAAAGCGTGGTGAAATTTCGCCATAGGTGGTGCTATCCATGCCCGTGTGGTCGCCCTTGAAATAGATAAAATCTTGGAAGGCAAACCAATCACCGTATTTCCATGCGCCAGCGGTTTCGAGTGTCACAGTGGCTTGTTTGTCCGAAGGTGCCAAATCGTAGTCTTCACCATAGAGGGCAGTTGCACTGAAATCCCACCACTGTACTAAGTCATCTGCAAATGCTTGAGGTGAAAGCATTAATGCTAGACATAGGCATGTTTTTTTCATTGTTATTTCCTGTTGTAGGGTTGACGCTAAAGAGTGTATTACTCAATCCTCGCACTGACGTGGCGCAGTCTGATGGGTAAGTTCAAACCGAGCAATGGTTATATTGTCAAAGGGCCAGGTAAAAAGTGCGGGCAATATATGCAAAAATTCACATTTATTCAAAGTTTTTATCGAATGTTGTTGTCAAAATCACATAATAAACCCTTGCCATGTAAGTTATCTAATTCATTGATTTTAAGTTTATTTTTTGTTTTTAATTTTTTAGGCTGAAGGTTATGCCGCTAACTTTTTGAATTGATTGTGCTTAATTTTAGAACAACTGCAGCCTTTAGCTTAAACCGCCATGGTATCCCTGTTGAGGGATTAATTTTAAGATGCGATATAAATTGATGACATATTATGTCGCATGTTAATAATACTGCTGCTATAGTGCAGCAACGGACACTCTCATTTCAGGGGGAAATATGGTGTTTTCAAATCCAATTTTAGTGTGGGCGATCATTGGGCTTATCTTGATGTTTGCCGAACTCGTGGTACCGGGTGGTATAGTCGTGTTGCTGGGAGCGGCTTGTCTCGTCGTTGCTGGTGCATTGGGTATCGGCCTAGTGGAAGGCGTAGTGCAGAGCATGACCCTGTGGTTTATTTCGGCCATTGTTTTGCTGTTAACCTTCAGGCAAGTGACTCAAAAACTCGTAGGTGGCGATTCCCATGTAGATAACACCGATGAAGAGCTCGATATTTACAATCAAATCGCCCGCGTAAAACAAACCATTGGCCCAGGACAGACTACGGGCCGAGTCGAGTTTCAAGGGAGCGAATGGCCCGCACTCGGCGATGGCAGTATTATTGCGGTGGGCACTGAAGTCCGAATTATTTGTCGTGAAAACATTGCCCTCGTGGTTGAGCCTGTTAATCAGGCAACTTCTCAAAACTAAAGGATGAGTCTATGTTTGTGTTTACCTTAGTGATTCTGTTTGTCCTCTTTATTCTCTATAAATTGATGCTGATTGTGCCTATGCGTGAGGTGCACGTTATCGAGCGTTTAGGGAAATTTCGGACTGTATTGCAACCGGGGTTTCATTTCTTAATCCCTTTCTTCGATCGCGTTGCCTATCGACACGATACCCGCGAGCAAGTGCTCGATGTGCCGCCACAGAGTTGTATTTCCAAGGATAATACCCAGCTTGAGGTGGATGGCTTGGTGTACCTTAAAGTGATGGACGGCAAGTTAGCCAGTTACGGTATTGAGAATTACCGCAAGGCCGCAGTCAATCTAGCTCAAACTACTATGCGATCGGAAATTGGTAAATTGACCTTAAGTGAAACCTTCTCCGAGCGTGACAGTTTAAACGAATCCATAGTGCGTGAGATTGATAAAGCCTCTGAACCTTGGGGGATCAAAGTCCTGCGTTATGAAATTCGCAATATTACGCCATCACGCCATGTGATCCATACCCTGGAGAAGCAAATGGAAGCCGAGCGCCGCAAGCGTGCGGAAATCACCTTAGCCAATGCGGAAAAGGCGGCCATGATCAATATGTCCGAAGGCGAGCGTCAAGAGGCGATCAATATTTCAGAGGGGCAAAAACAGAAGCGGATTAACGAAGCCAAAGGCACGGGGCAGGAAATCGCCATCATTGCCAAGGCTAAGTCGGAGGGGATGGCGATGATCTCCCAAGCCTTAGCGGTTAACGGGGGGAATGATGCGATGAATATGCTGCTAAAAGAGCAGTTTATCGCCCAAGTCGGCAAGATCCTCAGCGATGCACAAGTGTCAGTCGTTCCCGCTGAAATGGCCAAACTCGAAGGTTTCTTCGAAGGCATGGAGCAAGTCACCCACACGGTGAGCGGCCAACATTCTGTTAATAAAGGAGCACGTTAATGAATATCCCTCTCGATACCGATTTAGCTGTGATGGCGATTTGGGGACTGATTTTTGCGATTTTTGTGATCAAACTGTTCCAGTCGATCCGTTTAGTGCCAACTAAGTCTGCCTATATTGTTGAGCGTTTAGGTAAGTATCACAGCACCTTAGATGCGGGTTTTCATACCTTGATCCCCTTTGTGGATAAAGTGGCCTATATACATGACTTAAAAGAGGAAACAATTGATGTACCTCCCCAGGAATGTTTTTCTAGCGACGAAGTGAATGTGGAGGTCGACGGTGTTATTTATATCTCGGTGATCGATCCGGTTAAGGCGAGTTACGGCATTACCGACTACCGTTATGCGGCCATTCAATTAGCGCAGACTACGACCCGTTCTGTGATTGGTACCTTAGATTTAGACAGAACCTTTGAGGAGCGTGATGTGATCTCCGCCAAGGTGGTCGAAGTGCTGGATCAGGCGGGAGCTATGTGGGGGATCCGCGTGCATCGCTATGAGATTAAAAATATCACTCCACCCGAAACCGTTAAAAATGCGATGGAAATGCAAGTCAACGCCGAACGTGAGCGCCGCGCATTATTGGCTAAGAGTGAGGGCGATAAGCAGAGTAAGATTAATCGCTCCGAAGGGATAAAGGCTGAAACCGTCAACCGCTCCGAGGGGGAAATGCAGCGCCGGATTAACGAAGCCGAAGGTAAGGCGGAGGAGATCTTAACCCTATCCCGCGCTACTGCCGAATCCATTGAACGCTTGGCCGCTGTGATTGCCGCGCCCGGTGGCCATAATGCCCTGAGGATGCAACTGGGTGAGCAATATATGAAGCAGCTCGATGGATTAAGCCATAAGAGTAGCCGAGTGGTGCTACCCGGTAATATGGTCGATTTTGATTACTGGATGAATAGCATAGGGTTAAAAGAGAAAAGCAGTAAGGAATAACGCTTGCCATAGCTCTGAGTCTAGCTTTCGCTAAAAGGCCAAATACCGAGGTATTTGGCCTTTTACTTAAGCGAATCGAGATTACTTCAGCTAATCGTGATTACTTGGCAATCGCCAAGATCTGGCAGCCATTGATCCCTGCATTTTGCAGCACATGGCGTTTGCGCTCCGCCTCACGTTTGGTTTCGTAAGGTCCTAGGGCCACCTTATACCAAGTGCCTGTGGTGCCTTCGATTTGCCTTACCTGCGCCTCTAAACCTTGAAAGGCGATGACAGCCTTCATCTGATTGGCTTGGGATTCCTGACGGAACGAAGCGCACTGCAATTGATATTGCTGTGGTGTGCGGGTTGCCACAACATCGGGAATATCCACTTCAACGTGCTTGTTTTCAAGCTCGTCCAAATAGGTCCATTCTTCCTTGGGTTGTGGTGGCAGAGCATTGGGATCTTTTTTAGGAGCCACAGCTACCGCGGGTTCATCAACGGGAACGGTAACCGCAACCGCCTGTCGTTCGGTTTCCTTTACCTTAGGCGTTAGTGTGGCCGCGGGTTCCTGTGCCTTAGGGCGAGGCTCAGTTTTTACGGTTGCCGCCTCAGGGGGGGTCTGTTTGGCCGTGTCCTTGATACTCCAAAGAAAATAGCCAAAACAGCCCACAGCGATAAAGGCAAACAGGATTAACGCTAGGGGAAGCTTTTTGTGCGGCGCAGCCTTCTTCTGGGCTGGCCGTGCTCGCGTTGCGCGAATAGGGCGCGGTTTAGCGCCCGATTGCGGTCTTCTGTTGGCGTAGTCGCGATTACTCATGGCTTACATCCGTTCTAGGGTTTCGATACCTAGTAGATTTAGGCCCTTTTGTAGGGTGCGAGCCGTCAGTTGTGACAGCAGCAAGCGGCTATCGCGTTGTGCATCATTATCGGCGGCAAGCACAGGACAAGCCTCGTAGAAGCTGGAGAATGCACCTGCTAATTCATAGAGATAACCACATAATACGTGTGGCTGGCCTTTATCCACCACGCGATTAAGGATTTCACCAAACTGCGCCAGTTTGTTACCTAGGTCCTTCTCTTTTTCATGCTCGAGCACGATAGTCGCTTGGCTTAAATCCACGTCAGTGGCCCGTTTGAAGATACCTGCAACACGGGTGTAGGCGTAGAGTAAGTAAGGCGCGGTATTGCCTTCAAAACTGAGCATTTGTTCGAAGCTGAAAATGTAATCGCTGGTACGATTTTTAGATAAATCGGCGTATTTCACCGCGCTAATACCGACGACACGGGCGATTTCGGCTAAGGTAGCTTCATCCATATCGGGGTTTTTGCTGCGAACGAGATCCAGTGCGCGCACATTGGCTTCTTCTAACAAATCCACCAACTTGACTACACCGCCCGTGCGGGTCTTGAATGGGCGGCCATCTTCACCATTCATAGTGCCGAAGCCTAAGTGCTCCAGTGACATATCCTCGCGAACAAATTTAGCCAATTTAGCCAGGCTAAAAACCTGTTGGAAATGCAGCGCTTGGCGCAGATCCACAAAGTAGAGCACACGGTCAGCCTTCAGTACATTGGAGCGATAACGCATAGCGGCAAGATCGGTCGTGGCATATAAGTAACCCCCATCGGCCTTTTGAATGATCACGGGCAGGGCTTCACCTTCCTTGTTGCGGAAGGCTTCTTGGAACACGACTTTCGCGCCGTTGCTTTCGGTCAATAATCCTTTCGCGTCTAAATCTTTTACGACCTGTTCGAGATCCGCATTGTAGGCACTTTCACCGTGCACATCGGCGCGGGTCAGGCTGACGCCTAAACGCTCATAGACCTGGTGACAGTGGCTTAAGGAAATGTCGTTAAATTCGCGCCACAGTTTGTTGCAATAGGCGTCGCCCGATTGTAGCTCGACCACAAGTTGGCGTGCGCGGGTGGCAAACTCTGCCGATTCGTCGAAGCGTAGTTTGGCTGCGCGGTAAAATGTTTCTAAATCAGAGAGTTCAAGCTGTGCCTGTTCGCCATTCTGGGCGCGCAGTTCTTCCATATAGGCCAGCAGCATACCAAACTGAGTTCCCCAGTCGCCCACATGATTTTGGCGGATAACCCTGTGGCCCAAAAACTCTAGGGTGCGCACTACGCTGTCGCCAATAATGGTCGAACGTAGGTGGCCTACGTGCATCTCCTTGGCAAGGTTGGGTGAAGAGTAATCCACCACAATGGTTTGTGGCGTGGGTAATTTAATCCCTAAATGCTCGTCCTGGATCGCAGCCTGCAATTGGTTAGCAAGTGCGCTGTCATCTATGAAGAAATTGATAAATCCAGGGCCAGCAATTTCGACTTTAGCGACATAGGCAGAAGCGGGCAGGTTGTCGATGATCAGCTGGGCTAATTCGCGGGGATTTTTACCCGCCGCTTTAGTTAGCATCATGGCTAAGTTGGTTGCTAGGTCGCCATGGCTCTTATCCTTGGTTCGATCTACTTGAATGCGCGCTTCAAAATCAGCCGGCAAAATGCCTTGTTGTTTAAAGGATTCGAGTGTTTGTTCAAGTAATGATTGGATATGTGATTTCATGGATTAATTAGCTACTAACTTTAAGAGTGAATACAGGGAATAACCGCATATTTTAGCCGTTTGTGGTGCTTAATTGCTATCTTCCCAAGGACTTTTTATTAAATGGCGCTGAAATATTTATCAAATAACCGAGCTACAACAGATCCTGCGGATCCCGATCTAGACTCCAGCGGCAACGCTTGGCTTCGGGGAGTTGGTCGATAAGGGGATGAATGCGTTCAAATTCCTGTTGCAAGCGATGGCGATTTTTGGCTTGAAACATTAACTGACGGCGGAATTTCCCCGCTTTTTTATCGAGTGGTGCAGGCAGTGGGCCTATGACCTCAAACTCTTTATCCTGGGGCAATAGGGCGGCAAAGGCATTGAGAAAGTTATCGGCATCTAAGGCTGAATGGGCCTCGGCGCGCACTAACACCATATGCCAAGCCGGAGGCAATAATGCCTGTTGCCGCTCTTTGAGTTGGCTGCGGGCAAACTCACCGTAACCTCGATGCAGTAAGTCCCTTAAAATAGGGTTGTCACTTTGGTGGGTCTGCAGTAACACAGTGCCAGGTTTACTGGCGCGCCCAGCTCGCCCAGCGACTTGGGTATAGAGCTGGCCAAAGCGTTCCGGTGCCCTAAAGTCGGCGCTAAAGAGAGCCCCATCCACATCCAATAACCCCACTAAAGTCACGTCCGGAAAATGGTGCCCTTTGGCAAGCATTTGGGTGCCGACGAGGATCTTATATTCCCCCTTATGAATGGCGGTTAAATGTCTTTCAAGGGAGCCTTTGAGCCGAGTGGTGTCCCTATCAATGCGCACGACGGGATATTGGGGAAACTCTTGCTCTAATGCCTGGGCTAACTGTTCAGTGCCTATGCCTTGGCCCATCAGCATAGTGCTGCCGCACTGGTGGCACTGTTTAGGGATCGCATATTGGTTACCGCAGTGGTGGCAGCGGATCTCTCCAAGGGATTGATGTACAGTGAAAAAGGCATCACAACGGTCACATTCATGAAGGTGACCACATTCATGGCAAAGCAGGGCGGGGGCAAAACCGCGGCGGTTTAAAAACAGCAATACCTGATTGCCCGCATCTAAATGGGCGCGGATTTCGTTGATCAGTGGCGCCGACATCCCTGCCTTCAAGGGTAAATTTTTAATATCTATGATCCCTTGGCGGACTTTTTTGGCGGCGCCCGCCCGCTCACCCAGCTGTAAGTGCTGATAGCGACCGCTTAAGGCATTTTGTAGACTTTCGAGTGAGGGCGTGGCCGAGCCTAAAATCACTGGGATCGCTTCTAAATGTCCGCGCATAACGGCTAAGTCGCGGGCGTGGTAGCCGATACCTTCCTGCTGTTTAAAGCTGCTGTCGTGTTCCTCATCGAGAATGATCACCCCAGGAAACGCCATAGGAGTGAAGAGGGCCGAGCGAGTGCCAATGATGATTGCCGCTTGGCCACAGCGGGCTTGTCGCCAGGCTTCGAGGCGTTGGTTATCGGTTAAACCTGAGTGTAATACTGCGACATTGACCTTAAATCGGCGCTTAAAGCGATTAATGGTCTGTGGCGTCAGGCCGATCTCTGGCACTAAAATCAGTGCCTGTTTACCCTGTTTGAGTATTTCTTCGAGCACAGCTAAGTAGACTTCGGTTTTACCCGAACCGGTAATGCCCTCTAGCAGGGTGCAGTGGTATCCTTGCTGCTGATTGAGGATAGTGACGGCTACCGCCTGCTCTTTATTTAGCCTGTGGGGCGTTTCATCCAGTTCTAGCTCAGTGCGCCAATCAAGATTAAGCTCGGCGAGCTTTTCATGACGTTCAATCCAGCCTTTGTCTTCTAAGGCTTTTAAGGCGGTTTTACTGATCTCTAAACTGATGAGATCCTCCTGAGTTAAACTGGCCAACTTGAGTGAATCGAGCAGTTTCTTTTGTGCGGGCGCGCGTTTGATGGTCTCGGGCGCGATATTTTTCCCGACTTCAGTGAGTTGCCAGTAGTGGATGGTCTGCGGCGCGGCATCTACCCCTTTACGTAGGGCGACGGGCAGCGCCTGAGTGAGCATTTGTCCCTGGCTGCAAAAGTAATATCTTGCTGCCCATAGGGTTAATTTATAAAGAGATTCTGGCAGTAAAGGCGTATCGTCAATAAATTCGATAACAGATTTAATTTGCTTGGGTTCTAGGTTGCAGCTATCTGTTATTGCAGTGACTAGACCGATAAGTTGCTGGCGACCAAAGGGGACCTTAACACGCACACCGATTTGGGGAGCTTGTTGGTAGGTCGCAGGAACGCGGTAACTGAAGTTTTGCCGCATAGGCACAGGTAAGGCAACTTCAACAAACAGTGACATATGCTGGGCGAGTCTTAAGTGGGAATGGGGTTTAGTGTACTCAGCACGGCTAGCGAGGGCTAGTCCTAATGACGGTTTATCCATGGATAGTTGAGAGTAAGTAAATGACTAAAATAGCGAGATTATTAGGACTGCTTGCCTTAATGTGCAGTGCCACTGCTGTGGCGCAGGTCTCCCATGTGAGTATCAATAGCCGGATGTTTGAGCTGGGGGCTTATCCTAAGATGCGGCTGAACGTGATCACCGATAATCAGGATATGACGCGTTTAGAGTTTGTGGTGCATCAGTCCACGGGGGAAGAAAAGTTGATGGCGCAGCAGTTGAATCGTTTCCTGATTTTGCTGACTGGGGTTGAGGATGTTACCGATCCTAAGGCACTGCTGTTAGTGCGGGAATATCGCGTCGATCGTTGGTTTGAGGTGAAGAGTCTGCCAGTGTTTGGGGCAGATAAAACCCCTGAGCCCCAAGTGGCAGAGGCGAAACTTGCCACCACTCAAACGGCTAAGCCTGTGGTCGGTAGCACGGCTAAAACTACTCTTGCTAGTGCAGAACCTACAGCAATGGCTCCCATCGCCGCTGCCGCTACAGATACGACCAATACCACCTCAAGCCCTAAGGGGCAAAGTACATTAATGGATGCGCCACTCACTCCCACTCCCCATTCCAATCCCAAACCGAGTCCGTCTACTGCGTTGGCATCGGAGGAATGTGTGCTCAATTATGCCGCCAATGAAACCCTGTGGCGCATTGCTAATCGTTACGCCGCCCAATGGGAAGTGAATGTGTATGGCGCTATGTTGGCGATTTATGATGCGAATCCTAAGGCCTTTGCTAAAAATAAAATTAATGCCTTAAAGAAAAATGCGACGCTTTATTGCCCCTCCAGGGAGATGTTGACGCGCTACGCCGACGCCGGGGAAGCCAAGGCAATATTTGAAGATAAAAGCGGTGGCTAGGGCGTGAATAATCTGTGAAACGCTCAGATAATCTACTTGTATCCGCCGTGGTGATACTGTACCATTCTGCGCCCTAAACATATTGTTATTAACATGCATGTGGTGTCCGACTACGGGTTGGAAGAGCGACATGGCCTTACACTTTTGAGGTAACCCCAATGAAACCAGGTATCCACCCAACATACGCTATCATCACTGCAAACTGTACTTGTGGTAACGTTATCAAAGTAAACTCTACTGCTGGTAAAGATCTGCACTTAGACGTATGTGGTGCTTGTCACCCATTCTACACTGGTACACAAAAAGTTGTTGATACTGGCGGTCGTATCGACAAATTCAACAAGCGCTTCGCAGTGCTTGCAAAGAAATAATTGCGACAGCAATATTTCTAGAAAAGGCGCCCTCGGCGCCTTTTTGCTTTTTGATTCCCAATGGGGCGCACAGCCTCCAGCCTAAAAGCGCTATGGTTCACATCTTTAAAACGGCAAATAGACTTATTTATAGCAATTAACTATAAGATAAGGGCGACTCCCCTCAGATATTGTAATTTCACCAATATTTTTCACATTAATCCGCTGTAAACCGCATTATTTATATAAAATTTATGTTTGTTTCCTACAAATTTAAATGGGCAATCGTGCCTTATCCGCTAAGGTAAGTTTATAAAACTCGGCTTAGGGGTGGCTTTTAGGGACAAAACCGAAATTTCTCAATCTTTTATTTAAAAATTTACCCGATTGGCGTATCTTACCCCGACCTGCCGCACCGTTTAAATCACCCATTGATGAGGTGATATTGAGTACGCAGGCCTTACTCCCATACCTATAAATGTCGCATTTCAGGATTTTAAAATGTCGGATATTCGTCAACAAGCGCTCGATTATCATGAATTCCCCGTTCCAGGCAAAACCGCAGTTTGCCTTACCAAACCTGCTGAAACGAGTCACGATCTCGCCCTTGCTTATAGCCCTGGAGTGGCTGAGCCTGTGCGCGAAATCGCCGCTAATCCTGACAATGCATACCGCTACACCAATAAGGGCAACACAGTCGCAGTGATCACTAATGGTACGGCGATTCTAGGCTTAGGTAATTTAGGCCCCTTGGCATCTAAACCTGTGATGGAAGGTAAGGCATTACTGTTTAAGCATTTTGCCAATATCGATTCGACGGATATTGAAATCACCCACAATACGCCCGAAGAGTTTATTAACACGGTTGCGGCGATTGCCGATACCTTCGGTGGTATTAACCTCGAAGACATCAAAGCCCCGGAATGCTTTGTGATTGAGCGTGAGTTGATTGAGCGTTGCAAGGTGCCCGTATTCCATGACGATCAACACGGCACTGCAATTGTGACCGCCGCGGGTATGATCAACGCGCTGGAAATCCAAGGAAAGCTGATTGGCGATGCTATTTTTGTCTGTATGGGCGCCGGTGCTGCCGCTATCGCCTGTATGACTATGCTTGTGAAATGTGGTGCCAATCGCGCCAACATTTATATGTTAGACACTAAGGGCGTTATTCATTCTGGCCGTACCGATCTTAATGAATATAAAGCACTCTTTGCCAATGATACCGATAAACGTACCCTGCAGGATGTGATTAAAGGCGCGGATGTGTTTTTAGGTCTCTCTGGCCCTAATGTGATTGGCGCCGACGAAGTCGCTATGATGGCCGATAAGCCAGTGATTTTTGCCTGCTCTAACCCAGATCCTGAGATCAAGCCCGCGCTGGCACATGCAACCCGCAGTGATTTAATTATGGGAACTGGCCGCAGCGATTACCCTAACCAAGTCAATAATGTGCTGTGCTTCCCGTTTATTTTCCGCGGTGCCTTAGATGTGCGAGCCTCTTGCATCAATGATGAAATGAAGATCGCCGCCGTACACGCTATTGCCGCATTAGCGAAAGAGCCCGTTCCTGCGAGTGTGCTAAAAGCCTATCCTAATGTCAGTTCATTAAGCTTTGGCCCAGAATATGTGCTGCCAAAACCAATGGATCCACGCCTATTACCTCAGGTTGCCCGCGCCGTAGCGCAGGCGGCTATCGACTCTGGCGTTGCGGCCATTCCAACCCTGCCGCAATACGCCGACTAGGCTAAAACAGGTAAAAACACCAAAAGAGGCTAAATAGCCTCTTTTTGTTTTTTACAGGTATGAAAACCCTTGGTTGCCTTTTAGGTTATGCTACTGAATAATCAAGGGCAGCATTTGTTGAACTCGTGTTAAGAGTGCACCGATAATTATAATAATTCTGCAGGATAGCGGATCGATGAAATTCACTCGAATGTTAACTACAAAATTAACCAGTTTTTGGTTGATGTCTTTGGCTGCTATCGCCTTTGTATTCTTACTCAGCGCCATGATGGGTTTTGTACAGCTGACCTATAAGTTTCAACAGCAAAAAGTGTCTGAACTCGAATCCATGCTCGTTAACCACTACCATACCCAGCCCGATTGGGAGTTAGAGTCTTGGTTGCCGCCGCTGTTATTGGCCTATAATGCCGTTGACTTTCGTTTAACCTTGAACGACGAAGTATTATTTGCCTATAAAGGCAATGTGTTAGCTCAAAATGCCATGGTGTATAACCATCTTCTCGACCCCAGTGGGCTGAGAATGACACTCACCTTGCCGCAACCCTTCGCGCATTATAGTGTGAGTTGGTATGAATTATTGATCCTAGGGATTGGCTTATTAGCCGTAATGGCTTTAGTCCGCTTGGGGTATTCTTGGTTTTCCCAACAGTTGGATGGCATAGAGGAGCTTGCCGAGCGCAGTCGTTTAATTCTGCAGGGCAAACACGAACAGGCGCTCGCCACGCCGGGAAAGGGTAAGCCTAGGCTGATTAATCGCGCGCTGACGAAACTGCTTGAAGAATTGCAGGACGCTCAAAAAGAACGTGGCCGTTTCGATAAGTTTATTCGTTCCAATACCTTCCTCGATGCCGAAACCCGCATAGGGAATCGGCTCTTCTTAAATAATCGCCTCGATGCTTTAAGTCATGATCAAGGCATGGTTGCCCACGGCGTCATTTATCTATTGGAGATGGATGATTTAGATCTGTTGCAGCAGGCTAAGGGTGAACAAGTGGCAAAGGATCTGCTCAGCGCCACAGTCAACGGTATTAATCAGATCCTACAAAGCCAACCAAATAGTATTTTTGCCCGCCGCTCCCACAATCAGTTTGCCATAGTCGTGCCGCAAATCTCGTTAATAGAGGCCGATCAACTCGCCAGTAAGCTGTTGAAGGTTTGCCTAAGCCAACCCCTGCCAGATGTGGAAAATAGCGATAATTTCTTTCACTTAGGGTGTGCCTATTTTACGGCGGGTGACAATGCGGCCCAGTTGATCGACGAGGCGGATATGGCACTGCGTGCCGCACAATTACAGGGGAACAGTAATTGGTTTATGTACGATAAGGGAGCCATAGATGAAGAGTTTGCCAAGGGCTCTGTTCGCTGGCGAAGCTTTTTAGAAAATGCCTTAGTGCAACGGCGTTTTTACCCCTTTAGCCAGCCGATTATCGATTCCGACGGGATTGAACACCATAGGGAAATCTTTACTCGTGCGCGGGATAATCAAGGTGCATTAATCCGTGCCACGCTCTTTATCCCAATGGCAAATAAATGTGGATTAATGCCGCAGATTGAGCGGCAGATGATGGAGCGGGTCTTGGCTCTCTTGAGTAGCGCGCAGCATGCAAACCAAGTTTATAGCGTGAATTTGAGCTTAGACTCCCTAATGAGCCGCGCTTTTACCCAATGGCTTAAAACCACTCTGTTGGAATATCGCCACCTTACACCACAGCTGATTTTTGAAGTCTCTGAAGACATAGTTATCCACCATCAGGAAAAGCTGCAACCTAAGCTCGATATGATACGTAAGATGGGCGCTCGCCTCTGTGTTGACCATGTGGGCCAACAGGTCGTTGGGACTTACTATATTAGAGAATGTCACTTCGATATGATTAAGTTGCACAGATCTATCGTGCGCCATATTCATTTACGTCCAGAAAATCAATTGTTTATACGTAGCTTGATCGGTGGTTTATATCGCACCGAAGTGCAAGTGTGCGCCGAGGGAGTTGAAGTATTTGAAGAGTGGCAAACCCTGCAGATCCTCGGTGTAGGTATGGCCCAAGGCATGTATTTTAGTGACCCTATTGAGGCGCAGTAACGGGAGAGGATTTTGACTAACTCTTGTGATCCTTGTGGAAGAATAGGCCTGATTTGGCGTATTTCTCTATAAAATTCACAGATTAGCGGCTAGACTAGCATGTGCCAAAATTATGACGGTGGATTTGATGAGCTCCCCATTTGCATTACAGCGCCTCATGAACCATCGTTTTTTCAGGTAACTCAGCATTAGCGAACTTGTGACTCTAGCTTTTCAATTCATCAGGTTATAGGCATTTTTATGGATAAAAGACTCATTAGTCGATTAGCCTTTTGGCAGAAGAAAGCGACATCAATAGATCTCGGTGTCTATGTCTGTACTGATAAGCTGTGGGTTTACGCCCCCGCCACCGACGATATGGCGGAGCAATGGCTATCATTTGAACTGCAAAATGAGCAATGGCAAACGGCCTTTGCGGCCCTGGCCCGTACCTTCCCGAATGCTCGGCTGCAAATCGTACTCGTGAGTAGCTGTTACCAATTATTGGTCGCCGATAAACCCAATGTGAATGCCGAAGAACTGCCCCAAGCACTGCTGTGGTCAATCAAAGATATGGTGACTATTCCGGTGCCACAGATCCATTTAGATTATTTTGAGCCTCCGTTACCCAGCAATAAAATCAGTGTCGTAGTGGTGACAAAAGACTATTTAGTCAACCTAGTACAAGCGATTCATGGGCAAGGACTTAGCGTCGCGGGGATCAGTATTGAAGAGTTAGCTATGACTAACTTATTTATCGATGATAACCAAGCGCGCCTCATTGTCAGTCATCATACTGGCCAGGAATTGCTCCTGACCGTGGTTAAGCAGGGGCAACTCTATATGCAGCGCCGGGTCCGCGGCTTTATGCAGTTGGATAAAACCGATGTTGATCAACTCCATTATGGCCTTGCCGATAATCTCAGTTTAGAAATTCAACGTTCGATGGATTATTTTGAGAGCCAGCTCAGGCAAGCGCCAGTGGCCTCTATCGAATTATTGGCCGATGGTGCCGTTGATGCGTTAGCTAAGTTAGTTTCGGCAAACTTTAATCAAGCGGTCAATGTTATCGATAAAAGCACTGTCGGAGCTCGAATGGCGGGATTAGCCTTCTGTGAATTTTCCCGAGGTGCCGAGTAATGAAATCCAGAGTCAATTTATATTCTGCAACATTACTACCGCCTGAGCAGAGGCTCACCTTCGCTACATTAATGGCCTATGCCACAGGGTTGGTTTTGCTCTGCCTGCTTGTGGGCGCCTACAGCTACTGGCAATTGAGTCAATCCGAATTTGCTTTGCAACAAGCCAGCATTCAAAAACAACAGCTCGATCAACAAAAGCTTGAACTCGAAGCGCAAATTGCCGCCCGTAAACCCGATCCCGCCCTAGTGGCACGGGTCGACTTGGAGTCTCAGCAATTAGAGTTAAAACAATTATTAATGAGTGAACTAGCGGTGCGCACATCCCTCACGAGCCGAGGTTTTGGACCTGTGCTTAAGGATCTCGCGCGGGTTTCCGATGCCAGTGTTTGGTTAAGTCGCATCGCCATTAATGAGCAGCACTTTATGTTTGAGGGTTTTGCCGATCATCCACAGAGTATTCCCCTGTGGGTTGGTAAATTAAAAACGACCAGTACATTGAAAGGACAAGCATTTTCTTCTATGACAATGGATCGCGGTGAGGATAAGCCTTTAGCGTTTACGCTAACGAGTGAGACGCCTGTGGAGCCCACTCGATGAAAGCGATATTCAAGAGCTTAGGCCAGAAGTTTGATGTATTGAGTCAGCGTGAGCGGGTATTGATCGCCGTCGCGGTATTTGTATTGTTGGGGATGTTGGGCTTTATGCCATTAGAATCACTGTGGAAAAACCACAGCAGCATAAGCCAGCAGCTCAAGACCCTTGAACAGGAAAATAGCATATCAGTACAACAGCTTGAGCTGTATCAGCAGCGTTTGGCTATGGATCCCAATCAAGATTATCAGCAGCGACTCAATTTGCTACTACAGCAAAATCAAGACATAGATGCGCAGCTCAATGAGCAAATGGTCGACATGGTACCCGCAGATTATATGCCAGAGTTATTGAGCAACTTACTCGGACAGATCCAAGGGATAAAGCTACTGAAATTTACCTCGATCGCCCCTGTGCCGCTTTTGGCCGTAGGGGAAGAGAAAAAGCTGAATTTATACAGCCATGGGATCCGCATGAGTCTCGAAGGGGACTACTTCTCTGTGCTGCGTTTCGTTGAGGCGGTTGAGGCTATGCCGGACAAGCTTTACTGGAAACGACTCGACTACAAGGTCGCCGATTATCCAAAGGGAAGCATAGATATCGAACTCTATACCTTGAGTATTAATAAGGACTTTATCAGTGTTGCTAAATAAGCCTTATATTTTCATTGCATTAGCATGTATTGCTTCTAGCGTTTCGGCTGAGGCTTTGCGCGATCCGACCTTACCGGGTAAAGGATTTTCCAGCGCCGGCCATGGCGGCCAAACCCATCATCAAGCCTTAGTGTTAAATAGCATAGTCAGTTCAGGTAATACGGCCTACGCCGTGATCAATAATAAAATATTGTCCGTCGGTGACAGCATTCAAGGAGTGACTGTTGTACGCATCACGCCTTCGGCTGTAGCACTTTCCGATGGACGAAAATTGGCATTGTTCCAAGCAATAACAGAGAGATAGGGAATACAACTCAGATGACAGCGATTAAATACTTCACACCTCTACTCTCACTTTGTCTGTTGGCATGCCAAACCACAGATAGGCCACAACCTGAAGCCTCAAAGGCTGAACTCGAGGCGTCCATGGTGGCTGCGGATAAACCCGCAACGCCACCTCCACCGGCAACCATGCCTGATGCGGTGCAACGTGAGCTTAATTCGGGCGCGCTGATGGCGGGGTTAACTCCACCGATGGAAACCGAGCGGCGCTTCGATGTGTCGGCCCATGATGTGGACGCAAAAGTGTTTTTCCCGAGCTTAGTACAAGGCACGCCCCTGAGCGTCGCCGTGCACCCAGATGTACAAGGCACTATTTCTCTTTCCCTTAAAGGCGTTACCTTAAGTGAAGCTATTCAAGTTGTTGAAGATATTTACGGCTATGAAGTGAGCCGAGAAGGCCGAGTCCTAAGGGTATTTCCTGCGGGAATGCGTACCGAAACCTTCCCGTTGAATTACTTGTATATGGAGCGTGATGGCCTGTCGTTGACTTCGGTTAGCTCTGGGCGGATCTCTGACAATAATAATTCGAACAACGGCAACTCTAATAGCAACTCGAACAACAGTAATTTCAACGATAGCTCGAATAATAATTCGAATAATGGCAGCAACTCGAGCAGCAATAACAGTGACAGTACCAACGGCACTTTTATTCGCTCCCGCACTAAGACGGACTTTTGGGGAGAATTGAAGGAGACGCTAACGGCGATTATCGGTGACACGGGTAATGGTCGCCAAGTGGTCGTGACGCCGCAGGCCGGTTTAGTGACGATCCGTGCTTATCCAAATGAGCTACGTCAGGTGCGTACGTTTTTAAGTTCGGCCGAAAGTCATCTGCAGCGCCAGGTGATCCTCGAGGCTAAAATTTTAGAAGTGACCCTGTCCGATGGTTATCAGCAGGGGATCCAGTGGGAAAACGTCTTGGGCCATGTGGGCAATACCAATATCAATTTTGGCACCTCGGCGGGCCCCGGTTTAAGCGATAAGATCACATCCGCCATTGGGGGGGTAACCTCAATTAGCATCAAAGGCTCTGATTTCGCAACTATGATCAACTTGTTAGATACCCAAGGGGATGTGGATGTGCTTTCCAGCCCAAGGGTAACTGCGTCTAATAATCAAAAAGCGGTGATTAAAGTCGGCACTGATGAGTATTTTGTCACCGATGTATCCTCAACCACAGTCGCAGGGACAACGCCAGTAACGACACCACAGGTTGAATTAACGCCGTTTTTCTCGGGTATCGCCCTCGATGTCACCCCGCAAATTGATAAAGACGGTAACGTGTTGCTGCATGTTCATCCATCGGTTATCGATGTTAAAGAGCAGACAAAGGAAATTAAAGTCAGCTCAGACTCGTTAGAACTGCCATTGGCACAGAGTGAAATTCGTGAATCCGATACAGTGATCCGCGCCTCCTCAGGCGATGTGGTCGTGATCGGTGGTTTAATGAAGAGTGAAAATATTGAGGTCGTCTCACAGGTGCCCTTGCTGGGGGATATCCCATTTGTGGGCGAACTCTTTAAAAATCGCAGTAAACAGAAAAAGAAAACTGAGCTGATTATTTTGCTCAAGCCGACAGTGGTTGGCGGCGACACTTGGAAGAATGAGTTACAGCGGTCTAAGACCTTACTCGATCGTTGGTATCCGGAGAATAAGTAAGCTTCTATGTATTTGAAGCATTTTGGCCTAAGCCAAACCCCTTTTTCCTTAACACCTAACACCGGATTTTTTTTCGGGTTATCGCCACACGTGGAAGCCTTGCAAGTGCTGCAAATGGCGCTGCAAACGGGCGAGGGTTTTATCAAGGTCACCGGGGAGGTTGGTACTGGTAAAACCTTAATTTGTCGTAAGTTAATTAATGAACTGCCGACGGGATTCCACTGTGCTTATTTGCCGAATCCCTATCTCTCGCCCGCCGAACTGCGCTGGGCGGTCGCCAATGAACTCGGTCTAAAATACGCTGCCGATATGGATCAGCAGCAGCTGACAGGGCTGATCCAGCAGCAGTTGCTTGCCTTAAGTGCCCACGGACACTCGATCGTATTAGTGCTCGATGAGGCCCAAGCGCTACCCGATGACAGCCTCGAAGCCCTACGATTATTCACTAACCTTGAAACCGAGAGCCGTAAATTGCTCCAAGTGGTGTTGTTTGGGCAGCCGGAGCTGGATGACAGACTCAAGCGGCAAGAGTTTAGACAGCTACGCCAACGTATTACCTTCAGCTATAACCTGCGCCCACTGACATGGGATGAGGTCGATGCCTATATTCGCCATCGATTAGCGATTGCAGGGCGGGCGGGTGAACCCTTATTTAACGCCAAACTCACCCGGAAAATCGCCTGTTCATCCCGAGGTATTCCTAGATTGATCAATATATTAGCTCACAAGTCTTTATTGTTAAGCTTTGGTGAGGGCGCGACCAAAGTACAGGCTTCCCACGTGCGTGGTGCCATTTTAGACACCGAAGATGCGAGCCGAGATGGATTCAAAACGTGGAAATGGCGAACTTATTTCGCTCTGGCCTTTGTTGTCCTATCGGCCCTAATTTTTGCGATCACTGTCTCGGGTGTGGATCTCCTGCAACTGTGGGGGAATAGGGTATGAGCGTGATTAACAAGATGCTGCAGGACCTAGATAAGCGCCAGCAGGGACATCAGCTTTCTAATATTACCTCGCCACAAATGCAATATGTGGGGCGCGGTGGGCATTCCAAAAAAGGTTGGTTGATCGCTGTGGTCTGCCTGCTTCTCGGGGCTTTGTCGGTTTATGCCTTTCAAGGGATAAACAAACAGGAGAATGTTGTTTCGCAACCGCAACCGCAATTAGAGCTGCAGCCACAGCCACAGCCACAGCCGCAATTGCAAGCATCACAGCCAATAGCGACTACAGAACCCGCGTCATCAGCAACTGTGCCCCCTGTCGATGCAACTGTGTCCGCTGTTGATACCGCAGTGCCTGTTGTTGATCTCGTGGCTCAGGTTCCCGCATCGGACGCGGCTCTTGGTATCGACACTAAAACTGAAACCGGAATCGACACCAAAACCGAAATCCAGCCCCAGTCTCAATTCGTTGACGAAGATAAACCCACCCCAATGTCCGAGCCTATTGTTGAACCAGTGCAAGCCACTGGCAAAATGGCGGTGACGGAAGTCAAACTCACACCAGCTCAATTAGCCCAAAAACAACTTATCATGGCGACCGATGCAGATAAGCGAGCAGACTGGAGTAAGGCGATTGAGCACTATAGTAAAGCGTTAAATTTAGATCCCAGCCTACACGAAGCGCGCAAACAGCTGGCTGCACTGCATTATGGACAGGGACAATTATCCGATGCGGCGCAAGTATTACGGCAAGGCTGGCTCTTATATCCACAAGAATTTGAATTCACGCTGTTATTAGCCCGCGTGCAGCAGGCGATGGGAGATACAGTGTCAGCCTTAACTAGCCTAGCGAACATTCCCGATAGCCATGTTTTAGCGCGGCAGAAATGGTTAGCGCAGAGCGATTTAGCCCAAAAACAAGGTCAATTTACCTTGGCAGAACAGGCCTATCGGCAGTTATTGCAGTTGGAGCCACAGCAGGGGAAATGGTGGATGGGCTTAGGCTATGCACTGGATTCACAACAGCAATTTGCTCAAGCCAGCCAAGCCTATCGCAGCGCATTAAGCCATCCTGGGCTCTCAATGCAGGCCACCGCTTTTATAGAACAACGATTAAACCAACTAGGAGATAGCCAATGAAACCCAGATTAAAGATGCGTTTGGGCGATCTGTTAGTTCAAGAATCTATTATTACCGAGGAGCAGCTACAGCAGGCCCTCACCGAACAGCGGAAAACGGGCCACAAACTGGGCCGAACCCTTATCGATCTACGCTCTATTACCGAGCATCAGTTGTTGCAGTTTCTGTCACAGCAGCTGAATTTGCCGCTACTGGATATTAGTAAGCGTCCTATTCCCGCAGAGGTGGTGCAGTTAATTCCCGAAGTGCAGGCGCGGCGTTTCCGCGCACTGGCGGTGGAAGATCGGGGTGACAGCGTGCTAGTCGCGATGAGCGATCCGGCGGATCTGCAGGCACTCGATCACTTAGAAATACTTGTCGCGCCGAAAAAGCTCACCTTAGCGGTGGCGCCCGAACAGCAACTGTTGCAAGCCTTTGATAATTTATATCGCCGCACGGATCAGATTGCGCAAATCGCGGGCAAGCTCGAAGAGGAATATGCAGCCGACCAAATGTTTGATTTGGCAAGCTTAACCTCGGGCGACAGCGATAATGAAACCACGGTCGTTAAGTTGCTACAGTCGATTTTTGAGGATGCGGTACAGATGCGCGCCTCGGATATCCATATCGAACCCGGTGATAAAGCCCTACGTATTCGCCAGCGTATCGATGGCCAGTTGCATGAAACGATACTGAATGAAGTGAATATCGCCGCCGCCTTAGTCCTGCGGCTTAAGTTAATGGCTGGCCTCGATATTTCTGAAAAACGTTTGCCACAGGATGGCCGTTTCCATATGGAAATTAAGGGCCACCAAATTGACGTCCGTATGTCGACTATGCCGATTTATCACGGCGAGTCTGTGGTGATGCGTCTACTCGACCAATCGGCGGGTTTGCTGACTTTAAACGAAACGGGGATGCCAGAGCATATTTTGGCGCGTATTCGTAAGCAGATTAAACGCCCCCACGGGATGTTGCTCGTGACTGGGCCTACGGGTAGCGGCAAAACCACCACGCTATACGGTATTTTAAGTGAGCTTAACACCGCCGATCGTAAGATCATTACGGTGGAAGACCCGGTCGAATATCAATTACCGCGTATTAACCAAGTTCAAGTTAATCATAAGATTGGACTCGATTTTTCTAACGTACTGCGCACCACATTACGCCAAGACCCGGACATTATCATGGTCGGGGAGATGCGTGACCAAGAAACCGTCGAGATTGGTTTGCGCGGTGCCTTAACGGGCCACTTTGTATTATCCACCCTGCACACGAATGATGCGGTCACCAGTGCGCTGCGTTTGCTCGATATGGGCGCCGCCAGTTATTTAGTGGCGAGTGCCTTAAGGGTGATTATTGCCCAGCGTTTAGTGCGCCGAGTTTGCCATAACTGTGGCATCGACTATCAGCCCAGTGCGCAGGAAAAGGCCTGGCTTAGCAGTGTGAGCCGTAAAGATTTTTCGGCGGCAAACTTTAGAATCGGCACAGGTTGCCAAAGTTGTAACGGTAGCGGTTATCGTGGCCGGATCGGGATTTTTGAAATCCTCGAGCTGGATGAAAATATGATTGATGCCATGCGCTCGGGCAACCCACAGGATTTTGCCCACGCCGCCCTGCAGAGCCCTAACTTTACCCCGCTTGCCGAATCGGCACTACAATATTTGAGTGAAGGCATGACCACCATTGAAGAGGTGGCGAAGCTGGTGGAGGATGTGAGTGAATCACAGATCCCCTTATCTAAGGATATGATGAGCCAACAAGGCGTTGAGGCGTAATTATGCCTATATATCAATACCGTGGACGCAGTGGGCAGGGTCAGTCGGTTACCGGGCAGCTCGATGCGACCTCGGAAAGTGCCGCCGCAGATATGCTCTTAGCCCGTGGCATTATCCCCCTCGAGGTGAAAGTCGCTAAGGCCGTGCGATCATTCTCATTGGCCCAGCTTTTTAATAGCAAAGTCGGTTTAGATGAACTGCAAATTTTTACCCGGCAAATGTATTCCCTGACTCGCTCCGGCATTCCTATTCTACGGGCCATTGCGGGATTATCTGAAACCGCCCATTCCCAGCGGATGAAAGATGCCCTCAATGATATTTCCGAGCAGCTTACCGCAGGGCGCCCTTTATCATCGGCGATGAATCAACATCCCGATGTCTTTGATTCTCTGTTTGTTTCTATGGTGCATGTGGGGGAAAACACCGGTAAGTTAGAGGATGCCTTTATCCAGCTCTCTGGTTATATTGAGCGCGAGCAGGAAACCCGCCGCCGGATTAAGGCGGCCATGCGATATCCAATATTTGTGCTGATCGCCATCACCATCGCCATGGTGATCTTAAATATTATGGTGATCCCTAAGTTTGCCGAAATGTTTTCCCGTTTCGGTGCTGATTTGCCTTGGGCAACTAAGGTGTTGATTGGAACATCGAATCTTTTTGTTAATTATTGGGCCCTGATGTTAGTGGCATTGGTGGGGGGAATAGTTGGCATTCGTTATTGGCACCATACGGAAAAAGGTGAAAAGCAGTGGGATAAATGGAAGCTGCATATCCCCGCGGTTGGTTCCATTATTGAGCGTTCGACTCTGTCGCGTTATTGCCGCAGCTTTTCCATGATGCTCAGTGCTGGCGTACCTATGACGCAGGCGCTGAGTTTAGTGGCCGATGCCGTGGATAATGCCTATATGCATGACAAAATTGTCGGCATGCGCCGCGGAATTGAGTCTGGCGATTCCATGCTTAGGGTGTCGAACCAGAGTAAGTTATTTACTCCCTTAGTATTGCAAATGGTGGCCGTGGGTGAAGAAACCGGGCAGATAGACCAACTGTTAAACGATGCCGCCGATTTCTATGAGGGTGAGGTGGACTATGATCTTAAAAACCTCACCGCTAAATTAGAACCTATTCTTATTGGGATTGTTGCCGCGATAGTGCTGGTGTTGGCGCTCGGGATCTACCTGCCGATGTGGGATATGCTCAATGTTGTTAAAGGTGGCAAATAAGAGTGATGCGCCCAAGTTTGCCACGAGAAGGAATATAAATAGATGCACAGCCAGCAGAAGGCCGAAAGCGATCTATTACGGGTTTACGGACGTATGATTACTATCATCTTAGTGTTAGTGATGATGGCGGTGATCGGCATTAAGTATTTTTCCAGTATGCCCCAGGTCGCGGCCAGAAGCGTGGAACTGGAGCATACTCGTTTTCTGAATGTCCTCGCTATGGTGCGCTCCCAGTGGTTATCCCTTGGCAAGCCAGCACAATTACGACTAGATTGGGAAGTGTTTACCGATCAAAACCAAGCCGTGGGGCAGAGTGTGGTTAAGATGAGCGCCTTAGGTTGGCCACAGCCTAAGCAGTTAGATCATCTAGGTTGCCAGGAGTTATGGCTGCAGTTAATGGGAAGTGAGCTGCAGGAAGACACCTTAATGGGTGAGTTTTTCCCCAAGGATACGAGCTGCCGATATCACTCGCAAAATGGCGATAGTATCGGCTATCAACTTAACTCTGGCAGGGTCATTTTTTTGACGCAAAAATAAAATATTGTTAAGTAACAGGCTTTTTTAAACTGATTTAGCTGTTAGAATGGATTTCGTTAAAAAATAGGGGAAGCTGATGAAAACTAAGCAAAATGGTTTTTCACTCATCGAATTGGTCATAGTGATAGTGATTTTAGGTCTGTTGGCTGCAACGGCCATTCCACGTTTTTTAAATGTGACTGATGACGCCCAGGATGCGAGTGTTGATGGTGTCGCGGGTGGTTTATCGACGGCGGTGAGCTTTGTGCGCTCACAGTGGGAAGTTGATGGACGCCAAAATAGCACGGTTATTCTCGACGGCACCTCAGTGTCCCTCGATCCTCGCTTTGGTTATCCAACTGGAACCTCTGTGACGGATGTGACCACTATGACGGATGCCAGCTGCCAAGAAGTGTTTAATACTGTCTTGCAGAGTGCTCCGCGTAATGTGCTTTACACTCAGGATGCACGTAACCAACGTTATACGGTACGTGTTATCGATGGCGCGGGTGGCAGTGCCAATGCGATTACCGGTGCGGTTGTCGCAGGTTTAGATTTATGTGTTTACCATCAAGTGGCATCACTGGTGTTAGACCAAACGACGGGGGTGCCAACACCGGCTCCGGACTTATCGACCGCAGGTGCTAAGGGTGTGGTATATAACCCAGGTACAGGCACAGTATTAAGCTTTACCCAAACCCCATTTGCACCTTAATCGCAATTTAAGGTATTAATTTGTTTTGTATTTTTAGTCGCTTGGTTTATAAGTAGCTTAGTTTATAAGTTGCGTAATTTAATCGTCCTTAAGGAAAGGTAGTTTTATATGAAAAGACAACAAGGTTTTACCTTAATTGAATTAGTCGTTGTAATCATTATCTTAGGTATTCTTGCTGTCACAGCGGCACCTAAGTTTATTAACCTGCAAGGTGATGCTCGAGTATCTGCATTAAATGGCTTGAAAGCTTCGATTCAAGGTGCTAATACTCTTGTATATTCTAAAGCGGCTCTTGCTGGTCAGGAAAAAGGAACAAATCAGACAGTAGTTATAAGCGGTGACGCAACTGCAACACCTAGTACGGCTGTTTCAGTTACAACAGACTACGGGTATATGACCAGCGCATTTGCTAATTTTCAAAATGCATTAGAAGTTAGCATTAGCGAAGGGACTACTCCAACAGGAGCCACAACAGATTGGGTTGTTGATACTCAAACTACAACGGACAAAGCGAAGTTTTGGCAGGCTGGCGCCCCAACAACGTGTTTTATTGAATACACACCAGCTACTGCGACAGCTGCACCAACCTTTACAGCAACGCCTGATGCTTCTGATTGCTAATATGAGTTTACGAAAAGGCCTGCCTAGCAGGCCTTTTTTTTAGGTAAAACAGGTGAGTTATATCAGCTGCAACAAAATGAATTTACTTAGAATTTATATCCAAATTTATAGAGATTTATTTGCCTTAATCAAACGGTTGGCAGAAACTGAACCTAGAACCTAGAACCTAGAACCTAGAACCTAGAACCTAGAACCTAGAACCTAGAACCTAGAACCTAGAACCTAGAACCTAGAACCTAGAACCTAGAACCTAATATGGACAATGGTTAATTTTCCCATGGCGAAACAGACTGGATTTACCTTAGTTGAGTTAGTGACGACCATTATCTTGATTTCGATCTTGGCTGTGACTGTCTTGCCGCGTCTGTTTACTCAATCATCCTATAGTGCCTATAGCCTGCGTAATGAATTTATCGCCGAACTGCGTCAAGTGCAGCAAAAAGCCCTCAATAATACCGATAGATGTTATCGCCTCGCCGTATCGAGTTCAGGTTATCAGGCGATTCAATTTGCCAGCCGTGATAACAGCGGTTGCACTGGGGCGGCGCTCTCACCCAATCCACTCTATGCCCAAGCATTCCAAGGTGGAGCGAGCCTTGCGTTAGTGAGTAATGGTGCCAGTGGTTTTAATATTGATTTTGATACCCAGGGCCAGCCCTCGTTAGGTTGCAACGGCAACTGTATTAACGTCACCGCTAATGAGACTGTGATCATCAATATCTCTAGCGAGGGTTACATCTATGCCAATTAGCACTAGAGGTATTCGATTAAGCCCAGTTCTCCCTCGGGGATTTACTCTGATTGAGTTAGTGGTGGGCATGCTAGTGATCGCCATTGCTATTGTGATGCTCAGCAGTATGTTATTTCCCCAGGCGGATCGTGCGGCGAAGACCTTACATAGGGTGCAAAGTGCTGAGCTGGCCCATTCGGTGATGAATGAAATCTGGGGTAAGCGTTACGATGAAAATACTAATGCTAATGGGGGCGTACCCGCCTGCGGCAGTCCATTAGGCCTGCCTTGCTCAAATGTGATTAATCTCGGACCATTAGAGTGGCAATGGCCCAATGAGGGGGAAAATCGCAACGATTATGATGATGTTGATGATTACCACGGCTTAAATGAAACCGCGATTATGCTCAACTCAAGCCAAACCTATGGACAGGCTTACCCTAACTATCGTTTAAGTGTCACCGTTGCCTACGGCGCTGCGCCGAATTCGAATACGAAACTTGTGACCATTAATGTGACTACGCCCGATGGCGAAGTGATTACTTACAATATGGTGAGGAGTAATTACTAATGGCCTCCCAATCCGCTTGTTTGCCCCATGCTCGACACTCAGGATTTACCTTAGTCGAGATGGTCACCGTTATCTTAATTTTGGGCATTCTAGTGGTGGGGGTGAGCAGTTTTATTATTTTTGGCACGCGAATTTTTGTCGAATCGAGTTCGGTCGATCAAGTGTTAAGCCAGAGCCGTTTTGCCGTCGAGCGCATGACCCGTGAGCTACGCAGCGCTTTGCCGAGCAGTGTGCGTGTTAATAGTGATTCGTTAACCTATCAATGTGTTGAGTTTGTGCCTACCGAAGCCAGCACCACTTATTTATCTATGCCCATTGCCCCTAATGCCGCTGCAACCACGGGGACTGTGATTTTAGATAGCGGTGCCAGCACTATCCGAATTAATCAATATGCTTGGATCTATCCCTTAGTGGATGCGGATGTCTATAACAGCGCCAGACAAAAACGGGCACAGATAAAAACCATTGCGACCTCTGGGAATCAAGTCACTCTTACCTTTATGGCGTCAACTCGCTTTGCCGAGGCATCACCGCGGCAGCGGATTTATTTTGGTTCGGTCCCCGTGAGCTATTGCTTTGAAAAGGCCGCCGCGAGTAATGAGCTCATATTGCAGCGCTATACTGGGTATCAGTTTAATAACAGCCAGCCTCGCCCTATCGATATGGGGGCTGGGGTGTTAATGGCGCAAAATATAGTTAATAGTTTCACCAATAGCAGTGATTTGCCGATGACACTAACGCCATCCACCTTAGTGAATAATGCCATGGTGCATTTGCAGCCTAGATTTACGGTCAATGGTGAGACTTTCCAATATCGACATCAAGTGCAGGTAATCAATGTCCCCTAACTTTTCTCGTCCAGAGCGCCCAAGACCACATAGGGTCACGCTGCCTAGGCACCAAGGCGGAAGCGCACTCATTATTGGCATTTTTGTTATCACAGTGATGTTTCTCTTGGCGTCAGCCCTTATTAACATAGTTGAAGATGCGGATACCGGATTAACTCAAGAAGTGTGGGGCACCCGTGCATTAGCCGCGGCCAATAGCGGCGCCGATGCAGCGTTAGCACAGTTATTTCCACTAAATGGTGCCGTGGGTGTTTGTTCGGCAAATAGCACTTGGACGCCACCCGCTGTGGTCGGTTTTCATGCCTGCAGTGTGGCCTTAAACTGCACAGCGTATTCAGTTGGCGCGATAACTCAGTATCGGATTAATAGCCAAGCGGTATGTGAGAGTGGTGATACCCGTGTTAGCCGCCAAGTCGAGGTAGAAGCCCGTGGCAATTAAACATTTTTATCACGCAGTAATGGCTATCTTAATGTTGATATTTTCAACATCTGTAATGGCATTCGATCCCATAGATCAGAACGAGATTTTTGCCAAAGTTGCCCAAGGGCACCATGGTTATAACTCAAATGTGTGTCATCAAATATCATCTCCTCAGTTGATGATAAATGGTAATGGCATTATTAATGGCACTGGCGGTGAAAGCTTAGATTATTGTTCGAGCAATAATGGCAGCGGACTTTCAGACAACAGTTGTGACGACGGTAGTGGTGGTGTTCGCAAATGCACTATCGATGGCAGCGATATTCGAGGCTTAAGGTTAGCAGGGAGTAATGTATTTTTATCTAGCGATGCATCAGGGGGAGGCATTGGATATTGTAATAGTGGAGATCAATTCATTTTAGGGGCGGATGGTGATAATCAGTTTGGTGATATTTCGCTTTATTCCGCCTGTAGCTTAACCTTATCTGCCACTCAGAGTGAGTATCGATTTAATAAAATAGAGGTAGGTGGTGGAGCGACACTGGTGTTACCCAAAGGGGATTATTGGATAGATAGCTTTAGCTTGAACCAAAATTCAAAGGTAATTTTGCAAGGAGATGTCCGAATTTTTGTGAGGCAAAAATTTGAGTTAAATGGCAGTAAATTTAACGAAAATAGCTCTGCGACTGCTCTTATTATAGGTTATAGCGATATTCAGCTTAACAGTGGTACTTTGCTCAATGGACGAGTTTATAGCGATGAAAAATTAAGTCTTAATGATAACTCCATCATTAATGGGCGCGTCACTAGCCGTTATTTAGCCATAAGTAGTGGCAGTATTAATGATGATTTGCCCGTCACATCTTTGAAACTGCAGTTTGGTAAAGCGACTACAACATCAGTGACCTTTCCAAATGCTTTTCCTGTGGGGGTGAAACCGCTTATTTTTTTAATGCCGACTATATCGACCACTAATCCTAACAGCGATGGGCCAGCATCAGCATTTTTGGTGAGCGTGAGCAATACAGGCTTTACTTGGGAGCAAAGTGAGCCCACTAGTTCAGGAAATTATTATATAGCTGCTAATGCTATGTCTGAAGTGCATTGGATAGCTGTGACTCCCGGTAACTATGTATTATCGAATGGTAAACGCTTAACTGCGGGGACAGTCGTGACAAATCGTGCGTTGAATCTGGAGTCATCGGCTTGGGTGAGTCGGCCCTTAGATGCCAATTTAACGGTAAGATTGAACCAGCTGCAAACCCGTAATAATAACTGTTGGCTCACCAGTGTTTCCCAGCCCTATAGCGGTGGTATTCAATTAAATTTGGATGTCTCCGAGGTGTATAGCAATAAGAGCAATAATCGGCGCTGCGAGCCAGAAAATGAAAAGTTACTCGATGATGAAACCATAGGTTATTTAGCGGTAGAGCCAGGTACAGGCACACTAGTGCTAGATGGTGAAAATGTTCACTATCAATTCGGTACTGCGCTGACCCATTCGAGTGGTGGGAGTGTGAGAACCTTGGTCGAACAATGTGCCTATTACACCAGTTTGAGCGGCTTTGTTAATCCCCCGACATTCGTCGCGGGTAAGGGTTCTCGACTAGGAGGCGATGGAGGTTGGCTTAGACGCTGTCATCTGAGTGCGACCCAGGTCAGTATGGTTAATGATGAGGATACCTATCAAGATCTCGAACGCATCCATAGATCAGAAGACTATGGTTTTGTGGCGTTAGAAAAAATCGAGCCTGTTGTGCTGCAGTGTTTTAATGATGATTTCTCCCAAAGTGCCTTAAGCAATGATTGGGTGGTTTCTCGAAGTAGTGGGAGGTTTACTCCTTCGATTCAAGGTGGACGTTTACGCTTAACCGAAGCCCAATCGAGCCAATCTACGGCATCGACCTACCAAAGACTATTCCCCGCGGCTGATAACTTGGTTGAGATCCAGTTTGACCATTATGCCTACGGTGGCAATGGTGCCGATGGTATTGCCTTAGTGTTGTCGGATGCATCTATCACTCCGCAGCCCGGAGCCTTTGGCGGTCCCTTAGGTTATGGCTATAAACCCGGTATTAGCGGTTTTGCTGGTGGTTGGCTTGGGGTTGGTATCGATGAGTTTGGTAATTTCTCCGGCGAAGGCGGTAGTTACAATATTGGCCAGCGCCGCCAGTCGGTTGCGGTTCGCGGTTCGGGTGTGGGAACCAGCGGTTATCGCTATTTACATGGGGCTTGTAATGATGGCACGACTAATACCAGTGGTAACTGTTTATCACCCGTGGTCGATGGCAATAATGTGTCGCCCGCCCACAGATATAAAATCACTATCGACTCCCAATCTGCGGGCCGATCTATTGTCAAAATCGAGCGCAATACGGGGTCAGGATTTGTAACCTTAGTGCCCGCGTTTGATGCTGCAGCAGAAGCTAATCAGGCAAGTATCCCCAATGATTTTCTGCTGTCACTCACGGGCTCAACTGGCGGTTCGAACAATAATCATGAGATTGATAATGTGCAGATTTGTGCACTTAAATCGAATCCTATCGGCACCCAAATCGATCACTTTGAATTTGATCATACGGGTCAAGGATTAACCTGTAATCCCGAGACTGTAACCATAAGAGCCTGTGCGAACGCGAGTTGTAGCCAGCTTTTCACCGATCCGATTACGGCGACCTTATTGCCCGATTCTACGGCCGATGGCGTGTGGATTGGTGGGAATCAAGTCAGTTTCACTAATGGTTCGACGCAATTACAGCTGAGGCGTAATACGCCCGGGGTCGTGACTTTGGGGGTTAAGGGCTCAAGTCCTACGACTAAACCTTTAAGTAAAACCCTGTGCCGTATTGGGGCTGGCGCGTTAAGTGAAAATAATTGCTCACTCACCTTTGCCGATAGCGGTTTTATTTTTGATGTACCCGATAAACGGGCTAATAAACCCGTCGATGTGTTAGTCAAAGCGGTCAAAAAATCCGATACAAGCCAGCAATGTGTGCCGAGTTTTCAAAATCAGACTAAGACTTTAAATTTTTGGAGTAGCTATGTGGAACCGAGCGCACTAATTTCTCCCCAAGCTGTCACTATTAATAGCTCGGCGATCGGCGCCTCGAGCGCTGCGCCCACGGCATTTAACCTAGTGTTCGATGCCGAAGGGCAGTCAAGCATCTCGGTCAATTACCCCGATGCAGGCAAGTTGCAGTTAGAGGCTAAATACACTGGAACAGGGGACGAGCAAGATTTAGTGATGACGGGTTCCGATCAATTTGTGAGCGTGCCTGCGGGGTTATGTGTCAAACCCGTCGATACCAGTGCCCTTTGTCCGAGTGCCAATATGAGCTGCAATGCCTATCGCAAGGCGGGGCAAGATTTTGCCATGACAGTGCAAGCTGTGGCTTGGCAGTCCGATAGTGATGCCGATTTTTGCAGCGGTAACCTGCCAACCGCTAACTTTAGCGACGCGCAGATGAAGCTTACAACTAGAGTCATTGCGCCAAGCATTGCCGATGGTGGCCATAATGGTGCGCTTGGCATCACGTCCTATAGCCACATTGCGCAAACCAATAATCTCAATACTCTCAATAATCAAAGTATTAGCGAAGTCGGCGTATTCCAAATTGCGGCGCAGGCGCAGCCGAACTACCTGGGCGCTGCCAGCAGTTTAAATATCCCCATTGCTTACTCTGCCAATTTAGGTCGTTTTGTGCCCGACAGGTTTTTAGTGGCTGATGTGTCTGTTATTGCTGCCTGTGGCAACTTTAGCTATATGGATCAGCCGTTCCCTATGTCAATGACCTTAAGTGCGCTCAATATCGGTGGGGATGTGACGCAAAACTATTTCCCGCCGTTTTCACTCGCGACCGCAAAATTGGTGGGTGAAAACAATAATGACGGTATCGATCTCCAGAGCCGTTTAAGTGCCTTACCTATCAATGCCGCAAGTTGGAGTCAAGGTGTGGCGACTGTCGATGCCACTTATCGCGCTAACGTTAGCCGAGTCACCCCTAATATATTGAGTAACCTATATCAGGACGGCCCCTTTGAGTCACTCGATATTGGAGTACAAGCACTGGATAACGATCCGCGTCCTAATGGTATCAATTCCTACGTGGCTGCGCCGGATATGGACGCTGCATCAATAGGCCTATGCACTAACTGTAATGCTAAGAAAATCAGCACCCAAACCCTGCGCCATGGCCGTGTGATAATGGACAATACCTACGGCCCAGAAACAGAAATCCTGAAAATGCCGATTCGGGCGGAATACTGGAATGGGACGAGTTGGGTATTAAATACCTATGATAGCTGCACAACGGCTGTGTATGGTTTGGGTTCGCAGATTGATGATACTGGCCTTGGCTATCACTTTGACCCAGATTTGACTACAGGACAGAGCATTAACCGTTCCGGTGCGGGGTCGGCATTTCAAATGGGCCAATTCGATTTACTCTGGCGGGCGGTCACAACCAGCGGTGAATTATATCGCGGACAAGTGACGGCGCCTTTAGATGTCCCCGCCTGGCTCGAATGGTATTGGAACTGGAATGGCGTAACGCCAACGGCCTTATCCGATCCCCGTGCGAGCGCATATTTTGGACGTTATCGTGGCCATGACAGAATCATCTACTGGCGGGAGGTCAATTAATTAGTTTTAGTAATCTATCCCACTAAATTTTGACCTCGCTTTAGTGGGAAATCACAGGTCGGGTATTTTTTAAACGCTTAAGTGTGGGTGAGGTAGGCGCTGTAAACACAAAAGGGATGTCTTGTATATGTTGCTACCTTGTGTGTCTTTTCGTTTTTTGTTGTCGTAAATTTAGCCAATAAAGCGTGTTTTCCGCTTAAATACTGTTTTTCAGAGTCCTAATTAAAAAAAAATCACTCCATTAGCGATTGTTAACCTCAACGGTCTTGTGGAATCAGGGTGGCATTGATAAAGTTAGCTGATTTTTCTTTTCTTCTGACTCCACAGAATACAGGCTAGTTACATGTTCAAGAAGCTGCGTGGCATTTTTTCTAATGATCTATCGATCGATTTGGGTACAGCTAACACATTAATTTATGTTCGTGACGAAGGCATAGTCCTCAATGAGCCTTCTGTTGTTGCTATACGTGGTGAGCGTAACAGCTCTGGTCAGAAATCTGTCGCCGCAGTCGGCACAGAAGCCAAACAAATGCTAGGGCGAACACCCGGCAATATTCAAGCTATCCGTCCAATGAAAGACGGTGTGATCGCTGACTTTTATGTGACTGAAAAAATGCTGCAGCACTTTATCAAACAAGTGCACAACAATAGCTTTTTTCGCCCAAGCCCACGGGTTTTAGTCTGTGTTCCTGTTGGTGCGACTCAGGTTGAGCGTCGTGCCATTCGTGAGTCAGCCATGGGCGCGGGTGCCCGTGAAGTGTATTTAATTGAAGAGCCAATGGCCGCGGCGATTGGTGCTGGTTTACCTGTTTCTGAAGCGACGGGTTCTATGGTCGTCGATATCGGTGGTGGTACCACTGAAGTCGCGATTATCTCCCTGAACGGTGTGGTGTATTCATCTTCCGTGCGTATCGGTGGTGATAAGTTTGATGATGCCATTATCAACTATGTTCGCCGTAACTATGGCAGCTTAATTGGTGAAGCCACGGCTGAGCGTATCAAGCACACCATCGGCACCGCCTATCCAGGCGATGAAGTGCTAGAAATCGAAGTCCGTGGTCGTAACTTGGCCGAAGGCGTACCCCGTAGCTTTACCTTAAACAGCAATGAGATTTTAGAAGCGCTGCAAGAGCCGTTATCGGGCATCGTTAGTGCGGTTATGGTGGCATTAGAGCAATCGCCACCAGAATTAGCCTCTGATATCTCTGAGCGCGGCATGGTGTTAACCGGCGGCGGCGCCTTACTGCGCGATCTAGACCGTTTATTAATGCAAGAAACCGGTATTCCGGTCATGGTGGCGGACGATCCTCTGACCTGCGTAGCCCGCGGCGGTGGTAAAGCCCTCGAAATGATTGATATGCACGGCGGCGATCTGTTCTCCGAAGAAACCTAATCTAACTTCGGTATAGGGCGGTTAATCACCGCCTTAGCTTTCCTATGAAGCCAATTTTTGTTCGTGGTATTTCGAACCAATTCCGTTTAACACTGGCAATTATTTTGTCGGTGATCTTGCTCGTTGCTAATCACCGCCTCGATCCCGCCCGTGAATCCCTGTCATCAGCCCTAAGCCCCATTCAGTATCTCGCCAGTCTTCCCGGCGCTATGCTCGACTGGTCGTCTGAGAGTTTTGCGACCCGCAATATGCTCGCGCTGCAAAATAAAGAGCTGTTAAGACAACAGTTATTAATGAGCGAGCGCCTGCAGCGTTTCGAGCACCTGCGTCAGGAGAACGAACGTTTTCGGGCCTTGCTCGGCTCGCCCGCCTATCAGGACTCCCGCAAGATGGTGGCCGAGGTGATGGAGGTGGCCAGCGATCCTTCCCATCACTATGTGGTATTGAATCGCGGTTCTCGCAGTGGTGTCTTTGTGGGGCAACCCGTCGTGGATGCGCAGGGGGTTGTTGGACAAGTCGTGCAGGTGAGTGAGATGACCAGTCGTGTGCTGCTGCTCTCCGATGTTTCCCACGGTTTACCCGTGCGTATTACCCGTAACGATGTGCGTTTAGTCGCCAATGGAGCGGGTGAACTCGATGGGATTGAGTTGCGCCATGTGGCCAAGAGTACCGATATTCGAGTCGGCGATCTATTAGTGACTTCGGGCCTAGGGAATCGCTTTCCTGAAGGTTATCCCGTCGCTCGGGTGATAGAAGTGCAAACCGAAGATGGACAGAGTTATGCAAGGGTGACGGCACAACCCTTAGCCGCCCTCGACCGCATTCGGTATTTATTGCTGATTTGGCCATCACCGGACTCGGGGGTGACTTTGCCGCATCAAGTGCCTGTGCCTGCGGCGGATCATCCGCCTGAAGAGGCTAAGCCGGACCCCAATACGACCAATGCTACCCTAAGCACCCAAGGCGCGGCGAATACGGCGCAGGGCGCTGTAACCAATACGAATGGCGGCACTAATACGAATGGTGCCACTAATGTGAATGGTGCGAATGCTGCAACGGGCGCTGTGACCACTCCACCGCCAGCAGAGGTGCATTAATGAGTTTACAAGCCGCTAATGGTCGACTCATTGTTTGGGTGACCCTATTTATTGGGCTATTGAGCCAGATCATGCCTCTTCCTTCGATTGTGGAGGCTTGGCGTCCCGATTGGTTATTGATGGTCATTATTTATTGGTCTATCGCTTTACCCCACAGGTACAACATACTGACAGCTTGGGTGCTAGGGCTCGCATTGGATATTTTGCTTGGCGCGACCTTAGGTGTGCGTTCCCTTGCGATGTCGCTCGTGATCTACATTGCGATTCTGCATTGTCAGCGCCTGCGAAACTTCCCTAAGTGGCAACAGTCGCTGGTAGTGATGCTGTTGATTTGTATTTATCACTTAGTCGTCTACTGGGTTGAGTTTGTGATGGATGGCGCCGTGTTTCATACGGATATCTTCTTACCCGCGATTTCTGGTTTAGTGATTTGGCCTTGGATTTTTTGGATTTTACGTCGGGTTCGACGTCATTATAAGGTTCGTTAACGGTGAATTTAGTTTTAGCTTCAACGTCTCCCCGTCGTAAAGAATTGCTGGCCAATATTGCTTTGGGGCGCGCCGATTTTAGTTTTGCTCAAGTGGCTCCCGACATTGATGAAACGCCCCTCGAAGGTGAAACTCCACGGGATTATGTGCAACGTCTCGCCGCCGAAAAAGCCCAGGCTGGGCGCGCATTATGTCATGGTATGTCACAGCCTGCTGTATTAGGTTCTGATACTATCGTAGTGCTTGAAAACGAGATTTTAGGTAAGCCTATCGATGAAGCCGATGCAAAACGGGTACTGAGTGCCTTATCGGGTAAGACACACACAGTGATGACTGCGGTTGCCTTGGCCAGCGGCGAGCAGACCCAAGTGCGATTAGTCGAGACCCAAGTGCGTTTTTGCACTCTAACCGATGCGGATATCGAGGCTTATGTCGCCTCGAAGGAACCCATGGATAAGGCGGGCAGTTATGGCATTCAGGGGTTAGGAGGTTGTTTTGTCGAAGCTATTGAAGGCAGCTATTCCTGCGTTGTAGGTTTACCTTTGGTCGAAACCCGCGAATTGTTGGTGAGTGCCGGGTTAGTGTAACTTTGAGCATTGCAGTTGCCTAAAAATGCGTATACCCAAACAGCCTGAAGATGCAGAAACTCGTAGCTTCAGGTAGCTTGGGTATAATCGGTTTTCATGCTTAGAGAATGTACTGTTTCGATTAATTAATTTAATTTCCCGAATGGGGTGAGTCGTGAATACCAGTCGCTTAAATCCACATAAAATACAGCGCAAGATGGGTTCAGAATTACTGATCAACGTAACCCCATCCGAGGCACGCGTGGCGCTAGTTGAGCACGGTGTGCTGCAAGAAGTGCATATTGAACGCCGCATGAAGCGGGGGTTAGTCGGCAATATTTACAAAGGTAAAATCAGCCGTGTGTTGCCCGGTATGCAAGCCGCCTTTGTGGATATAGGCTTAGATAAAGCCGCTTTTTTACATGCCTCCGACATAGTGCCGCATACCGAATGCGTCGCCGATGTGGAGAAGGGCCATTTCGTTGTCCGTGATATCGCCGAGCTTGTGCGTCAGGGGCAAGATATTATGGTGCAAGTGGTGAAAGATCCGCTGGGCACTAAAGGTGCCCGCCTGACGACGGATATCACCCTGCCTTCCCGTTACTTAGTCTTTATGCCCGGCTCTAGCCATGTGGGCGTTTCCCAGCGTATCGAACTTGAAGAAGAGCGCAGCCGCCTTAAGAAAATCACTTTGCCCTATGTGGATGAAGACGGTGGCTTTATTATTCGCACCGCCGCCGAAGGTGTCGGGGAAGATGAGCTTGCCCAGGACGCCGCCTTTTTGCGTCGCGTCTGGTCTAAGGTGAGTGAGCGACGTCAGCGCCGTGGCGTGGCACTCTTATACCAAGATTTAGCGCTACCGGTGCGGATTATACGTGATTTTGTCGGTACAGAGCTCGATCGGATCCAAGTGGATTCGCGCCGCACCTTTGCCGAGTTACAATCCTTCGCCCAAGAATTTATGCCGGAAATTGCCGAGAAAATTGAGCACTATTCGGGGCCAGCGCCTATTTTCGATCTCTACGATGTCGAGAATGAAATCCAACGTGCCCTTGGGCGCAAGGTTGAGCTTAAATCCGGCGGTTATCTGATTATCGATCAGACCGAAGCCATGACCACGGTCGATATTAATACCGGTGCCTTTGTGGGCCACCGTAATCTTGAAGAAACCATCTTTAATACCAACCTTGAGGCGACTCAGGCCATTGCGCGGCAACTGCGCCTGCGTAACCTTGGCGGCATCATCATTATCGATTTTATTGATATGCAGAGCGATGACCACAAGGCCCGTGTACTCAATAGCTTAAATAGCGCCTTAGCCAAGGATAGGGTGAAAACCAATGTCAGCGGTTTCTCTGGCTTAGGCCTAGTTGAAATGACCCGTAAACGCACCCGTGAGAGCTTAGAGCATGTGGTTTGTGGCGAGTGCCCAGCCTGCCAAGGCACGGGCAGCATGAAGACGGTTGAGACTGTGTCCTATGAAATATTCCGTGAAATTATTCGCTTAAATCGTGCATACGATGCCGATGAGTTCTTACTCTATTGCTCGCCCGCCGTGTATAACAGCTTAAGCGGCGATGAGAGTCATTTAGTGGCCGAGCTCGAGGTTTACATAGGTAAACGCATTCGTTTGCAGAACGAACCCATGTATTCCCAGCATAAATACGATGTGGTGATGATGTAGTGGCAACGCTTTTTACCGCTAAAAAACTGAGCCGCTTCTGCTGGCAGCTGCTAGCGATTTTCTTAGTCCTGTGTGCGCTCGCCGTTAGCCTGATCCGCGGATTACTGCCTCAGGTTGATGAGGTGCGGCAACGGCTCGTCGATTATGTCAAAAGCGAATATCAAATCGAGGTACGAGTCGAGGAATTATCCGCCCAGTGGCAAGCCTTTGGGCCAGCGGTGAATATCAATAATCTGATCATTCCGCCCCAGGACAAGTTACCTGTCACTGTGATAGTCAAAAATGTCCAAATCAAACTCGATTTTTGGCAATCCGTGCTGGCGCGCAGCCCAAGGATTGAAGATGTGAATTTCGACGGGGTGAGTGTCGCCCTCGATATGGATAAATTAACCGATACTAAGCCCAATAGCGCCCCCAGCGAAGCCGCGCAAATCGACTGGCTCTACAAATTACTCCTAAAACAACTCGACCGTTTCTCCCTGAGCAATGCCACAGTGCAGCTGTTAAGTCAGCAGCATGAATATCGTCCCATCCATATTCGGCGTTTAAACTGGCACAACAGTGGTGAGCGCCATCGCGGTGCCGGTGAGATTTACCTCGATAATAATGCCTCCGATAATGAGTCCCTTGGCCTGCAATTGGATATTAAGGGTGACGGCGCGGCGCCGGACACCTTAAGCGGGCAAATTTACCTTGTCGCCCAATCCTTAGATTTAGGCGAATGGGCATCGCGCCAGCAAAATCCCTACAATCCCAAACAAAAGTTACCCTTAGAAGGGGTGGTGAACCTTAAGGCATGGTTTGATTTTGCCCATCGCAGTTTAAGCTCAGGTGTGGTGCAGTTTGAACCTAGCTGGTTACAGTGGTCGCTGGAGGATAAGCCGCAAAAATTTGAGATCCAATCGGGCAGTATTGCCTGGTTACCCGAACCTAAAGGCTGGAAGCTAATTAGCTCGGATCTGGATTTTATCACCAATGGTGAGCATTGGCCGGCGCTGAAACTCGGTCTAAAACGGCAAGACAAAGCGTTATTCGGCTACATTAGTCGGCTCGATGTGCAGACGTTCTTGCCACTTTTGCCCTTAGTTCCGGGTGTCGATTTGGCCGTCCTCAAACAGTGGTCTCATCTCTCGCCAGAGGGCAGTGTCGGCCCGATCCGTTTATACCAAGATGAGCAACAACCTTTGCTCGCCAGCGCGGATATTCAGCAACTCCATTGGCAAAAATGTGACGGCATCCCTAATACCAGCCCCTTGGATATTAACTTAGCCTGGCAGGGTAAAACTTTAATCTTTTCATTGCCTAAACAAGCCTATACCGTAGATTTAGGCGATGAATTTAATGCGCCGTTAAGCTTCAACAGTGGCCAATTAATCGGCTTATTCGATACCGAGCAGTCAAGCCTTAGCCTGCCTAAGGTGCAGTTTGACAACCCAGATATAGGTATCGATGCGGCCTTGAAATTGGATTTTAGTGCGGCCATGTCGATGTCTCTGGCCGCCAATGTGGCGGTGAAAAACGCCGCCAATGCCGACAGGTATTTCCCCGTTAAGGCAATGGGGAGCGCCTTAGCCGAATATCTCGATGGTGCGATCAAGGCGGGGCAAAGTCAGAACGCACAGGTGTTATGGCAGGGCGCGTTATCGAGTTTCCCCTTTGAGGATAATAGTGGCATGTTCCAAGCGGCATTTACCTTAGACAATGCTGAATACAAATTTCAACCCGATTGGCCCGCCGTGACTGACTTATCCCTCGATGCGCTTTTCGAAAATGCTCGCATGGATATTTGGGTCAATCAGGGCAAGTTAATGGATGTGGTCGCCGATGGCGCCCATGTGTTTATTCCCGAGTTGGGCCAGCATTCGCTATTGAAAATCCAGGCGGAACTCGCTACCCAAGGCCCCGCTGCGACTCAGGTGCTGCAGGCATCGCCCCTGGCGGATTCTGTCGGTAACACCCTAAAACTCGTACAAGTGCAAGGCGCGGTGAGTGGCAATTTAGATATCAGTATTCCCCTCTATGAGGGTGAAGAGGAAGATATTCGCGGCCAAATTGGTTTTGAGAATACCCCAGTTTATATTGCTGAGCCCGGTATTGCGCTTGCGGGTGTGACGGGGACGGTACAATTTGCCAATGACAAGCTTGAGGGCAAAGGCATTAAGGCCAAACTCTTCGAGCAACCCTTAGAACTCAGTTTTGATACTCAGCCTGTGGGTAAAGATTATGGCTTAAATGTGAAGCTGAAAAGCCGCTGGGATCTTAACCGTTTACCTGCCGCGATTCATAATCCACTGAGCGGCTTCTACCAAGGTAAATTCCCGTGGAATGGCACTCTAAATATGCTGTTCAATGATCAAGGTTATCAGATAGAGGCCAAGGTTGATTCGGACCTAGTGGGTACCTCTTTAACATTACCGGGCGCTTTTGCTAAACCAATCGACGAGCCTCGGCCGCTCTTGGCTGAGTTTATTGGCGACCAACAAAGCACCACGCTGACGGTTAGGCTCGATAAACAGGCTGAGTTTGTGGGCGGTTTTGAGGCCAATACGGGCGCCCGTTTTAGTTATTTTGATCTACTGCTCGGGCGGTTATTTGCCGAAGATGAGGCCCGTATTGCCGAGCTTGGGCATATCCAAATTGATGTGACCAGTGGCAAATTAGCCAATTGGTTGCCTGTGATTAATGCCTTCGTTGCTGAGGATACTAAGCCTAAAAGTTTAGGGATCTTAACCGATAAAGCCCCTTCGCAGAATGTGTTCCCACCCGTGGTGGGGATAGATGCCAATATCGGCAAATTTGATTTGCTGGGCCAAGGTCTGACAGGGCTGGTATTGCGCGCTAAACCTAATGATACTGGCTGGCGCTTTAATGCCAGTGCCAGTGAGTTTGAAGGTTGGGTGGATTTTTATCCTAATTGGAAGACCCAAGGGCTTAAGGTCGTGGCGAGTAAGTTTTACTTTGCCCCTGAGGTTAAAAAAGAGGCCGAGGCGGATTTTGGTGCGGACCAAGTCCTAACGAATTTGCCGCCGGTAGCGGTGAATGTGGAGGATTTTCGCTTCTTCGATAAGCCCTTTGGTCAGTTAGTGTTACAGGCTGGCCCACAGGCGTCCGGTTATCGGATCCAAACTTTATCTTTAAGTACCAAGCATGTGAACTTGCAAGGGGCTGGCATTTGGCGGCAGCAGGATGGACATAACAACACAGATCTGAGCCTGACGTTAAATGCCACTCAGTTTAATCATCTAACCCATCTATTGGGGATAGATCCTGGCGTAAATGAGGCGCCGCTTGAGGTTAAGGCCGATCTCTCCTGGCAGGGCGCGCCCTATGCATTCTCCCTCGAAACCTTAAATGGCAAAGTGCAGTTTGCATTGGGGAAAGGTCATTTATCCCAAGTGAGTGATAAGGGGGCGCGGATTTTCTCCCTCTTTAGCTTAGATTCCCTCGTGCGTAAGTTATCCCTTGATTTCAGTGATGTGTTTGGGCAGGGAATGTATTTCAACTCCTTTGGCGGTAATCTACAAATTGACAATGGGGTAGTGAAAACCACAGATACTGAAATGGATGCAATCGCGGGCAATATGAAAGTGCGTGGCTATACGGATCTCACCACTGAAAGTTTAAATTACGATATCCGCTTTGTGCCGCAGTTGGCTTCTAGCGTACCGACCGTCGTCCTGCTCAGTACCAGTGCTTGGACCTTAGGCTTAGGGGCGTTTGCGCTAACCAAAGTGCTTGAGCCTGTGATCGAGGTGATCTCCGAAATTCGCTTTAGGGTCACGGGCACTATGGCCGATCCCGTGGTTGAGGAACTCGAGCGCAAGAGTAAAGAGATTGAAATTCCAGAGTCTATTCTGCCAATGCTCGAGCCGCCTAAGGTTGAGCCCGCTGTCACTGAACCCGCCGTCGAACCCATAAAGCAACTTCAGGGAGATAACCATGCACATCAGCCTGTTGCAATGTCAGAGCAGCCGCGACGTCAGCGCCAATCTGCGGTTTATCGAATCGCAGCTTAAAGCGCTCGTACGGGATGCAACTGCGCCGCATTTAGTCGTGTTGCCCGAGTGCAGCCTGCTTTTTGGTGGCCATGAAAGCGCGCAACTTGCCTATGCGGGCGATAGCGATCAAGGCCCACTTAAACAGGCGCTAAGTGCATTGGCCGCTCAGTACCAAGTCTTTATGGTGGCGGGCACGATTCCGGCCCTTGCCGAGGATGGCCGCGTGTATAGCCGTTGTTATCTGTTTGATGATAAAGGTGATACCTTAGGGCATTACGATAAATTGCATCTTTTTGATGTGGATGTGGCCGATGGCACTAAACAGTACCGCGAAAGCGAAACCTTTTGCCCCGGCGATCACATTAGTGTTATCGACACACCTTTTGGCAAAATTGGCCTGACCGTCTGTTATGATTTACGCTTTCCCGACCTCTTTAGGGCAATGCGCCTAGCGGGTGCCGAAATCATTACCGTTCCCTCGGCATTCACTAAAGTGACGGGGGAAGCCCATTGGCAGGTGTTATTACAGGCAAGGGCCATTGAAACCCAATGCATTATTTTAGCCGCTGCCCAATGGGGAGCCCATAATGAAGGTAGCCGGGAAACTTGGGGGCAGAGCATGGTTGTCGGTCCTTGGGGAAATATTATCGCCCAGCGCCAGACGGGAACCGGTTGGGTACATGCAGAGGTCGATTTAGCCGAGGTGCACAGCATTCGCAGTAAAATGCCCGTTATGCAGCATAATCGTTTTATCGCACCCGCTTTAAAATCCAGCAGCTGAAGGCACAACGGATAAAAAGCAGTTTTATTATTGATTTTAAAATAATTAGTACAGCCAGTCGGCTTAGTTTTTATACTCAGCATAGTAAGATCCCTTGGGATCAGAGAGAGCATCGATGCCATTTTTAGCACAAGTAGAGCAGAGTTTATTGAAGGGTGGGTTAGCGTTAGACGGCCTACAAACCTATTTAAACATCATACATCAGCACAAAATCGATTTTTCCGATCTCTATTTCCAAGGCAGTCGCCATGAATCATGGGTACTGGAAGACGGCATTATCAAAGATGGCAGCTTCCATATTGAGCGTGGTGTGGGCGTGCGTGCCATCAGTGGTGAAAAAACCGGTTTTGCCTATGCCGACGATATCACTCCCGCCGCGTTGAGTGCAGCGGCCGAAGCGGCCCGTGGTATAGCAAGCCTTGGTGAACAAACGCAGGTGCAAGCCTTTAAACGTCAAAAAGTGTTGGCGTTATACGACAGCTTAGATCCCATTGCGGCCATGGAAGAAGTCAAAAAAATCAACCTGCTGAAAGAGGCCGATGCGTTTATTCGCAGCTTAGATAGCCGTATTATCCAAGTGGTGGTTAGCCTGGCGGGCGTGCACGAAGAAATTCTTGTGGCCGCGAGCGATGGTACGCTGGCGGCGGATATCCGCCCGCTAGTGCGGTTTAACTGCAGCGTTATCCTAGAGGAAAACGGTAAACGTGAACGCGGCGGTGCTGGCGGCGGTGGCCGCCATGACTACGGCGTATTAATGGCCAGCGATGACACGGGTTTACCTATGTGCTTCGCCTTTGCCCGTGAAGCCGTGCGCCAGGCACAGGTTAACCTGAATGCCATCGATGCGCCCGCGGGTGAGATGCCAGTGGTCTTAGGTAATGGTTGGCCGGGCGTCTTGTTACACGAAGCCGTTGGACATGGTTTGGAAGGGGATTTTAACCGTAAGGGCAGCAGTGCTTTTAGCGGCATGGTCGGCCAGCAAGTGGCCTCTAAGTTAGTGACTGTAGTGGACGATGGCACTTTGGCCAATCGCCGTGGCTCACTCAGCATAGACGATGAAGGGGTGCAAACCCAAAGAACTGTGCTGATCGAAGACGGTATCTTAAAGGGCTATATCCAAGATAAATTAAATGCGCGCTTGATGGGCGTTGCCCCTACGGGTAACGGTCGCCGTGAATCCTACGCCCACTTACCTATGCCACGTATGACCAATACCTATATGACGGCGGGGCAGTCGGATCCGAGTGAGATCATTAAGTCGGTGAAGAAGGGCATTTACGCACCTAACTTTGGCGGTGGCCAAGTCGATATTACCTCGGGCAAGTTTGTGTTTTCGGCATCAGAGGCCTATCTGATTGAAAATGGTGAGGTCACTCAAGCGATTAAGGGCGCAACCTTAATTGGTAACGGCCCAGAAGCTATGGGGCAGATTTCCATGGTTGGCAATGATATGGCGCTGGATAAAGGTGTCGGTGTGTGCGGTAAAGATGGCCAGAGTGTGCCCGTCGGTGTCGGCCAACCGACCCTGAAACTCGACAAGCTCACCGTGGGTGGCACGGCTTAACACTTAGAACCTAGAACCTAGAACCTAGAACCTAGAACCTAGAACCTAGAACCTAGGCGTTACGCCACACTTAAGGAGGCGGGTTCTAGCCGCTGTCCGCTATGAATGTTATCATTCGCAAAGGAAATTAGAGTAACTACTCTAGAGGTGTTAATGAAACTATCACGTGTGGCATGGCTATGTTTATTGCCACTGCCTTGTCTACTGCCTTTGGCTGCCTCGGCGCAGCCCATCAGTTTCACCGACGCTTGGCAACAAGTGCTCAAGGTGAGTGACAAGTTGCAAGCCCAATCCCAGGAAGTGAACCGTGCCAAGGGGGAAGAAGCTGCGGGCGAAAGCTTAAATCTGCCTTCATTGAGCCTTAATGGCAGTTATACCCACCTCGAAAAACCGATCGAATTAGATTTAAGGGATCTCAATCCCTTAGCTTCCCTTGACCCAGCGACTCTGCCGCCAGCCTTAGGTGGCGCACTGGCGGGGATCCCAAGCTCAATGTTTGTCACGCCTTTTACCGAGCAGGATATTTTTCGTGCCAGCCTGCAGGCCATGTGGCCTATCTATACGGGCGGCCAGATCACCGCTGCCCAGGGCATACATGCGGCCATGGTGGCCGAAAAACAGCAAGAATTACAGCTCGCGACCCGTGACCTATTCACCCAGCTGGTGGACAGATACTACGCCGTTGACGTCACTCAGGCCCTAGTGAATACCCAAACTGAGCTTGTGGATTCCTTCACTCAACACCTTGAGCATGCCCTCGCGTTAGAGCGTGAAGGGCAAATTGCTAAGGTTGAGCGCCTCAATGCGCAGGTCGCCCTCGACAATGCTAAGGTCAATTTAGGTAGCTCTCGCCGGCAACATGAAATGGCGGTGATCGCCCTATCGCGCATGTTACAACAGAGCGCCCAGCTGGAAACCCAGTCCTCATTATTCCTCTTGCCCCATGCGCCTTCTTTAGGGGATTTAACCCAAGTCACCCTTAGTCAGCATCCGGCGCTAAAGTTGCTAGAGTCGAAGGAAGCGCAGGCTAATGGATTGGTTTCCTTAGAGAAAGGGAAATATCATCCCACAGTGTTCCTCTTTGGTAATTACACCCTATACGAAGATGACAGTTTGTTTTCTAAGGTGGAGCCGGATTGGATGGTTGGGGTTGGCGTGAAAGTGCCTATCTTGAGTCGCGATGGCCGCAGCGGCAAAGTCGAAGCCGCTAAGAGTGCGTTACTGCAGGCCCGTTATACCAAAGCGCAAACTCGGCAAGACTTGAGCCTGTTAGTGGATCAAAGTTATCGCCAGTTATTGCAGGCCGAGGAAGAGGTTAAGGCATTGAATACCTCACTCGAACTGGCAACTGAAAACCTACGCCTTAGGGACATCGCCTTTAATCAAGGGCTTTCAACCTCCATCGACAGAGTCGATGCCGAACTAAAATTGAGCGCCGTGAAAACACAACAACTCGGTGCCCGTTATCGTTATGTGCAAGCCTACGCTAGATTAATGGCCATCAGTGGCCAATTAGATGAATTTATCGGTCGCACCACCGATAGTCGCTTAATGCAGGAGACAAACAATGCGCGCTAACCGAATGCTTGCCCTTGTGGCGTTAGTGGCATTAGGCCTTATCTTAGCCTACGGCCTCAAGCTGGCTTATAGTCCGCAGCCAAGCTTGATGCAGGGGCAAATTGAGGCTCGAGAATATAACGTGTCATCTAAGGTGCCGGGGCGGGTCGAACAAGTATTAGTTCGCCGCGGCGATAGTGTGGCCGAAGGGGATTTGTTATTCGCGATTGAAAGCCCTGAACTCGATGCCAAATTGATGCAGGCCGAAGGTGGCCGCGATGCCGCTAAGGCTAAGCAATTAGAGGCAAATAACGGTGCCCGCAGCCAAGAAGTGATGGCCGCAAAGGAGCAATGGCTCAAAGCCCAAGCGGCGGCAACGCTGGCTAAAACCACCTATAACCGAGTTGAAAACCTGTTTAATGAAGGTGTGGCAGCAAGGCAAAAGCGTGATGAAGCCTTTACCCAATGGCAGGCGGCAAAGTACACAGAGCAAGCGGCATTGGCCATGTACCAAATGGCGCAGGAAGGTGCTCGGGCCGAGACTAAAGCTGCCGCCGCTGGCAATGCCCGTATGGCCGAGGGAGCCGTCAAAGAGGTCAGCGCTATTATGGCCGATACCCAAATGCGCGCCCCTAAGTCCGGTGAAATTAGCGAAGTCCTATTACAGGCCGGGGAATTAGCTCCGAGCGGTTTTCCTGTGGTGAGCCTGATTGATATGCAGGATGCTTGGGCCGTGTTCCAAGTGCGTGAAGATCAGCTTAAACGCTTTAATAAAGGCGATAAAATTCAACTAAATATTCCTGCGCTTGGGCAGGATGTGGCATTCACTGTATCCCATATCAGCGTGATGGGGGATTTTGCAACATGGCGCTCGACCGAGAGCGGCCACGATTTTGATATGCGAACCTTCGAGGTAGAGCTGCGCCCAAGTGAGCCGATAGCAAACCTAAGGGTTGGTATGTCAGTACTATTACGTGGTGAGTAAAGGCCGTGACTGAACCTAAGCCCCAAGCCAACGCGGTAGACAAAATCAAGAATGAGCCGCATCAGCTGAGCTTTATGGCGCTACTTATTGCCTTGGTTCGCCGTGAACTGCACGCCCTCTGGCGCGATCCTTGGCAGTTGGCGTTAGTCAGTTATATCCCGCTGCTGAGCGTGCTATGTCTCTGGTGGTTGTTTAGTGCTGGGTTGCCAAGGCAACTGCCGGTGGCGATTGTCGACCAAGATCATAGCCAATTAAGCCGTATGCTGACCCGTCAGCTTAAGGCCAACTCGGTTACCGATCCGCAAAGTTTTACCGATCTGTCCTCGGCTGTTACTGCCATGCAGCAGGCAAAGGTCTACGCCATTGTGGTGTTTCCCTATGATATGAAAAAAGATTTGCTCACGGGCCACAGTCCCACTATCGATGTGCGTTACAACAGTCAGTTCCTGCTGGTGGGTAAATTGTTGTCGAGCCAAATTCAGCTCGCCTTAGGTGAGGGATTGTTGCAGGTCGCGGGCCTAAAGCAGTTAGCTAAGGGGATACCTAAGTCCCAGGTGGCGGTGAACTTAAGCCCAGTAAAAAGCCAAACCACAGCATTATTTAATCGAAATAACAACTATATCGGCTTTTTAGTGCCCCCAGTGCTGATAGCGCTGTGGCAACTGTTATCTATGCTCGTGATGGCCAACAGCGTCAACAGAGAATTGCATCTCGCCCAAGTGACACCATTCGCCGGCATATCCAATCAATTAACCGAGCATTTTTGGCCTAAGGTATTGGCGAAGGTGGTTTTGTTTACGCCGATATTAATGCTGCAGGGGGGCTTTATTCTCACTTGGCTGTACTTGTATCTGGCGCTGCCGATGGCGGGCAGTTTAGTCCTGTTACTCCTAGCACAGTTAGTGATGTTGTTAGCGATATGGCTGTTAGTGCTTTTAGTGTTTGTATTGATGCGAGACAGTGCGCGAGTCATCAGTTTTTGTACCGCCTTATTTGCCCCCGCTTTTGCTTTTATGGGGATCACTTTCCCCACCCATGAGATGCCACCATTAGCCCAGTGGTGGCGGCTGATTATGCCATCGAGCCATTATATAGAGTCCCACGTTAGCGTTGTAAGCTACGGCGCCGCTTGGCCAACTGTGGCTGCTCAAATGAGCAGTTATTGGGAATTTATCTGCCTGTTGCCGTTGATTTACCTTTTGTCGCGTAAATTACTGCCTCTTACTGTTAGTGCTAATGCTGTGAGCGCTAATAGTGTGACGACGGCTGTTAACTCGGACACCGCATTCGCTGTGAAGGGGCAATAGGATGAATTTTTGGCAACTGATCTTCACTGAGCTTAAGGCCATTGTTAGCGATAAAGCGATAGCCGTGACCTTGTTTGGCGGCGTATTGTTTTATTCCGTGCTCTATCCTTTGCCCTATCTAAATCAAGTGCCGACCGAGCAACAGCTTATCGTCGTGGATTTAGACAATTCCTCCCTTAGCCGTCAGCTTATTCGTCATAGCGACGCCAGCGCAAAAATCCAAGTTATAGGCCAAGTGGGCTCGATAACCGAGGCTAAGCAATTAATTGAAATGGGTAAAGCCCATGGCCTGTTAGTGATCCCCGAGGGGTTTCGTCGCGACTTGCTGCTCGGTAAAGGGGTGACGTTAAGCTATGGCGGCGATGCTAGTTACTTTTTAATTTATTCTGCGGTTGCCGAAGGTTTGGTCAGCGCAGGAATGGATGAGGGTAAGCAAGTACAGTTGATAGGCATGCTCGCCCAAGGTCAAAACCCTAAGTTGGCACAGGAGAGCTTGAATTCGCTCCACCTTAATAGCGTGCCCGCCTTTAACCCAAGTCTTGGGTATACGCCCTATGTGGTGCCGGGGCTGTTTTTGCTGATCCTGCATCAAACCTTACTGATTGGTACTGGGATTTTAGGGGCGGGACAATGGCGCCATAGGGGCTACTGGCAGCAGGTATCACCGTTGCAATTGGTCTGTGGTCGCATTTTTGCCTTTATGTTGATTTATATCGTTTTTACCAGCTTTTATGTCGGTTATTGTTTTCACTGGTATAAGGTGAGTATTCAAGCGAGCCTTGGTTTAGTGGCGCTGTGGTTGTTGCCTTTTTTATTGGCAAGCGCAGCGGCAGGGGTCGCCATGAGCACACTGTTTACCCGCCGCGATTTACCGACCCAAGTGCTGCTGTTGATTTCAATGCCGATTCTATTTGTGTCAGGTTTTGTCTGGCCGATAGCACTGATCCCCGAACCGTTAGTTTTAGGCTCGGAGTTTATTCCCGCCGTACCAGCGATTATGGGCATGTTAGAACTCAATCAAATGGGCGCAAGTTGGGCGAGTGTGATGCCTAAATGGTTGCAGCTGTGGGGCTTATTTGCAGTGTTTTTCGGCTTAGCTATGCTGGGCATTAAGCGCAGAGCTAGGCTATTGAAAGCCATTTGACCTTGAACTTCCAATAATCAAAGTGTAAAGAGATAAAGGCTATTTAGGTGCAATACCCTGTGGTGGAATATCTTTAAATATCATTATTTAGATATTAGCCACCACAGGCTTGTCTATTTTCTCTGCCGCTGTTGCCGCAGTTACTCTAGTAATACATCGAATTTTAAGCGGGTTTCGACTCCGCTCGGGGTCTTCACTGTGAGCACGACTTGGCTGCTGGCGGTTCCGGTATTCTTAAGGGAAAACTCGGTCTCGCTCGTATTGGCGTGAGTCGTCTTAGGCACTGTATAAGCGGTTGAGACTAACTCCCCCTTATTGGCGGCAATATTCAGCGTTGTGCTCGATGGCAAGATCTGGTCGGCACTGTCGTAGAGCTTGACCCTAAATACCGAGGTTTGGCCCGCGGGGATTGCCGTTAATGCATTAAGATTGTTGAGGATATTTTGTCCTTGGCGATCTTCATAGACTTTAACGTCATCCTGCCAGAGTGAGAAATAGGCACTCGAACCCGACATGACCATCACCACAGCCTTACGAACATAGGTCTTATTGGCTTGGCCTGTGCCGCATAGCGTACCTTGGCATTGTGGGCCATTAAATTTATTATCGGCACCTTTGTAGCTGCTGCTGGCAAGGTTATCGAAATAGCGTTCGCCACTATCATAGGCAAAGTTTTCGTTATCATCGCGAAAGGCGGTGGGCAGATCGCTAAAGCCTTGGCTGTGGAAGGTTTCCACATCTAAACCATTACCACTACAGGCCACGGGTGTACCGTTCATTAAACAGGCTTTGGCAATCGCTGTGCCGTCGTTGCTATCAAATTGGTTGTTACCGTTGGTATCGAAGAAGGTTTCGTGACCTAGGGCGTAGGCTAATACTGTGATGCGATGGTCTTGGGGTCTAGGATCGCTTGAGGTCCACGTCACGCTACAGGCGCCATTTTGGGTCAGGCAACTTGGTTCTATTTGGCCGCCCTCACTGGTGAAGTTGACTGTGGTGTCGTTGGGCGCTGGGTTACCAAAGCTATCGGACAGTCTGGCTGTCACTGTGACTTTCTCACCGTCGATATTGCCCGCTTCAGGATTGGCATTACTGGTCGCTAAGCTAAATCCAAGCTGTTGTGGCAAGCCTGTATTGACCGTTAACTGCTCAGATTGGCTAGTGATCACTTCATTGGTGTCGGTATCGATGGCGCTTGCCACCACGCGCACGGGCGTGGGTACTGTGCCGGATAACACGCGTACACTGGCGATACCTTGGGAGTTGGTTAGGCTTTGCGCCTTCGCGGTACCATTGGCAAAACTTAAACCGCCCACGACAGTATCTAAGGTAAAGCTGACCTCTTGCTGCGCTGCCGGTTGACCGTTGGCGCTGGTGACTTTGAAGCTGACTAAAGAAGATTCGCTTGAACCTGTGCCACCGGCGCCTTTAATGCGTATTTGGGTGGGCTCGGCCGATTCAAAACTTAAGCTGGCAAGTGTTTGGCGTTGCAGGGTAAAGGGCAGACTGGCCGTTAAGGTTTGATTGCCCGCCACGGTTGTGGCAAGGATCTGATCGTTACGCTCGCTATTGCCGCTGCAACTCGTGTCTTGGAAGGTCGAGCTGGCATTACCCGATAGCGTAGTGACTGGCGTATCGAGTGTCGCACTATTGTTTGTCGTACAGTCTGAGCTAAAGCTAATCGAAGAGGGGGTTTGCACGCGCGTAATAGTGCCGTCATTGGCCTCTAGCACTAAACTTGCGGTGACCCCAAAGCTGCCGCCCGCACTGATTTTGTATGCGCCATTGGCATCGGCGGTTAAGGTGCTCGCCAATTTACCCTCGGTAAAGACAGTGCCATTGAATGAACCTAATTTCAGCGTCCCTTCTTGGTTGACGGCATCTTTGCTGAGCACCTCAAACAGACTGCTGTTTTGCAGCGATTGCCCCTTATAATCCACTGTTACTGTTAGGGTATTTGCCCCTAAATCTGTGGCGCTTGGGGTATAAGTGACCTGGGCGATACCTTGATTATTGGTGAGTGCGCTGGCGGGATTGAGCACCGCTGAACCTGCGCTAAACGTCACTTTTGCATCGGCAATGCCTTGGCTTTCACTGTCGAGCAATATGGCCTGGAGTTGCACCGCCTCATCGACTTTAAAGCGAGTCACTAAGGCTGAACTTTGTAAAATACTGGCGCTGAGCTTGAGGGGTTCAACCTGAGTACCACTGCCTGAACCCATAAATTCGTAATTGCGGCTCGCCGTTAATGTCTCTGCATCACTCGGGGTATAACTGGCGGTCACAGTGCCCGCTTCTTCCGTTAGGGCCGGATTGGACACTATGACCTCGGCAATCCCATCGGCATTGGTGAGTTTTGTGGCTGGAGTCACTGTCCCTGTGGTGGCGCTGAAGCTAACAAGTTGCCCACTGAGTTTGCTCGAGCCTCTTTTTAAGGTGGCGACGGCACAAAAACTCGTATCGGTAGCAAAACTGAGATCCGTTGTAGTATCGGTACACTTGCCATTGACGACCGTTTTATAGCCTAAGGTTAAGCTGTAGCTGTCGGTTGTACCGTCAGTATCAGTGCCATCGGCGGCGCCATTACAACCACTGAGCGCGAGAGCGCCCAGTAATGCCCAAGAAAATACCGCTAACGTTTTGCTAAGTCGCATAAGCAACATCCTTGTGGGGCTGAAGTTAATTAGTCTTGGATTTCGCTGCGTAGATATTTAAACAGCTCTTTAGATGATTTTGATTCAGGGCCTTTGGCTAGCTCTTTGGTCGCTTGACGCACCAAAGTTCGCAGCTTTTGTCGGTCCAATTGTGGGTAATGTTCCACTAAGGTTTGGATTTCAGCATCACCTTGGGTCAACAAACGCTCACGCATTTTCTCAAACATCTGCAGTTTTGCGGTTTCGTTGTTGTTTTTGTTGAGTACAATCGCCAGGGCGGCCTTGATAGGTTCAACATCAAAATTACGCATCAATTTGCCGATATACTGCATATGGCGACGGTACGCCTCAGTATTGACTTTGATTTTGCGCGTTTGCAGGATAGCGTCATACAAAAACTCATCCAGCTCGATTTTATCTAGCTGAGTCTTGCTCAGTGAAACCAGTTCCATACCAATTTTTTGAACAGCCTCACTATCACGCTTGTCCGACGTTTTGCTACTGACATAATCTTCATCAACGTCGTAGGGCTGTTTAAAATGCTCTGAATCACCAACAATCTTCATATAGATAAAACCTCAAGTAAAAAACCTGCTAATAATAACATCTCCAACCAAAAATCACCTAGGTGAATGTGTTGAAACAAAGACCAGAGCTCCTTTTACGCCTTAGCCTAAATAGCCTTTCGAATTGTAGATCATTTTATAGGGCTAGCAGGATATCGGTAAGCAGGCCCTCTGCGCCATGGATGGCGCAGTGGAGCCCTCAGGGAAGAGTTAATGGCGTGCCTGCGTGCGAGATCCTGCGATGTCGCATAATTAGGAACTGTTATTTAGTGCCGGGCCGTGACTCAGTGTCATGCTAATAATTAATGTGAATGGGATTTGTGTTTGTTATGCTAGCGCCATTGCCGATAACGAAAGAGTAGCTTTGTGTCTTTGAACAGAATCGATAGTGAATTGGGCGCGCTGAAAGATGCGGTTGCCGTGGCACTCGAATATGCCAATAAATTAGGAACGAACGCGGCCGAAGTGGCGATCAGTAAGCAACAGGGCCTGTCGGTTTCTACCCGTTTAAAAGAGGTTGAAACCGTTGAATTTAATAAAGATGGTGCCCTAGGGATTACGGTTTACCGCGATGGTTGTAAGGGCAGTTCATCGACGTCGGATTTAAGTCCAGAGGCCATCGCCCTCGCGGTAAAAGCGGCCGACGATATCGCCCGTTATACTTCGCCCGATCCTTTTAGTGGCCTTGCCGATAAAGCCTTAATGGCGAGGCAAATTCGCGATCTTCAGTTGTATTATCCACAAGATATTTCCCCCGATGAGCTCGCTCAGCTCGCGATCCGCGCCGAAACCGCGGCGCTCGATGCCGATCCGCGGATCAATAACTCCGATGGCGCGAGTGCTAATGCCCACACGTCGGTTAAAGTGTATGGCAATAGCCATGGCTTCTTGAACGGGTATTGCAGTTCACGTTATAGCTTAAGTTGCAGCGTGATCGGCGAAGACAGTGATGGCAATATGCAACGGGATTACGATTACACTATCGCCCGTAAATTCAGCGAGATGCTTGCACCCGAAGCCGTAGGTTTAAAGACGGCGCAGAAGACGGTCAGCCGTTTAGGTGCCCGCAAGATTGCCACCACCCGCTTACCGATTTTATTGGCCCCCGAGATAGCAACGGGATTGATCGGCCATTTAATTGGTGCCATTAGTGGCGGCAGTTTATACCGCAAATCCAGCTTCCTATTGGATTCCATCCACACGCAAATCTTCCCTGATTGGTTCAATATTGAAGAGCAGCCCCATTTGCTGGGTGCGCTCGCGAGCGCTAACTACGATAGTGAAGGTGTGGCGACTCAGGACAGACGCATTATTGACCGCGGCATGTTAGAAACCTATTTACTGACCAGTTATTCTGCCCGCAAGTTAGCCTTACCTAATACGGGCCATGCGGGTGGGATCTATAACTGGACACTCGGCCATACGGGCCAAACCTTCGACCAGTTGGTGAAGGATATGGGTACAGGTTTGATCGTGACCGAAGTCATGGGTCAAGGCGTGAATATGGTCACTGGGGATTATTCCCGTGGGGCGGCGGGTTTCTACGTCGAAAATGGCGAAATCCAATATCCAGTGGAAGAGATCACTATCGCGGGTAACTTGAAAGAGATGTTCCGTGGCGTGCAAGCCGTGAGTCAGGATTTTGATCTGCGCTCATCGATTCGCACCGGCGCTATCCTGTTATCTGAGATGAAAGTCGCGGGTAACTGATCTAACCGCCAGATCCCGATGGGAAAAAGGGCAAACGCACTATCGTTTGCCCTTTTTTGTGCCTATCGATTCCGTCTAAAACGCATAGCTTGCGCTCAGTTCAAATGAGCGTCCCGCGCCAGCCACTTGATTAAAGCCATTGGTGTTATCGGCCTTAAATTCGGCCACACTCACTCCGCCGAGGGGGAGTTCATAGTAGCTATCGAACAGGTTATTGATGGCGAAGGTGAGCGTGAGATCCTGCCATTTCATACGGCTATTCAAGTTAAGTAAGGAGTAGCTGTCGGTTTCATTCTCAAAGCGGCGATCATCAACGCGATCTTTGGTTGCAACCCATTGCCATGCAAGGCTGTTTTCCCAGTTACCGAGCTGATGTTGCAGTGCCAACTCGGTTTGCAGCGGCTTGATTTGATACAGTGGTTCATCGCCTTCATCCCGCTCACCACGGGTAATATTCACCATGCCTTCAACTTGCCACTTACCGCTACTGGTTTCGGCAAATTCATAGAGAGCATTGAATTTGGCCCCGTAAAGATTGGCATCTAAGTTTGTGAATTTGAGGATATTACGTTTGCCATCGGGCGTATTGGTACGATTAAAGCTGCCAATCACCTCGGCGTCGACATAGTCAGTCACCGCTGTGTACCAGGCCGTGGTTGAGGCTTGCCAACTATCGCCATTGAACTTGTAGGCGGCACTTAAGGTGTGGGCGGTTTCTGGCTTAAGATCCGGATTGCCAACATAACCGTTACCATCGCCATACCAACCTATCATAGTGGTCGCCATCACGCCGCGGCCCCAACTGTAGCGCTCGTACAGATTTGGCGCGCGGTTTTTACGGGCTAATCCTAATTCAAGTTGTTGATTGCTTGAAACTTGATAGCGGGCGAGTAGGGTGGCATCGATAAGGTTATCATCGCGTTTTCTGTCCATGGCATTAAAGGCCTCGGCTGCCTCGGCGTCGACATTGGGTTTGCCCATCATTGGCATGTCGCTATAGGCTTGGACTTCACCCGTATTGGTGGTCACATACTCGTAGCGAACCCCCGCCGACAACCACCAACTTGGGCTCAAATTTTGTTGCCATTCGCCATACACAGCGGCGCGCTGGCGCTCACCGTCGTTGATGTTGATGTAGTCATTGGGTGCCATCATAGTGCCGGGGACCGCTGGCCAAACATCATCGAGGTGATAACTGTAGTATTCCTGACCGACCAGTAAGGTGCTGTCTTTCCCCATCGGCAGACGCCAATGCAGTTGATAGCTGTAATCATCGCCTTCGGTATTCATGGGCATCTTGCCGGTTTTTTCTGGGGTGAAAAAGCCCATCTTATGCTCCACGCCGTGCCAATTGAATTGGGCGCTAAATTCACCATCATCCTCGAGTTTTAGCTTGTAACGCCCTAGGGCGCCATAGCTCTTGTTATCAGTCATATCCATGTATTGATTAGGAAAACCTTGGAATGGAATATTCTGATGGGTGAGTTTGATGGCTATTTCTTGGGTCTCATCGCGCCAAGCTGCTGAAAGGGCATGGTTTTGTGAACGGTATAAGGTATCTATGACTTTATCGCCATTGCCATCTTTATAGCTGTTAGCGTCTTCATAGGCGCCTTGATAACTTAGGCTGACATTTTTGCTGGCAACGGCTGCATTCGCTCCGAGCAGTAAGGTATCGCTGACGCTGCGATAACCAGTGGAAATATCACCGCTTTGCCAGTTGATGTCGTCGCTATTATTAAACTGTGGCGCTAGGCTAGTGATCTTAATGACGCCGGCAATATTGTCCCCGCCCGCACTGACGGGGGATACGCCTGCTACCACTTCGGCGAGGGCGATTTGATTAGCCGACACATAGGAAAGCGGTGGATTCATATGGTTAGCACAGGATGACGTGATATCCGCGCCATCCACTAACACTTTAATGCGATCGCCCATCATGCCATTGAGCACTGGCAGTGCCGATACGCCACCTGCGGCGGAAAAATCGACGCCTTGGTCTTTCAGTAAGTTTTCGGCGGAGCCTAAGATCTTGGGTTTGTCGCTTTGCTGACCATGGACCTCAATGCGCTCAATATCGGCGAGGTCGCTGCTATCAGCTATGGCCTGAGGGACGAGAGTGATACCTAGGGCAATCGCGAGGGATGAATAGAGTACAGAGGTATTAAAAGGGTAAGAATTTGCAGCCATTTTGTTGTTTTCCATTCACTTAGAGAAATTGCGCTGCATTATAAAGATCATCCAAGTGATAAAGGTGCGGCATATTGTCGCACACTGGAAATGTGCTGATTTGTACAAACTATGTACATCGCAAAATATTGCGCTATAGTAGCGCCGTTAAGCCGTGGGCTTAGCTTATTAGTGGGTTGATTTATTCTATTTGGAGTTGCTATGGGCAAACAAAAAATCGCGGTCGTGGCGATGGAACACGACAGTGGGCGAGGCACTATCACAGACAATGCACTCAAAGCTATTGTGACTAGTCCTCTCTTTCGGACACGTACCGAAAAGGCGAAAAAGGGCAAAGGGTCTTACAACCGTAAAGGAAAGGCATTTAAAATGAGTAACCGAGAGGGGTATCAGCACAGGGGCGATACCCCTTTCGACTTTTTACGGCTGAGCTTTTGTTAATTTGCTACCATTTGGATCTGCTTTTTACTCGTCATTCATCCTGCTAGTGCCTGCCTCAATATCCATCTCGACACTCAATCATCTCTAGGCTTCACTCATCTCTATACTTCAATCATCCACAGTTCGATAGTCTCTGTTGTTCAAACTTATTAGCCTGGCATTAATTAACCGGGGATAAATTGTACTTTTGCCTTGAGCGAGTATGGTTAACCTATAGCGAAGGAGATGCATATGGCACAGCAATATCGAATCGAACACGACACTATGGGCGAAGTTAAGATCCCCGCGGGTTGTTATTGGGGCGCGCAGACCGAACGTTCGCGGCAGCATTTTCGCATCGGTGTCGAAGCGTCAATGCCGATTGAAGTGATCCACGCTTTTGGCTATTTAAAGAAAGCCGCCGCTATCACCAATCAACAACTTGGCACTTTGACTCAAGCTAAAGCCCAACTGATTGCCCAAGTGTGTGATGAGTTGATTGCGGCTAAGCTCGATGCGCAATTTCCCTTGGTGATTTGGCAAACGGGCTCGGGCACGCAAACCAATATGAACGTCAATGAAGTGATTGCCTATCGCGGCCATGTGCTCTCGGGTGGGCAACTCACCGATGCGGTTAAATGCTTGCACCCTAATGATGATGTTAACCGCTCGCAATCCTCCAACGATACTTTCCCCACCGCCATGCACATTGCCGCCTATCGTCAAGCGGTTGAGCTCGTTTTGCCCTGCATGAGGTTATTGCAGCAGAGCTTACAGAAGAAGGCCGAGGAGTTTGCGCACCTAGTCAAAATCGGTCGCACACATTTTATGGATGCGACGCCGTTAACCTTAGGCCAAGAGTTTTCGGGTTACGCCGCGCAGTTAAGTCATGCCATCGAAGGCATTGAGCACAGTCTCAAGCGGGTGGCCGAGTTAGCCTTAGGTGCGACCGCCGTCGGCACTGGGCTGAATACACACAAGGATTACGCCGTTAAGGTGGCGGACAATATCGCAAAACTCACGGGTTTGCCCTTTGTAACGGCGCCGAATAAGTTTGCTGCCCTTGCTGCCCACGATGAATTAGTCTCCCTGTCGGCGGCCTATAAAGTGGCGGCGGTTAGTTTAATGAAGATCGCAAATGATATTAGGATGTTAGGTTCTGGCCCGCGTTGTGGCATCGGTGAGTTATTACTGCCTGAAAATGAACCGGGTTCATCAATCATGCCGGGCAAAGTCAATCCGACTCAGGTCGAGGCTATGACTATGGTGTGCGCGCAGATCATGGGTAACGATGTCGCCGTTGGGATTGGCGGCAGCAATGGTCAGTTTGAACTTAATGTATTCAAGCCGATGATTATCGCCAATGTGCTGCAATCGGGGCGCTTATTGGGGGATGCTTGCCAGTCGTTTAATGACCATTGCGTAGTCGGCATAGTGGCGAATGAGCCACAAATCGCGCTGCATGTGGAAAATTCACTTATGCTAGTCACGGCGCTGAATCAACATATCGGCTATGAAAAGGCCGCTAAGATAGCCAAAAAAGCCCATAGCGAGCATAAGACACTGCGCCAAGCGGCATTAGAACTTGAGTTTGTCACGGCAGAAGAGTTCGAGCTTTGGGTCGATGCTAATAAGATGCTAGGGCCAGATGCCTAGTGAAGGTAGAAAGCAGGGCGGGCTTCGCCCTGCTAGGCCGCTGCAAAGAGCGCAGCTGCTAGATTCTAGGCCCTAGAGCCTAGAATCTCGCTTAATCTTGAGTGTCAGCATCTACCACTTCGGCCCACAGATCGTGTTCATCTGAATGGGTGATGCGGGCACGAACCAACATGCCGGGTTCTAGCTCAGTTTCACCATTGATAAAAACCATGCCGTCGATTTCTGGCGCGTCGGCGAAGCTGCGGCCAATGGCGCCTTCTTCGTCTACATCGTCAATCAGAATATCTAAGGTGCGGCCAACGAAACGGGCTAAACGCTCGGCGCTAATCTCGGCTTGGACTTCCATAAATCTATGGTATCTGTCTTCTTTCACTTCTTCGCTGATAAGTTCGGCGATGGTGTTGGCGACAGCGCCATCGACTTCTGAATACTTAAAGCAACCGACGCGATCGAGGCGGGCTTCACGTAAAAAGTCGAGTAGCATTTCGAAGTCTTCTTCGGTTTCCCCTGGGAAGCCGACGATGAAGGTCGAGCGGATCACTAGATCCGGGCAGATTTCACGCCAGCGTTGAATCGCTTCTAACTGACGGTCAACACGGCCTGGGCGCTTCATCATCTTGAGGATACGTGGGCTAGCATGCTGCATTGGAATATCCAAATACGGCAGGATTAAACCTTCCGCCATTAGCGGGATTAAATCGTCAACCCATGGGTATGGATAGATGTAATGCAGACGTACCCAAGCGCCCATTTTACCCAGTTGGCGCGCTAGGCTAGTGATGTCTTGCTTGACTGGCATGCCGTTCCAAAAATCGGTACGACCGCCTTTGTCTTTGCCGTAGGCCGAGGTGTCTTGGCTAACGACTAGAATTTCTTGTACGCCTGATTCTACTAAACGCTTAGCTTCATCTAAGACGCTGCCCGCTGGGCGGCTGTCGAGATCGCCACGTAGCGAAGGAATAATGCAGAAGGTACAACGATTGTCGCAACCTTCTGAAATCTTTAAATAAGCGTAATGCTTAGGCGTTAACTTAACCCCAGTTTGTGGGATTAACGAGGTGAAAGGGTTGTGCTCTGGCTTAGGCACGTATTTGTGAACGTGCTTTAACACGGCTTCGTAGCTGTGTGGGCCAGTGATTTCTAACACATCTGGGTGCACTTCGCGGATTTGGTTTTCTTTGGCGCCAAGGCAGCCAGTGACGATCACTTTGCCGTTTTCTTCTAGGGCTTCACGCACAGCGTCCAGAGATTCTTCCACCGCGGCATCGATAAAGCCGCAGGTGTTGACGATCACTAAGTCGGCATTGTCATAGCTGTTAGTCACTTCGTAGCCGTCGATACGGAGTTGGGTCAGAATACGCTCCGAATCCACGAGGTTTTTTGGGCAGCCCAAGGACACGAAACCGATGCGATTTCCAGAGGTAACTGTATCAGAGCTGGCGGCTTCTAATGTTTTTACTGGGATATCAAGCGTAGTGGTTTGCTTGGGTTTAAAAGTTTCAACAGTCATGGTTTCTCGCTGGGGTATAAGCTGCCTTAAAAAAGTTGGCGGATTATACCTGAAGTGATTAAAAGGTACAGTATGTTTGGCTGAAAAGTGTACAACTGGGGCGCTGAATATGCCAGTTAACCCTATGACCTATTCTGGGTGTGGATATAGATATATCCGCTAGAGATTCGCAGTTGATCCCATCGGGATAAAAAGCGCTAAAAATTTTTCAGAAAAATTAACCCCTTTTAAATTTTCGCCCGTTTGTAGAGTCACTATCTGAGGTTCTAGGTTCTAGGTTCTAGGGCCGTTACATATTGACACTGGTTTTTGCCCCTTTAGCTGATAGCTTAAGTTGGCAATGATCTTAAGATTTCATTTTTGGAGTAAGTTATGAAAAATTCTCTTTTAGCGGTATTGGTTGCGGCGGGTCTCTTTTCTAGCGCATTGATGGCGCCCCAAGCGCTCGCGGCCGAGGTGGATTTCCCGCATATCGAAACTATGGGTATGAGCCAAATTCAAGTCGAGCCCGATATGGCGGATGTGAATGTAGAAGTGGCCGTGACTGAAAAAACCGCCAAGGCCGCCAAAGATAATTCCGATGCCGCCGTCGCTAAGTTTATCGCCCGCTTAACGGCTGCGGGCGTAGCTAAGGATCAAATCCAGAGCGCCAATTTAAATCTGCAACCGCAATACACCTATGTGCAGGATAAGGCACCGGAACTCACGGGTTATACCGCTAGCCGCCAAATTACCGTGACGGTTAAGGATCTGGCCCGATTAAATACCATTTTAGATTCGGCCCTAGAAGAGGGGATGAATCGGGTAAACAATATCGCCTTTAAGTCGAGCAAAGAGGCTGAATATATCGCCAAGGCCCGCCAGGCTGCGATAGCGGATGCCAAGCAAAAAGCTGAATCTCTGGCCCAGGGCTTTGGGGAGAATCTCGGTAAGATCTGGCAGATCCGCTACTACGATCAACGCCCTGTGCAACCTGTCATGTTGCGTATGAACGCCAAAGCCGATTATGCGGGCGCCGTTGCCGAGAGCTATCAATACGGCCAAGTGAGCATAGAGGATAGAGTTGAAGTGGTTTATAAACTGAAGTAAATCAATCAGAAGCATGTGTTGATGGGTGAGCGCCTATTGGGGTTCATCCATTGATATTTTTATGCCGCTTGCAATCCTTTTATTATTGGAAATAGCAATCTTCACACTTATGTGATTGAACTTATCAGGATGGTGGACAGTAAAAACTGGCAAAGTTAAGCATTTATCCTCACACTAGTAAGGTCAATGTTTAGGAGGCCGTTTATGGATTTTCCCGCTCGAATAAAGCAGCAAACTTGTATGGATTGTTTAAGTGGTAAGTCATTAGGATTTGAAATTCGAATGGCATTTCAACCTATTATCCATTGGCCAAGTCGTCAGATTAGCGGTTATGAAGCCCTCGTCAGGGGCCCTGAAGGTGAAGGTGCTGCATGGGTGTTTGAGCGGATTAATGAAAATAATAAATACTATTTTGATCAGGCTTGCCGGGTTAAAGCGATAGAAACCGCTTCAAAGCTGGGACTCGATAAGATGCTCAGTATCAACTTTTTACCTAATGCCGTATATAACCCCGAAACCTGTATCCGCGCGACGATTGAAGCCGCCGACATCTATGGATTTGATATCCGTAAAATCATGTTCGAAGTGACCGAAGGCGAGCAAATTGTTGATAGGGCTAAATTAGTCCGTATCTTCGAGAGCTATGCCAAACGTGGCTTTATCACGGCTATTGATGATTTTGGCAGTGGCTTTGCCGATTTAAGTTGGCTAGATGCCCTGCGCCCTCAAGTATTAAAACTCGATATGACCTTAATCCGTGATATCGATCTAGATAACGAGAAACAGCTAGCGGTGGCTGAAATACTGCGCATTTGTCGAGAATTTAATACAAGAGTCTTGGCCGAAGGCATTGAGACTGAAGCTGAACTCAATTATCTCGCTGGAATAGGGATTGAGTATTTTCAGGGTTATTACTTTGCCAAACCTAGGCTCGAACATTTAACTACCTATGAAGAGTTGAGTTTTTGTGTGCTATAGCCCAGATGGTTCGACGTATTGCACTATCTGGCTATTCTTTTGTTTTGCGTTTCTCATCGAATTGGAAATTGCGGCTTTTGTCCTTGCAGGCTTAGCGCTCTTGCTGTGGCGCCCCTGTGGGAAATGGCAGTAGCACTGCCTTGTGGCAATTGTTTGTTTCTGATATCGGCTAACTGAGATATCATGCGCCACCCTTAATTGCCCATGCCACCTATTCGCAGCTATGTCTTCCAACGCGCTTTATACCGATCTCTCCGGCTATTACGATTTAATGTGCTCCGATATCAACTACCAACAACAGAGTGCTAGCATCCATAGATTGCATCAATTTTTGGGTAATAATGGCAAACAGCACCTCGATTTAGCCTGTGGTACTGGCCCCCATGTGCGGCATTTTATCGATCTTGGTTATCAGTGTAGCGGCCTCGATATCAATCAGCCTATGCTCGATATGGCCATGCGCCGCTGCCCTGAGGCTCAGTTTGTACTGCAGGATATGACGGCCTTTTATGTAGAGCAGCCCATTGATTTAATTACCTGTTTTTTATATTCCATCCATTACAGTGCGGGCATCGAACGCCTTAAAAGCTGCATTGCGAGTGTGCACCGTGCCCTTAATGAGGGTGGATTGTTTTGCTTTAATACGGTCGATAAACACAGGATCGATAACACCGCTTCGATTAAGCATTTTGCCGAGTTTGATGGGCATCACTTCGCCTTCGAATCTGGTTGGCATTACAGTGGACAGGGGGAGGAACAGTCGCTAAATCTCAGTATTGAGAAGAGTAACCAGCCCTTCAGTCGGCTCACTGATTTAGCGCTTTATGCCGAAGATAGCCTGCGCCAAACCGAGTTATGGCAAGACCAACATGCCATGGTTGCGACTAGCTTTACTGAGCTACAGGCATTATTAGCGCCCTATTTTGATGTGCATGTTTTTGAACACGATTATGAACGAATCGTCCCGTGGGATTTAGCCTCCGGCAATGCGTTATTTGTCTGCGTGAAGATTTGACCAAAAGGGGAAGCGCTTCTTCCCCTTTTTATTATGTATGATTTTTAATTTATACATTGCATTTTAAATAGTCTGTCAAAGTTGATTTCCATAACTTTTCATTATGTTCAGTATTTAATTGTTGTTTGTGTTGCCCATGTTTAAGCATATAGTCAGGTTGATAGGTAGGCATTCCCTTATCCATAAGGTAAGAGCAAGCTTTTAATTTATTTTCCGAATCGATAAACTGAGCTAAGTGTTGCTCAAAATTTTGCTGTTCCAAAGGACTTAATGTCCAGATAGAATCTTTCATCACAATATTAACTATTCCATGGGCAGTCTTATCGCTGACTCTTAATGTATCGAAATAAGCATATGCACTCGCAGAGAAATAGTTATATATCGCTAAGTCATATTGTTGTTTATCAACACATGATTTTAGTGAGTGATATAAAACCACTGGGGTCGTTTCATTTGATATAGCGTCAGTATTTAGGCAAGAGATGGTGCTTTTGGGGCTTGCATATTCGGGAACTATGACTTTATCTTCATGTTTAACTTCACTTGGAGTGCAAGACGGAATGGGGCGTTCATTTAATACTCTAATTTCCCAATCGCTTGATATGCTCGTTCTATGTTGTGCTGAAATTTCATATCGCATGCATTCCTGTGCGACCAAAGGGTAAACCTTTGACTCTGAGCCTTTACCTCTACTCGGGCCGGTTGTTATTACATGTATCGAATGATACCCAGGTTTGATGTTTTTCTGGCGAATGTTAGACTCGAAAGATCCATCAATCGCAACTATTTCAACATCATAGTTATTAGTGTCAGAAGCTAAGCTTTGGCTACCATCAACGATGGCATATGGTGTAGATTTACAACCAGCTAGAAATAACAGAGCGATAATATAGTATTTTTTAATCATAAATTTCTAATTATGTATTAAATTGAGTTGATATTTCTGACTATTATTTAAAAATAATAGTCAGGTGGTTTTTTTAAAAGATTAATTATTTTTTAGTAGCTCATCTTTGGGCGCTATTTTAGCTGTGCCGTAGAATTTTACTGGCACTCTATTTTTATTTGAAGGTGATGGTGTAAAACTTTGTTTTGGCATTGAGTCAATTTTGGCTTGTGTCATAAAACCTTCAGGTGTTGAACTAATTAAAGTCCTTTCAACTTCTTGGCCATTTGAGTCAATAACAGTCATAACCGTCCATTCCCCTTTGCCTTGAGGTAACCATGTAGGACGTTTTTTCAACATTTTTATATTGCTACTATGAATCCAATACTGATTTAACTCATCTGGTTTAATTTCTATAACTTCTGAAGTGAACTCGGGTACTATCTCGGGAGCTGTAGCTTGGCAGCCAAATAGACTAAGGGTTAATAGGATAAAACTAACTCTTTTCATTTTATTCTTCCATGTATAAGTAACATTAAACTGTTTTCAAGTCCTATCTTGAAAAGCGAGTGGCTACACACCTCAAATCATAAAAGCCGTAGACCACAGGTGAAGTAGTTTTCCACTATTTGTTGTTTTTGTAAATGAAATGTTGGTGTCTGTTTGGCGGTATAAATCAGGCCACCCATTATAAAACAAGAACATTAGGCACTTTCGGTTAGCATTTAAGTGACTAAAAGTCACTTCGCAGCTAAAAAGCGAGCAAGGTATGGCTTCAAGGGATGATGACTGACTCAATTAACCTATTTGGCTGAAAAACGAAGATTTTTAGTAAAAAAAGCCCAACCCATTATCTTGTTGGCGGTCTTGAAAGGAACGGTCAATGAAACAGGCTTGAAATCAGCCAGCGTTGAGGTGCTGACAGCATTTAGCAAAGTGCCGTCGTCGCTTTTCTAAGTGTTCGCAGTAATCAGTCAGTTCTTGCAGCGTACCGACTGGGCCATGAAATAGCTTGCCAAACTCGGTGGTAAGCTTAAGCCAATTGTCTTGGGATATATTTAACCTAGTCAGTAACTTGGTGCTATTTTCACTGATGGCACCACGCTTGTCGTTGCGGATGAGCCGTCCTGTATCCTCAACTAACTCCAGATAATCATTGAGCTCAAACGCGATTCCATTGGGTTGGTTATCGCGTTCATTGCCGATAAAAGGCAGTAGATTGTTGGGCTGTTCACCTTTCAATGCCGCCCGAATACGCAGTTGAATACTGGTATGGTCGGATTGTTCCAGCGTACCAGCCATTTTGGCTCTGATAGGATTCAAATCAACATAGGTCATACAGGCTAAAACGGCGGCTTCATCAAGTAGAGCCTGTGATTTAAAGCGACCTTCCCAAAAACGACCTGTACAGTTATCTTCTTGATTTGCTTGTCTTGCTATCGGCTCGTTTAAGCAACGCATGAACCAACTGATATCACATAAACGGCTGCGATATATCGCTATGGAATGCTTTAATCTGTTGACCTCATAGGCCTCAACCAACTCGCCTTTAGCAAATTTTTGCGTTAATTCATCGCCTTTAAATAGCTTATGCCATTGCTCAAGCACCTCTCTGTCGCTCCAGCGGTTTGCTGTCTCTACATCAATGCGTAAAACCACATGTAGATGATTGGACATCACCGCAAAGGCCGCCACATCTATGGCAAAAGCGGCTTCGAGTTCAAACAGTAGCGACTCTACCCAAGCGCGGCGGTGGTCATAGTTTTTACCTGAGTAATCATCATCGCCACACAAAAAAGCACGTCGAACGACACGACTGCAACAGTGATAAAAAGGGGTGTCTTCAACACTAATCTGAGTTCTGCGAGGGCGCGGCATACAAACCTCCTTGTTTAATGCTTAACCAAAGCATAGTCGGAGGTTAACTACCTCGCCATTAACGATGGATGTCCATTTAGTTAATCCCAAGAGAGTTATGCATGTCCTATCTTTGTCTGTCATTGCGGCCTTACGGCCGAGGTGAATCAAAGTCGTGGGGTTTCACCCCACACCCGACCAAGGAGGACTGCTCGTCCTATCCTCCTTGGATGCTCCATGACGCCCCCAACGGAGTTGAAAGCCCCTTGGGCAATTAGTGCTCTTATGCTATCGCGTCAGACGCTCGTCCCTGATTCGACTGACGCTATCTCGGCATCCATGCCTCGATCACGCAACGAACGCTAATGCCCTGCGGCAACTCCGAGGGGAGGTGAACTTCTGTCACCGCGGTGTTGGCCTGATTTATTTACACGCTTTAAATTGATTAAAAGATTGTACTGCACTATCAAATTTACTTTTTATTTCACTTCCCATTTGGTTATTCTCGACGGCTTTAATTATGCAAGTTGCATCTTTTATGAATTTTTTTCGATATTCTTCGTTGTTGAAGTCTTCAACTCCAAACATACTAACCTCTAGGTCGTACAAGTATTTTTTTAAACCATTAAAAAGAGAGGGGACGAACTTGGCGTAAGTGTAAAATTCAAATAGAAAATCACTCCCATCAAAAGTGCTAATCATGCTCAGATCTGAATAATTTTTATTTTTTACAATTAGATTGACACAATCGTTATGTCTCAATTTAAATTGACTATTTATTGGTGGGATATTTACATCACTAAGCAAAAGATGTGCACTTAGCGATTCAATAACACTATTTAAGCTGTTAATTGATGATTCAATCATATAGATGTTAAATCCTATTCTATCCTTTAAATAGCAGAGATCTCCAGACTTTTTGTTACCACAAAAAACTATTCCCAAATGTGAGGTTATTATAATTAATTTACTTGTTAAATCATGTAAGCCAATAACCAGTGGCTCTGTTTCACTAACCTTTTCTAGCTTTGAGTTGAAATTGTTGATGTGCTGTACTAGTTTAGATGTAAATTCAGTGATGTTTAAAGCAGTGTTTAGTTTTTTGTGTAGTAAGAATTTGTTATTAAAGCTATGATTTTTATTTTCAGCCTCTACAGAATCTAAAGATTTAGTAAAATAATCTAGAATAAGTTTGTTTTCCTCTTGAATTAGTAATTTTCTCTGCACATCCCATATTTCAGATTGTTTTTTTTCTAAAGCTTCTTGTCTATTTTCTTGTTTCTCTATTAATTTTGTTTGCTTTTCAATTTGGTTGTTTTGTTTTTCAATTTGTTTTTGTTGGATAATAAATTGTTGAATACCTAATAACATTACACCAACTGTGCCAATTGCAGCTAGAAATGAGGATGCCCCACCTAGCAGTGAACCAAATGCTCCCCAGTCATCCGGCACTTCAGATATGATATTTCTATCACTCATCAATGGACTAAATTGAAAAAAGTACCACACCATTACTACAATAAAAATAGCTATACCTATAATTGCTGCATACTTTAGCCAAGACGACCATTTAATAAAGTTATTATCTTGAATATCTGTTTCTATCGGTTCCATTTAACACCTTCTATAAATAATTCGCTATCAAATTTACGGCTATTCTATTTTTATTCTCAGTGATCTACATTCATAAAGCTATAGAAATTACCTGCATCCAATACTTTATTTTCATAATCACAAATAACACTGAAGCTTAAAGAATTCACCATCCCAGAATTTAAACGAGCCACCCATCGGAAGCATTAGCTATTTTCGAATAAGCACGAAGCTAGTACCTAACGCATGTAACTTCGTTAGGGGCGGCAAGGGAGATCCAAGAGGGAATTGCTGTTGATCCCCTCTTGGTCGGGTGTGGGGTGAAGCCCCACGACTTTGATCCAAACGAAGTTTGGAAAATCTGCTTTTGCAAAGCAAACAAAAAGGCGCCTAAGCGCCTTTTCTATTTAAGTTTTTGATAAAAACCAAAATCTGATTAAACAATCAAATCATACTCTTCCCGTAGGATCTTAATAATATCTGCCTTTGGATTCGCTGGCAGCGGAATCGCCGCGCTAGTCACCTTCTCGGCAATGCCGGTGTAAGTGCGTGACACTTGCATCATGGCCTCAAGTGGCAGGTCATTATCGCGGGCGAGGGCTTCACGCTCTGGCATTCTGTCTTTGTTGAGCAGCACATCAGGGTCTGGGAAATGATTTAGCAGGAACTGGCGGAAACCTTCCTTAGAGTTTTCAAGGATCTTGCCATCGCGGTAGGCGGCGCCGTCCCAAATACGTGATGAGTCTGGGGTGCCCACTTCATCCATATAAATCAGTTTTGAATTGCCATCTTTGTCGGTCACATAACCGAACTCAAATTTAGTATCCACAAACACTTGGTCAATGTCGGCCAGTGCTTTTGAAATCACTTTAAAGCCATCTTTTAACAGCTTTTCGTACAGATCGATATCTTCTAACTTTTCAAAGCCGAAGGCTTGGTAATTGGCTTCGATATCGCTGCGGCTGATGTTCACGTCATCTTGGGCGGGCACACCCGGAATACCGGTTAAAATACCTTTGGTTGATGGGGTGATCAGCAAATCTGGTAGCTTTTGATCTTTCTCTAAGCCTTCAGGTAGTGTGATACCACAGAATACGCGCTCGCCCTTAGAGTAAGCGCGCCACATGGAGCCGGTAATGTATTGGCGGCAAATGGCTTCGACTTTAATGGGGCGGGCTTTTTGGACTATCCATACGAACGGGTGCGGGATATCCAAAATATGGCTGTCGGCTAGGCCGTTTTCGGCAAATAGCTTAAACCAATGATTAGAAATGGTATTCAATGCCGCGCCTTTACCGGGAATGCCTTTGAGGCCACCTTCACCGTGGAAGATACAGTCGAAGGCCGAGATACGGTCGCTGATCACCATGATGGCGAGCGGGGTATCTTCGGGAACGTTATAACCCTTGGTTTTGATTAAACGGCGGCTGTCGGCATCGGTTAGCCAGTAAACGCTGCGAACCTTGCCGCTGTGGACTGGGCCGTCGGTGCGGATTGGTAAATCGTTGTTTACGGCTAATACGGAATCAGCAAGACTCATGACGAGTATTCCTTAGGATAGAGAGTGTAGGGATAAGGTTTTTATAAGTGTCGGTTTGCACTAGGGCCATGCTTCGAGCGAGCGCTTTGTTTAGTACAACCTTTTTATTATTTACCAAAGGCTTACCATTTAACTGGGGAAGTCCATTGGTAGGATTTGATGTTAAATCCTGAACAGCAAAAAATTTGTTTTCGGGCGGTGTTTGAATGGTGTTTGTTGGAGATAAGGCAAGGGATGGAACAAACGCAGGGCAAGGTTGGCACCACAGTGAAAGTGGTCTGCTAAAGCGGGCTGGGCCCGTGTCATTTTGCTCGAAAATGCTAACCATTAATCCGAGAGAACCTTGTTCTAGACTGCCGCGAAAAAGTGCCGACATTCTACCGTTTTTGACGAAATTTACCATGGCTATTTGTGCGACGCAGTGGACAAAATCCTAAGGTTTATTGATGATGGCGCAATTGGCCGTTGAATAATGTCTGTGGAATTATGGCATTGGGATCATTTTATCAAGGGGTAGGTAATGGCATTTAGGATTGGCCAAAGGGCGGCACCACAGGGTAGCCATTTTTTATCTGAGCAGTTTAGTGGCTTATCCGAGAATGCGCAGGAGTGGCAGGGGATCGAGTTCGAGGATTGCGAGTTTGTCGATTGTCATTTTAGCGAGAGCACTTTCCGTAAATGCAAGTTTATCGAGTGCAGCTTTGTGCGTTGTAACTTGAGCTTAGTGAAAGTCCCTCAATGCCAGTTTAACGCCGTTGAATTTGCCGAATGTAAGTTAGTCGGTATCGACTGGACCCGCGCCGCATGGCCGCGTTTATCCTTTGCTGCGCCCTTTTCCTTTAAGCAATGCATACTCAATGACAGCTCATTTATGGGCCTGTTGCTCGATGAAATCATCATCGAAGAGTGCAAGGCCCACGATGTCGATTTTCGCGAGGGTAGTTTTAATCAAGCCAATTTCACCTACACGGATTTTAGTCATAGCCTGTTTGGACGAACTCAATTATTGGAGGCGGATTTCAGCGAGGCCTCAAATTACGATATCGATATTTTTAATAATAAAATCAAGGGCGCTAAGTTTAGCCGTGACGAAGCCATTCGGCTGCTTAACGGCTTAGATATCACGCTAGTCGATTAAGCTGTGATATGGCCTACCTCTCTTTGATAACTTTTTAGATTTTTTTTAGATCGTTTTTTATCTCAAAATTTAGGCGGGTTTATCCCCAAATGGCTCGCCAATTCTATTGATCCTATTCACGATTTTTTAGAACATTTTTAACTTTTAGTTGCCGTAGATCACACTCAACTTGCCTATGTGGTTTACCACAATATCCGCCTACCTCTTTCGGGATAACAATCTTAGTCGATAAGCAGCGGATCCAGCGGATGCCTGTATTTTGAAGATATGGCGACGCTGTTTTAATGCTTTTATAACTAAAAAAGTAATCAAATCAGTGAGCAATCCTCTGCTCGATGGCGCCAAAAGTGGCCGCTGCGGGTGGGATGAGCGTGATGGAGGTAACCATGATTGAGCTTAATAGGCGAACCTTTTTAAAGGGAGCAGGGGCGAGCGGGGCAACCTGCGCCTTAGCCAGTCTGCTGCCGGGCAGCTTAGCGGCATTAGAGAATAAGCAGCTAAAGGGCATGGGCAAGGAAATTGCCAGTATTTGCGAAATGTGTTCGACCCGTTGCCCGATTTCGGCGCGGGTGATTGAGGGCAAAAACGTCTTCATTAGTGGCAACAAGGTCGCCAAGTCCTTTGGCGGTAAAGTCTGTGCCCGTGGAGGCGCAGGCCATAGCTTACTGTACGATCCACAGCGTATCGTTAAACCCCTAAAGCGGGTCGGTGAGCGCGGCGAGGGTAAGTGGGCCGAGATCAGTTGGGATGAGGCGTATAAATTAATCGCTGAAAACCTCAATAAAATCAAAAAAGAACATGGCCCTGAGGCAGTGGCATTCTCGTCAAAATCGGGCTCACAGGAAAAGCATCTATTCCATCTAGCGACCGCCTTTGGTAGTCCCAATACCTTTACCCACGCGTCGACTTGTCCCGGTGGTTATGAAATTGCCGCTAAGGCCATTTTTGGCACTAAGTTAAAACGTGATTTAGGCAATTCAAAATACATCATTAACTTCGGCCATAACCTGTACGAAGGCATCAATATGTCCGAAACCCGCGGCATGATGGCGGCGCAAATGGACAAAGGTGCCAAGCTGGTGGTGTTCGAGCCAAGATTCTCCGTTGTGGCCGACAAGGCCGATGAATGGTATGCCATTCGTCCCGGAACCGACGTGGCCGTCGCTTTGGCGTTATGCCATGTATTGATTGAAGATAATCTTTACGACAAGGCCTTTGTCGCGCGTTATGTGGAAGGCTTCGAAGCCTTTGCCGCCGAAGTGAAAGCCTATACCCCTGAATGGGCCGAAACCATCTCCGATGTGCCTGCCAAAGACATTCGTCGTATCGCCCACGAATATGCCGCTAAAGCGCCCCATGCTGTGGTCGATTTTGGTCACAGAGCCACCTTTACCACCGAAGAGTTTGAGATGCGCCGCGCCCTTTACGCCGCCAACGTCTTGATTGGTAATATTGAGCGTAAGGGCGGGATTTATATCGGCCAGAAACCCGGTGATTACAACAAGCTTGCCGGTGAAGCGGTGGCGCCCGTATTGGCAAAACCTGGCGTGAAAGACATGCCAAAACCAGCAGCGAAACGTATCGATCAGGTGGAAGAACAGTACGCCATGATGTGGACATCGGGCGGCGTTTACCAAACTATTCTCGATGCCACATTAAGCGCTGTTCCTTACCAGTTACACGGCTGGGTGATGTCACGCACTAACCCAATGCAAACCATGACAGACCGAGCGCGCGTCGTTGAAGCCTTGAAAAAGCTCGACTTTATCGCCGTGTGTGATGTGTATATCAGCGAAACCGCCGCCTATGCGGACGTGATTTTACCTGAGTCGACTTATCTTGAACGTGATGAAGAAATCGCTGACAAGTCAGGTAAAAACCCCGCTTACTATGTGCGCCAACGGGTGGTTGAAACCTTAGGTGATACTAAGCCTTCTTGGCAGATCTTTAAGGATGTGGGTGTGGCTATGGGCCTTGGCGAGTTCTATCCATGGGAAAACATGGAAACCCTGCAAATGCTGCAGGTGAACCGCGACACTGATCTGCTGCGCCGGATCAAAGACGAAGGTTTTGTGAGCTTCGGTAAACCGCTGATGCTGCGCGAGCCTAAGATGGTCGCTGACTTTATTAAAGCCTATCCTGGCGCGCGGCCAATGGATGAGGATGGCACTTATGCCAGCGCACTGACCTTTAAAACCCCGAGTGGCAAGATTGAACTCACTTCCGCGAGAGTCGAAGCCATGGCACCGGGCCGTGGGGTGATCAAGTTCCGCGAAGTGCAGCTTAAAAAGCCGAATGAACTCTACTTTATCCAAGGCAAAGTGGCGGTGCACACCAATGGCGCCACCCACAACGTGCCTATGCTCGCGAACCTGATGTCGGATAACGCTGTGTGGGTTCACCCTGTTACTGCGGGCAAATTAGGGATCAGCAATGGCGACCCAATCCGCCTCACCAGCAGTGTTGGCACAGAAGAAGGCCATGCCTTAGTCACGCCGGGCATTCGCCAAGATTCTGTGTTTGCTTACATGGGCTTTGGTTCTAAAAACAAAGAGTTGGTCAGAGCAACGGGCAAAGGTATCCACTGCGGTAACTTACTGCCCCACGTTACTGCTCCTGTGTGTGGCATGACAGTGCACACCACGGGCGTCACGCTGGCAAAGCGCTAATCGGAGGCTTAAATGAATAAACGATATGTAATGGTGCACGACGAGAATAAGTGCATCGGCTGCCAAGCCTGTAACGTGGCGTGTCGCAGTGAAAATGGCGTACCCGAAGGCGTAACTCGTCTGCAAGTGCGTGTGGAAGGCCCCTTTGGTGAGATGCCTAATCTGCATTTCAAATATCACAGGGTATCTTGCCAGCAATGTGAAGATGCACCCTGCGTTAAGGTGTGCCCAACGGGCGCGGCCTATGTGGGTGAAGACGGCATTATCTCTATCCATGCTGAGAAGTGTGTCGGCTGTATGTACTGTGTGGCGGCGTGCCCCTATAAAGTGCGCTTTATGAACCCAGAAACCAAGGCGGCGGATAAGTGTAACTTCTGTAAGGATACGCGTTTAGCCCGGGGTGAAGAGCCTGCCTGTGTGACTGTATGCCCGACCGATGCCTTAGTGTTTGGCGATGCTAATGATCCTAAGAGTGAAGTCGCCATCATGCTCAACACTAAAATCACTTACCAAGATAAAACCCATTTGGGCACTAAACCTAGGGTATATCGCGTTCCTACCAAAAGAGGGGGGATTTGATTATGAACAATACTTGGGGCGACATGGCGCAATATGATCCTGTCACTTGGCACTGGGTCATCGCCGTTTACCTGTTTATGGCGGGGTTATCCGCGGGCAGTTTACTGATTGGCATTGGTTTGCGCTGGGCGAATAAGGAACTCAGCGCGGGAGCTGAAAGCAGCATTCTTAAGGCGGCAGCCATTATTGGGCCTGTAGCAATTAGCTTAGGTCTAGCTTGTTTAGTGTTTGACTTAACTAAACCATTCCACTTTTGGTTGATCTTAATTCACTATAACTTCCAGTCTGTGATGGCAATCGGGGTGCTGGCGCTGCTGGCGTATTCTCCCTTAGCTTTTGCGTACGCCATTATTGTGCTGCGGGATGACTTACCAAAATGGGGTTTGGTTTTCCTAACACCTATCGCTAAGTTACTTATGCCATTTCGAAAGCTGATTGAAGTATTGTTGTTTGTCCTCGCCATTGGCGTAGGGGCTTACACTGGCTTCTTAATTTCGGCGATGAATGCCTATCCTATGCTCAACACTGCGGTACTGCCTGCGCTGTTTTTAGTGTCAGGTCTATCGGCGGGCGCTGCGGCAAATGCGGTACTGGCGTTGCTGATGTTTAAGACTGACAGCCACGATAAAACTTTAGTGAAGATGCACGGTTTAGAATTGCCTGTGATGGCGATTGAAATCCTGTTCCTGTTCATGTTGTTCTGCGCCTTGTACTTCAAGGGCGGCGCGGCGGCTGCGGCGCTGGCATCGTTAACCTCTGGACTATGGGCAAGCGTGTTCTGGATAGGCGTTGTCGGTATCGGCTTTGGTGTTCCACTGCTGTTTATGCTGCTACCTGCTTCGGCTCGCCACACTAAGGGCGCGATGATCATGGTGGCCTGCGCGAGCTTAACGGGCGTACTCGCCTTAAGACACTTTATTGTGTACGCAGGGCAAAGCTATTTAAGCTAGTCAACTGATTGATAAAGTAAAAAGCACCAATGTTATTGGTGCTTTTTTATTGGGCTTGTGATTACAGTGCTTGTGATTATTGGGCTTGTGATTACTGGGGCAATAGCTCGATAACCGACTTTATCGTTAACACTAACGCGCTTATCGTACATAGCACTAAGGTCGCCATTTTGGTTTTATGCTTATCGACTCTGCCAACCAGTTTCCCCGCCACCAGATAACCAAGGAGCACCGAGGGTAATAACAGCAGGGATAACCATAAATGTTTGATTTCGAGCAGGCCAGTCACGGCGAGAATCGCTATGGCTATAGTGGAGCTAAAAATAAAAAATGCCGACAGTGCCGCGCGAAATTGTGAGGCATCTTTACCCGATAATAAAATTGCCATCGGCGGGCCACCAATCGCGGCAATATTACCGAAAATCCCCGAAATCACCCCCGCTCCGAAGAGGGTTTTCTTATTTACTGGCAGGCTGAATTTATACAGGCTAAGGATAACCGCGGCCGCCACAATGGCGGCAATCGCAAGGCCAAGGATAGCTTGAGGCGCAAACAGCAACAGGCTCGCGCCGATAAAACCGCCGGGCACTCTGCCTAGGAGCGCATATTGCAAGCCATTGAATTCTAAATGGCCGCGCTCACGTAATAGGGTGAGTAGCGCGATGGAAAATCCCATCACAATTACGGGGGCGGGCACTAATTGGGGATCGACAATATAGAGTAAAGGGCTGGCAACCACGGCAAGGCCAAAGCCAATCAGACTCTGGGTGAGGGCCCCTAAAAACACAATCACAGACGCGATGGCAAGCGTTTGTGGATCTATCAAGGAAAACATAGGATTCCATCAAAACAAAATAGGGATCGTTACATTAGCCCACCACACTGGATGAGCATTAACGATCCCTAATAATTAGTTACAGCAGGATTATGGACGCCTGAGCGTTATTCCATGTCTTCCCACTCTATCCCCATTTCGTCCATCAGGCGTTTAGCTTCTGCTGGAATACTGTCGGGGCAGTCCTTTGAGAGGTCGGCATCATCAGGCAAAGGCTGGCCTGTATAGGCATGCAAGAATGCCTCACACAACAGCTCGCTGTTGGTGGCGTGACGCAAATTATTGACCTGACGACGAGTACGTTCGTCCGTGAGGACCTTAAGCACCTTGAGCGGAATAGACACAGTAATTTTTTTTACTTGTTCATTCTTCTTGCCATGTTCAGCATAGGGGCTAATGTATTCCCCATTCCATTCAGTCATTGACTCACCTGTTATAACGCTAAATTCGGGGCAGATTTTAAACCCTTACAAACAACAGTCAAATTATTGCTACTATTTCTTGGGGATTGCAAACAGATTTCTTTATGTTTAGACGTCTAAACGTCTTAACGCCTATTGACGATAGGGACGGGCTTAGGTACATTTAGACGTCCAGACATCTCTACTGGTCTACCGAATTTAGGAGTTCACCTATGACAGAGCGTCAATTAGCCACACTGGCCGTGCGTCAGGGGATCGAGAGCGATACCCAATATGGTGCCGTTGTGCCACCGATTTATTTGTCGACTAATTACGCCTTCGATGGTCATAAAAATCCCCGTGAGTTTGATTACAGCCGTTCAGGTAACCCAACGCGCTGCATTTTAGGCGAAGCACTGGCCAAGTTAGAGCAAGGTGCCACCGCCGTGGTGACCTGCACGGGCATGGCGGCTATCACCTTAGTGACTACCTTGCTCGGCCCAGATGATCTCTTGGTTGTGCCCCATGATTGCTACGGCGGTTCCTACCGTTTATTCACCAACCTCGCGAAAAAAGGCCAATTTAAATTGCTGGTGGTCGATCAAACCGATAGCCAAGCGTTAGCCGCCGCTATTGCGCAGAATCCTAAGATGGTGTGGCTCGAAACCCCGTCTAACCCGCTATTGCGAGTGGTGGATATTGAGGCTATCGCTAAGGCGAGCCATAGTGTCGGCGCGCTGGTGGTGGTCGATAACACTTTTTTATCGCCGATATTGCAACAACCCCTATTGTTAGGTGCAGATATCGTTATCCATTCCACCACTAAATATATTAATGGTCACAGCGATGTGGTCGGCGGCGCTGTGGTTGCTAAAGATGCACAAATCGGCGAAAGCTTACATTGGTGGTCGAACACTCTAGGCTTAACGGGGTCGGCCTTCGACAGTTATCTGACCCTGCGCGGCCTACGTACGCTAGCGGTGCGCATTCGCGAGCATCAAGCCAATGCCCAGCGCATTCTTGAGGTGTTAACCCAAAGCCGCCAAGTGAGCAAAGTCTACTACCCTGGGCTTGCGGATCACCCAGGGCACACCATTGCCGCCAAACAGCAGAAGGGCTTTGGCGCTATGCTAAGTTTTGAGCTTAAGGGCGGCGAGGCCGAGGTTGTGGCCTTTTTAGCGGCACTGAGATTATTTAGCGTAGCCGAGAGTTTAGGTGGCGTCGAAAGTTTAGTGGCCGTGCCCGCCACTATGACCCACAGGGCGATGGAGCCGCAGGCGCGCAGTGAGGCGGGCATAAAAGATACCCTGTTACGTTTGTCGGTTGGTATTGAAGATGCCGACGACTTAGTTGCAGATATTCAAGCCGGATTAGCCGCCGCAGCGGCTTGTCAGTAGAGGATTACCAGATGGCACGTTGTCATTTACATAAATTTGGTGGCTCCAGTTTAGCGGATGCCGATTGTTATCGCCGAGTCGCCCATATCCTGTTAACCCACGGTCATAGTGATGATCTCGTGGTGGTTTCTGCGGCGGGTAAGAGCACCAATTTCCTGTATAAATTATTAGCGCTGCGTGATGCTTGCGAACTTTGGCAGGAAGAATTGCAAGTGCTGATCAGTTACCAGCAGGGCTTGATTGAGCAGTTATTGTCGAACGAACAGGCCCGGGATCTGCGTGAGCGTTTGGCCACAGATAAAGCGCAGCTCATCAGTTTATTGTCCTTAGACGAGCGTAATGATTACCAAGTTAACCAGGTGGTGAGCTTTGGCGAGCGTTGGTCGGCACGTTTAATGGCGGCGCTGCTGCGTGAATCTGGCGTGGCGGCAAGCCATGTGGATGCCTGTTCAATTTTAGTGGCCGATGAAGCCGCTGTGCCGCAAATTCGGGTGCAGGAATCCCGCGCTAAGGTGCAAGCCCTATTGGCCGCCCATCCCAATGAACGCTTAGTGATCACTGGTTTTATCTGCGCTAACGAGCGTGGCGATACCTTGTTACTCGGTCGTAATGGTTCAGATTTTAGCGCCAGCTTAATTGCTAGCCTCGCCGATATCGAGCGCGTGACCATTTGGACCGATGTGGAAGGGGTGTTCAATGCCGATCCGAATAAGATCAACGATGCTAAATTACTGAAAAGCATGTCACTTGCCGAAGCCGATCGCCTAGCGCGTTTAGGCTCGCCAGTATTGCATTCGCGCACTTTGCAGCCGTTATTCAATACCGAAGTGAGCTTAGCGGTGCGTTCAAGTTATGCGTCTCACACCGACTTTACCTTAATCGCGCCCCACAGTTCGTCGGCGAGTGCGCCCGTGGTGACTAACCTCAATGCGGTCGTCCTGTTTGGCTTTAAACTCACGGGTGAGTTAAGCCGTTTATTAGATCTATTGATCGCCGCGGGTTTAACGCCATTGGCCCACTGGGTATCGGCTCACCAAAGGGTTGAGCTTGCCTATACCGCTGAAAATCAAAAACAAGTTCAAAGATTGCTCGATGCCGAGGCTGAAGAGCTAGGCATAAGCGATCAGCAGATTAATACCGATCTCGGCCTAGTCGCGTTAGTCAGCGCCGATGCCGAACACTACCGTCGCGGTTTTGCCCGTTTACTGAGCCGCGATGCTAAACCTTTGTTTAGTGGCGATTTAAGTTTAGTAACGCTAGTGCCCCAGTCGCAGGTGAATCTGTTAACCCAAAAGGTGCACCGCCGCTGCGCGGGTCCGCGTAAACGCATTGGCGTCCTGCTGCTCGGTGTGGGCAATATTGGTGAGGCTTGGGTCAATCTGTTTAAGTCGGTATCGCCCTCCCTTGATCATGAATTGGAGGCTAAGGTTGAGTTAGTGGGGTTAGTTAGCTCGAGCAAGGCGTTGATCAAATCCGCCGGCATTAATTTAGCCAATTGGCAGGCTGAGTTCGATACGCAAGCAACCCCTTGGCAATATGAACATTTATTCGAGAAATTAGAACAAGTTAACTGTGATGAGCTGGTGGCCTTAGATATCAGTGCCAGCGCCAGTTTAACCCTGCAATACCCTGAACTATTCGAGCGCGGCATCCATGTGGTGAGCGCGAATAAACTCGCAGGCTCGGGGCCACTGCCTTTCTACCGTGAGTTAAAACAGCAACTGGGTAATCGTCGTTTATTTTGGCGTTACAATGCTAGCTGCGGCGCGGGTTTGCCTATCCAACATGCGCTAAATGATTTGCGTAACAGCGGTGATAGCGTTGAAGCCGTCGGCGGGATTTTCTCCGGCACCCTGTGCTGGTTATTTGAGAAATACGATACTAGCAAGCCCTTCTCCGAATTAGTGATTGAAGCCAGAGGCTTAGGTATTACTGAACCCGATCCCCGCGACGATCTTTCTGGTCGCGATATGCAGCGCAAGTTGTTGATTCTGGCCCGCGAGATCGGTCTAGAAATTGAGCTTGAAGATATTGAGCTGCGCTCATTAGTGCCTGCTCACTTAGCGGATATTCCTCTGGAGCAATTCCTTGGGCGGATCGCTGAATTAGACGATGAATTACAGCAGCAATATGGTGCGGCGGCGGAGCAAAATAAGGTGCTGAGATATGTCGCCTCCTTGGATAATAGCGGCGCAGTCCTTAAAGCCGAGGTGGGTTTGCAGTGGATTGATATCGATCATCCCTATGCTAATTTAACCCCGGGGGATAACGTGTTTGTGATCCGCTCTGCCTTCTATCAAGGTAACCCTTTGATTATCCGTGGTCCGGGTGCAGGACGCGAAGTGACAGCGGCGGCGGTGCAGTCGGATCTGACTCAGATCTGCCGCGATCTATTACAAGAATAGATTTAAATTCAAAAGCTTAAAGGACTCATTCGAGTCCTTTTTTATTGTCTAGAATAAATAGACTCATCTATGGGGCAGAAATTACCCAAAATGGGGATTTTTTGGCTTGACTTACACCTCAGTTTCTCTAGTATATGGACATATAGACGTCCAAACGTCCATTTGATTAGAACCACTGAACTATAGAGTCGTGCCATGGGCGGTTAGTCGTGCCAAGGGCGGTTGAGGAAATACACATGGCTTTTCATCACGCACAACATTCACATTCGCTAAACCAGAGTTTGTCTGAGCTTAATGGCGATATTAATGTTTCTTTTGAGTTTTTTCCGCCATCGACCCCCGAAATGGAACAGATACTGTGGAATTCTATCCGTCGTTTAGAGCCGCTGAATCCAAAGTTTGTGTCTGTGACCTATGGCGCTAACTCAGGTGTGCGCGACCGCACCCACGGCGTGATTGAACGTATCCAGCAGGAAACCGACCTCGTTGCCGCGCCGCACTTAACCTTAGTGGATGCCAGCGATGAAGAGCTATTAGAACTGGCGAAACATTATTGGAAATCGGGCATCCGTGACATAGTGGCACTGCGTGGTGACTTACCCGCGGGTAGCCCAAAGCCAACTCGATTTGCGGTGGATTTAGTGCGCCTGCTGCGCTCGGTGGCGGACTTTGATATTTCGGTTGCCGCTTATCCAGAAGTGCACCCAGATGCTGCTAATGCACAGGCGGATTTGATCAACCTTAAACGTAAAATCGATGCGGGCGCGAGCCGTGCGATTACTCAATTCTTCTTCGATGTCGAGTCTTACCTGCGTTTTCGTGACCGCTGCGTTGCCGCCGGTATCGATGTGGAAATTGTGCCCGGCATTCTGCCCGTAACTAACTTTACCCAGCTAAAACGCTTCGCGGGCATGACCAATGTGAGTTTGCCGAGCTGGCTACATAAGCAATTCGATGGCCTAGAAAACGATGCCGGAACCCGCCAGTTAGTTGGGGCCAACGTGGCTATCGATATGGTGAAGGTGTTATCCCGTGAAGGGGTGAAGGATTTCCACTTCTACACCTTAAACCGCGCCGAATTGACCTATGCGATTTGCCACACCTTAGGGGTGCGCCCAAAGGTGGTATAACCGAATCAAACTCCCATAAAAACGCCGCTAAGATAGCGGTGTTTTGTTTTGCTCAACCCTCAACCTTAATTCCTAAATCCTAAACTGAGCAAGGAGTGTGGTTAAGCGCATCGACAGCTGTGCTAACTCGTCTCCCGCCCGTGCGGTTTGCACGGCACTCTCGGTGGCATTGGTCGTAATATCATTAATATTATTGATGTTTTTATTAATTTCTGCCGAGACAGCGCACTGCTCGTTGGCGGCGCTGGCAATTTGAATGTTCATTTGGCTAATGGTGGACACTGCTTGGGTAATGGCCTCGAGCGCTTCACCCGCCTCGTGTACCAGCGAAACACAGTTTTGCGTGGTGGCGGTACTGGTATTCATGGTGCTGACGGTCGATTTGGCGCTATGTTGCAGCGTTTCAATCATCTGCTGAATTTCGGTGGTTGAGGTTTGAGTACGACTCGCGAGTGTCCGCACTTCATCCGCCACCACTGCAAAACCACGGCCTTGTTCCCCCGCACGGGCGGCCTCAATGGCGGCATTGAGGGCGAGTAAGTTAGTTTGGTCGGCAATATTGCGGATCACTACTAATACCGAGTCAATCTGCGCGGTATTGCGCTCCAGTTCGTTGATAGCTGTGGCGGCATGGGCTATTTCATCCGCAAGTAGGCTAATGGTCGAAATGACCTTTTCAACCAGCAACTTGCCATGTTCAGTCGATTCGCTGGCATGGGTTGCGGCATCGGCGGCATCAGTCGCATTATGGGCAACTTCTTGCACCGTTGCCGCCATTTCATTCATCGCGGTTGCCACTTGTTCTGTCTCAAGGTGTTGCCGTTTTGCCATTTGCTGGGTTTCATGGGTAATGGCGGACATTTCTTCGGCCGATGTCGCCAGTAAGCTAGTTGAGTCAGATACTTGAGCGACAGTCGCGTGGATCTTCTCTGCAAAGCGATTAAAGGCGAGTGCAAGCTGCGCGATTTCGTCTTTACTCTTGACTTCAATCCGGCGGGTTAAATCGCCTTCACCTTCGGCAATGTCATTGAGTGCATTGGTTGTTTCGGCAATTGGACGGGTAATGCTCTTGGCGATAAACCAGGCAATCGCGGTACCGATTAAGAAGGCAATAAAGCCTATTAAAATAAGTTTTAAACGAATATCGGACATAGCTTGTTCAGAGTGGCTTCTGTCCAATGCAATATCTAGCACACCAAAGGTTTTGCCCGAGTAGTCTTTCATCCCGTGGCGATACAGGGCGTAGCTTTTGCCGTCTAAATCGATTGTGCGAATCACTTCAGTACCTTGCATCACCTTATTGAGTTCGCTAGAAGCGTGGGTGTCTGTGGTAAAGGTGCCGCCAAAGGGAACAAAGTTGCCGTCCTTAGGGAGCAAAAGAGTTATCTCAGCTTGGTAGGCATTTTTAAAATTATCGAAGAAGGGCTGGCCAAATGACATGCCAAACTCCACCGAACCCGTATGTTGCCCTTGGTAATTCATCGGCACGAGACCGCGGATGCCTAAGCCTTCAACACCGTATTCTAAGCCGCTGAGGGGGTGTTTTTGGGTGTTAGTTTCGACAATGGTTTTACGGATCGCGGTGAGGTCATCGCCAAATTTTTCAGGGCGATGCAGGCGCAAAAAAGAGGTAGCAGGTGGGGTGTGAAACTGAAATTGCTGCACGGCAAAATCTTGTTTTAGGCGTGTAAATAACGCTTGGGTGCGTTGTTGTAGTGCTTCACGGTCGCGCTCGGCAAAATTGCTTTGGATCTCAGGTGTTAATGAGATTAAGGTTGCCATTGCCTGCGCTCTTTGTCCCGATGAGACGATATTCGCCACGGCGGTTTCGTAGAGCTTATGCAATTCTCGTTGTTCAGATTCCCTTATTTGGCGGCTGAATTCCGATAGCACCAGCGGCATGATAAAGCTCATCACCGCAAATAGCAGTAGGCTAATGCCTAACACTATCCGAGTGCTAATGTTTAAATTCTTCACAGCGAACCTCCCAGTATCCGTATGTCTGCCTGATTATCTTTTTAAATAGTATAGATATACCAGTTTTTATATTTGCGAGCGCGTGAACCTTTTTTAGTTGTTTTTCAGTTTTTTGCGGATTTCGTGGCAGTGTGCACAGATCTTTTTGGATCAGAAAATATTTACTTAGCCTGCTAACTAAGTATAATGCTTAGCAGGCTAAGTAAACTGGTGAGCGTGATGCAAACAGAATTAGAGCGTTTAAAGGAGTTATCCCTCGCGGAACATTTAGGGCGTCTCCATCGACTGTGGCGTACGGTCGCAGATACTGAACTTGCGCCTCTGGGATTGACCCACCCTAGGTGGACGGCACTGTGGAAGCTGCTGCGCCTTGGCGACAATATCAGCCAAAAAGTGTTGGCCGATGCGCTGGAGATTGAACTGGCTTCTTTAATGCGGACTTTAGGTCAAATGGAGGAGCAAGGTTTGGTTGAGCGCCATTGCTGCGCCAAGGACAAGCGGGCCAGAATTGTGAGCCTGACGCCCGCGGGTTTGGCTGTGTTAAAGCAAATGGAAGCGCGAATTATTCAAGTGCGGCGCGAGTTGCTCTCAGGGATCAGTGCCAGCGAACTCAGCGAATTTGAGCGCATTATTAGTCTGATCAGTGATAACGCCTTAGCCAAACTGACTAAAACGACCGAAACCTTTAGCGAGAAATAAGATGACACCGGATCAACAATTTGCCCGCTTAGTCAAAATTGCCATGCTCGGTTTTGCATTGGTATTTGGCTATTTTATGTTTGCCGACACTGTGATGCCATTAACGCCGCAAGCCATGGCGACTCGAGTTGTCACTAAAGTGACGCCGCAGATCAGCGGGAAAATCCAGACCATAGCCGTGACGAATAACCAAGCCGTTGCCAAGGGAGACTTGCTGTTTCAAGTCGATCCAACCCCCTATGAGTTGGCCGTATCACAGGCTAAATTGGCCCTAGAGCAAGTTCGCCAAGACAATGCCGAGTTAGATGCTTCACTCTTAGCGGCCAAGGCGGATGTGAATGCCAGCCGAACCACTGCGGAACAAAAACGCCGAGAAGCAAAGCGCCTCGATGCCCTATATGCCACCCACGGCGTATCGCTGCAACAGCGGGATCAGGCCGATAGTGATGCCGATGCGGCAGAAGCGAATCTACTCGCGGCCAATGCCCGCCTCGAAAAACTTAAGGTTAGCCGTGGCGTTTATGGTGAAAATAACCTCAAGGTGCGCCAGGCTAACAACCAATTAGAGCAAGCGGAGCTGAATTTATCCTATACCCAAATTCGTGCCGATCAGGATGGGATAGTGACCAACCTGCAGCTCGAAGTTGGAAGTTTTGCCGCTGTTGGCCAACCTTTACTCGCATTAGTCTCTGATAAATTTGATATTATTGCCGATTTTCGTGAAAAAAGCCTAAGGGGTGTTAATGCCTCTTCAACCGCGTTGATCGCCTTCGATGGTGACCCCGGCCGTTTATACCGAGCGACGGTGAGCAGTGTCGATGCTGGGGTGAGTGCGGGGCAATTTGATGCCAATGGTCGTTTAGCGGCGCCACAGGAGTCGGATCGTTGGGTCCGTGATGCCCAAAGACTCAGATTGCACTTAATTTTAGATGGCGATGGGATGAAAGACCTACCCGCAGGCGCGCGCGCCACAGTGCAATTGCTACCAGAGAACAGCCTATTTGGCTTGCTCGCTAAGGTGCAGATTAAGGTGATTAGCCTGTTGCATTACATCTATTAATATAGGGCGAAGAGCATGTTACTACGCCATAGCCCATTGACGGCCAATGACTTACGCCAGTGCTTACGCATTGCGACAGGGGGGACGATAGGTTTTACCCTGTGTAAGATTTTTGGTTGGAGTAACGGGGTATTTTTCACTGTCACCCCTATGTTATTACTCGGGTTAGTGCCTGTGATGAGTGGCCACGCCATGCGCCAGTTATTGGCCTCATCGGCGATGGCTGGATTAGAGGTTGGGTTGCTCGGCGGTTTATTTGGCAGCCATCCCGGCTTGATGACTCCCATAGTGTTTTTGCTGTTTTTATATCGGTTTGCGGCCATGTCCCGCGGCAGTTTGTTCCTCTTTGGCGCCAACGGTGTGCTCAGCTTAAGTATCATGCTGCACTTTGCCAGTTATCCCGGGGTTGATTTAAACGATTTAATCTTCAGTAATTTTTGGGCGACCGCACTGTCGGTGGTTATCGCCTACGCTATGACGGTACTCTGGCCCGATGTCGAGCCAAGGGCCGCTTACAAACCTGGGCCTAAGGCGCCACATCGGATGCGTCACGAAGCTTTGCTCGGTGCCAGTATTGCGACCTTATCCTTCTTGGTGTTTCAAATATTTGATCTGCGGGATTCGATGTCGGCGCAGGCAACGACCCTGTTGCTGCTATTCCCAATGCATTGGAATGGAGCACTCGACTATGCCCGTAAGCGTGCCATAGGGACTCTGCTGGGGGTGGCGTTTGGGGTATTAGTGCAGTTGCTGCTCTATGATTGGTCAGGCTTATTGATATTAATCGTGCCTCTGCTGTGGATTGGGCTGATGATTTTTAGCCAAGCCCATGTCAGGGAAGCCAATGGCTCTGGTGTCGGTTTTGGGGCTATGACCACACTCGGCATCCTATTTGGCCAATATCTGACTCCGGGTAATGACTTAATTTTTAGCGCGCTTTATCGGGTGAGCAGTATTTTTGTGGCGATAGTCGGCACCTTATTCCTCTGTTACTTGATCCATAAGTTATTGAATAGTTTTGAATCGACAAGGTTTGGTTATTAACAAACTAATATTAGATTTTTTTAATGCTTGTCCCTCGGCCCTTCGAGTAGTAAGGTACTCGGGATTCGTTTAGCGTCAGCTAGGCGTGTGAGCACTTAACTTAATAAAACCTCCTATGCTTAGAGCCTAACTCTCTTCAAGGATAGAAAATGAATATTAAAATTAAAACATTAGCCACAGGCTTAACACTATTAAGCGGTTACGCTATGGCATCGGTTGCCCTCGCCGCAGAAGCAACCGCAATCCCACAACCGGCACAAATCTGTGTGACTTGCCACGGAGTGGAGGGGCAGGGAATTGAACCTCTCGGCCCTCGATTAGCCGGATTATCAAAAGACTATATCACGACGCAATTGCAGCATTTTCAGGCGGGCGTTCGCCAAAATGCGACCATGATGCCGATGGCGATGATGCTTCAAGGTGATGGTATCGAACAAGTCGCCAGTTATTTCTCCACTAAGCCAACCGCTGACGTCAAGCCCGTTATCCGCGGTGAGCAGGTTACTTTTAGCGATGATACCGCCCGTTTAGCCTACCAAGGTGATTGGTCCCGTGGTTTACCCGCCTGCGTGACCTGCCATGGTCCTTCGGCGCTGGGTGGCGGCCTATTCCCCCGTTTAGCGGGTCAACAGGCGAGTTACATCAAAACGCAATTATTGGCATGGCAGGCTGGCACCCGTAAGGGGGATGTCGATGGCATGATGGCAAGTGTTGCCAACAAGCTGACCGCCGCCGAGGTTGATGCCTTAGCGAACTACTTTGCTAATTTGAAATAAGGAGCTGGCCATGAAATATTCCGCAATGTTATTACTGGCCGCGCTGGGGCCGTTAACCGTGCAGGCGCAAGCTGAAACGGAGCCAGTGCAAGAGCGCCCAGATAAGCAAGCTCCGCTGCCTGCTTTCCCTAAAGTTGCCGATCAAACCTATCTCACCCCTAGGCCTTTGAGCGCTATCCCCGAAGGTGCCTTTGGTGACAAAGTGCGTTTAGGTTATCAACTGTTTGTGAATACCCAGCAGTTGCGTGATAAGTATGTGGGTAACGAGCTTAACTGCGCTAACTGCCATATGGATGCGGGCCGTAAAGCCAATGCATCACCCCTCTGGGGCGCTTATTTTGCTTATCCGGCCTTTCGTAAAAAAGACAATAAAGTCAGTAGCTTTGAAGAACGCATCCAAGGTTGCTTTAACTATTCGATGAATGGTAAAGCTCCGCCAGCGGGGAGTCCTGAGTTAGTGGCGCTTTCTGCCTACGCTTATTGGTTAGGCATGGGTGGCTTGATGGATGAAGCCAATCTTAATGGTCCAGTACCAGAGTTAAGCGATGCTGAGCTTGTTAAAGGTGGTAAACGGGAGGATTTCCCTCTCCCAGAAACCTTGGCTAAGGCAATGACAGTTGAGCAGCGTGCTAATCTGCCGGGCCGAGCTTACCCTGAGATCCCTAAACCCGAACAAGCCTATTCACCCGAACGTGGCAAAGCCGTGTATGTCGCCCATTGCCAAACCTGCCACGGTGTTGATGGTCAAGGTCAAGCCATTGCGGGTGTGTATGCTCTGCCGCCTTTGTGGGGACCTCAAAGTTATAACTGGGGTGCAGGAATGCACAGGGTCAATACCGCCGCATTTTTTATCTATGAAAACATGCCCTTCGGTAAGAGTATGCAGCTAACGAACCAACAGGCTTGGGATGTAGCGGCTTACATCAACTCCCACGAACGCCCACAGGACCCTCGTAACAAGGGTGATGTGAAGCAGGCGCAGGAAAAATACCATAATGACAGCGATTACTATGGTGTCGAGGTCGATGGCAAAGTGTTAGGCACTCAGGCCTACCCGATTTTTCCTAAGAAGTCCTAGTTGAGTCGCTGAGATTCACTGTTCTCGCGGTGAAATAAAGCGAGTTAATAAATAAAGCAGAAAAGCCAGTAAGCCTACAGTCTTGCTGGCTTTTTTATTGGTCAAACATGTGTTGGTCAATTGTACTGGGCGCTCTGTGATTTCAGGGTATTAATATTTAGTGGTTTAGCCCGCTAGTATCGGCTTGTCATGGCATTGGCTCGTCGACACGGTGAATAGAAATCTAGGGTTTCTACGATTATGAACGAGAGCCATGGATGGCGAACTGGCTGTTAAATATGGATGTTGTTCAAGTCCATCATCCGTTGATGCAGGGCCACCCCGTCTGATGTGAAAGGATTCACAAATGCCTCGATGGCATGGATGCCAAAAAGCGGCCATGGGGCGGACGGTCGCCTCGCTAATCACCATGACTCGCCTTTCGAGCATTAGTGTGATCTGTTGATCTAAAGTACACAGAGAATTTAGTCATGGGTGGCTTATTAAACTTGTTTCTGGATGAAAAATGTTGATAGCACACTGAGATTGATGCTAACTTATTGGCATAATTGAATTATTTATTCTTATCATTCCAATGTCCAACTCTATTAGAGTTGGGTTTTATTAGAAGAGTGGGTAATACACTGTTATGTTTCCGAGAGAGTATGGACGCACATAAAGATCAAGCTTTGAGGAAGAAATATTCCTCAGCATTAATGTCAAACCACAAATGGCGTAAACTCTTTACTGTCATGGCGGAGCATGGTTCAGAACTCTCAGGCATTGAGTACCGTTTCACTGACACCGAGAATATCCTTTATGGTCACGCACCATCATTGCAACAAGTCTGGGAGTCAGCGATCGATGATCCAGTTGAGGGTGCCGGAGGGCCTGTAGAGTATAAGCATATCGAGTCCATACTAATTCCATATGCATACTCATATCGCGCATACGAAAATGCTCCTCTGCAGAAGCGCTCACTAAATATTGACGCGTTCCTCGCAGCTTTGGAGAAAGTCGGTAGCTTCCCAATAACAGAGACAGAAAGCGGTATCGTATTCCATGGCTATAAAACATAACAAATCAATCAACTTCGCGCCTTCGGCGCCGGATGCGTAAAAAGCGCGCGCCCGGTTATTGAGGCGTCATAAGGCATTCGAGATATGAGCGAAGAAGAACAATTTGTTGAATGCTGCACTCATGGAAAGCAACAAGCGACGTATGTATGTCAACATATTGTGCAAAGTCTTCGAGATGGCCAGCCCAGAGGTTTTTGGTCTGCTGAACCAGAGCCAGACGATCAGCGGCCAGATTCATGGTGTAGTGCTTGCGAGGATAAAGTTAATAGCACTGGCGGAGAATGGAATGATGAATCCGAGGAATTCGCTGGTGTAACTTTATTATGTGGTGCTTGCTACGACCGGGCAAAGAAAATGAACCCAAAGAAATAGCTATGGTGCATGTGCCTTATAACAAGTTGCTGTTGTCGCCGCTGCACGGCTGGGACCTCCGCGCCTACACTACGGCCCCAAAGCAAAGCGCTATGCGCTCAGAGAGAAAAGATGAAACCAATCATCACTAGCTACGATTGCACTGATCATGATCCAATTGATAAGTGGCTGCCGGATGACTTTTGTGATGTGGATGTTTGGGTGAATTTCACAATTGGTCCTGACTGCAAAGGTGGAGACAATTTTCAAGTTCGTGTCGTCACGCCAAATAATCTACAAGGCAAAGACTCAGCAAAGCACGCAATCATTCTTAATGAGTACAGTTGGCCAAAGGTTCTTGCCGCTGTAGAGGCAATTCTTGAGCAATGCCAAGGTACAAGCTGGGTTGGTATTAGCAAGCAATTATCTCAGCTTATGTACTGGGAGTTCGACAATTATCAACCATATATAGGGGCATAGTCGTCGGACATCTGACAGGCACAGAACTTTGCAACTCCGAGGGGAGGGGGAACTTCTGTAGTCTCGGTATTGGTTGTTAATCCCAAAAGAGTTATGTCTGCCCCATCTTTCGTCTAAAGAGCTGGGAATCTTCAATAAAGAGTCTTCAACGTTCCCCTCAGCAACTTCGCCGGGAAAGGTGAACTTTGTAGTCAATGTGTGGGATGTTCATCCTGAAAGAGTAGTGCCAGTTCTACCTTGCCACATGCCACATTACATACCGCACTGAAATGTTTCTCGGTACGTAACGCCTCATTTTTCAGTATGAAAAATATTGATAACTCACCTGGTTCGATGCTAAGTTGCTGGCAAATTTGAATTATTTATTCGTGCCATTTCAAAATATCACTCGTTACAATTCGGGTTTTATTAGAAGTGCTGGTAATACACTGTTAGCTGCCGTAAAGCCTTTAATAAGCTTTGTAAGAAAAAGGAAAATTTTATGAAAGCACTTTTAATATCAATAATTCTATTCATCTCAGGATGCACGACTTCCTTATGGATACCCTCCTACAAGCAGGAGTTGGTTGATGGCTTTTATGTCAAAAGTGACACAGATGAGTTGTTTGTGACCACTTCGAACTCAGCCTATCTTTTTGACATAGATAAAAATTTCGGAGAGACGCTTGTTTTGTCAAGAAAAGTAGATTTTTACCCCACATTCAATGATTTCAAATTAAATAAAGACAATACTATTGAGGGTGCTATTTCATTAACTCTTCTGGGCGATAAACCGTCTTCAGAATTAGAAGCTCAACTCTTGTCTCTCGGTTTTAAAAAAGACGAATTCTTAAAACGGTTTAGACTTACTAAAAAAGTTAAAGGAAAACGATATCTTGTAGAAGGTGACCTGCCATTGGAAAAGCTTGCAGAAAGCCAAAGTATTGCTGTTGCTCAACCCCCTACTTTTACAGAAACTGCGGGTAAAATAATTGCTACGCCCGCAACAATCGTCATCGATTCAGTTGTTGTGGTTCCAGCTGCCTTTATAGGAGTTGCCGTTATAGGGAGCGCTGTTATAGGGAGCGCCGTCATGGAGGCTGGCGGCGGTTAACAAATTGGACTTTATTGAGGACTTTATTGAGACATCCATAGTTAAATTTAGCGACAGGTATACTCGGGAATTAACGAGATCAAGTACTTGCATGGAAGAAAGATCGGGCAGGCATAAATTTCTTCTGGGATGGGCTAAAGCCCGCAGCTTAACCAAACGTTAGGAGTTAAAAAATGGATGAGCTCCGATACTACCGGGAAGCCTTGAGTAAACAAGGTAGCAGCACAGAGACTGTTGACCGTCTCGTGGCTCAAATAGCCTTGTCCAGTACTATTGAGAATACACAAGCTCTGCTCGGTGCGCTTGAACCAGAGGCCAATAATTTAGGTTGGCCTCTAGATCGTGATTATGCCGCTGTCGCTTTGCAGTACTAAGTAGACCAAGCAGTTCCAGAGGTTGGTAAGGCAATGCTTCAGTTCGCTCTCGGCCGTGCAGAGTGGTGCGCTTCTTGTGCCACAGCTGGCGGCGAAGGCATAGCTAGGTCACGGCATGTACAAGAGCTAGAGGCGCTGATTCGTGCACACGCCTAACAATCTGCGTCATTCGGGGCCAGCAGTCCCTGCGACGCTCACAAGTTCGCGCGCATGCGCGGGGCATTAGCAACCAAAGGGAGAAGGTATGCAAAATATCGATAACACCAATACACTCACACGCGGTGAAACAGGAATTATTGCAGGGGTGTGTTCTGGCCTAGCAGAATATTATGGGCTGCGTAAAAACGGTCTCCGTGTAGCATTTCTTATTACCAGTTTTTTCTTTGCTATTCCGGTTCTTGCCTATATTGTTTTATGGCTGGTGCTACCCAAATATCCAACTAGCCAAGCAGTAGCCCGCCAACTTAGGCGTAAATCGAAACAGAGGCAAGGTGTTGGCAGCTAACTCGTTGCTTAAGTTACTTTGCTAGCTCAGGCGGGCACAGCGGGACTGTCGTTAAGTACTAATTTAAAAAAGGAATTTTCTAATGGATTTAAACGCAACTCTCTGGGGACAAATTTTCTTCGTTTTAGCTCTAGTAGTTATATTTTTCACAGTAAGGTTTGCACGGGGCAAAGCAAACAACATACCGTTGGTCAGCATTTATGCATTCCTACTCAATTTTGTATTTCCGCCTGGTGGTTGGATTTACTGCGGTTATTGGTACTTTAAGAAGTGATAATTACGAGCAGCTCGTTAATGCTTAGGTTTTTCTGAGAGAGGAGTTTTCCGAACTTTATTGCGACATCCATTGTTAAATTGGATAAATACCATAATGACAGCGATGACTATAGTGTCGAGGTATATGGTAAATCACCATGGCTTACCTTTCGAGCATTAGCGCAAATTGTAGGTTCAAAGATAAAAACTAACAGCCAGCAATGGTGATTCGTTAAGTTCCGTTCTTGTTAAGTTCCGAATGAGTGGCCGACTTTGGTTTTAAAAGAAGTGTATCCAGAGAGGTTGGGCGGCAGCTGCTGTAAGCTTTTATAATTGTTAATATTATGTTTGATAGACAGGTACAGGTCTAACCGTTATCTTGTAGCCACCAAGCACAATGTTAGCTAGCAGTACGCAAACCTAGGCTAGTAAATGGTAGCCGCGTTTAACCCTAGAAATGAATGTCGCATCTAAGCTTAAATCCGGTCCAAGGGTTAGCGTAGACCACACAGTATGCAAAATAGAAGGAGAGGCCGAATGGATCCTGTGACTCAAAGTGTGCAGCAGATGTATGAGCAATACCCTTATCCATCGGGGTTACCCAATATGACGGCGGGATTCGATATTCGCCTGCTGCTCAGTTATGTCGAGCAAGGCCCTCGTCATAGTCGGCCATATCATGTCCTTGAGGCCGGTTGTGGTCGGGGACCTGCGGTATTGGCCGCCGCAACATTGCAACCTGAAGTGACCTTTACTGCTATTGATATCAATACTGTGGGCCTTAAAGAGGCTAGCCTCAATGCCGAGCAGCGGGGGCTAAACAATCTCACGTTTCGTCAGGCCGATTTAATGGATCTTACGGATATCACTGTGCCTGAGGGCGGTTTCGATGTGATTCATTCTGCGGGGGTATTGCACCACACGGCGGATCCACAGCTAGGGCTTAATAACTTGGCTGAGATATTGGCTCCCCATGGAGTGATGTCAATCATGCTCTATGGCACCTATGGCAGGCAGGCACTCTATCGATTGATTGATTGCATCGATATTTTAAGTCCCAGACAGACACAGATTTCTGAGCGAATAGTGCCGGGGCGTTTACTGGCCGAGGCCGCAGAAGACAGTCTCTTTAAGAATAATTACTGGTCATCCACTCACCTAAATCGAGATGTCGAGTTTGTCGATACTTGCTTAAATGTCAAAGAGACCAGTTTTGATGTGGCTGGTTTATGGCAGTTTATTGAAAACGCAGGCATGAAGTTTGTCCGCTGGGTCGAGCCCGATGTCTGGTCTGTAGACAAGCGCATTAAAAATCCTGAATTAAGGGCTAGGCTCAAAGCATTAAGTGACTTTGAGCAGTACCAGATAATAGAGCGTCTATTTGAAATACCTAAACTCGAATTTATTCTCTGTAAAAACACCAATCAGCCGCGCGCTCCCATAGCCGCAGCCGCGATTGAGGCTAGCGAATTTGCGGTCAATCCCGAGGTTTCATTTCAGGTCACCAAACGGAATTTAAACAACGCCCAACGTATCGAGTCTGTCACCTATAAGGTGAGGGGGCGTGAAGCCGTTATGGAAACGGATCCTATCCTAGGCGCTGTGCTTCTTCTGCTTAGTGAGCAAAGTAGCCATTTTAGTGGGGCAGATATGCTTAGTGTGCTGGCGCAGCATGGCGCCAGCAGGGAGCATGCCTATGAATTAATAGACAGCTTGCTACAAAAAGAAGTTATCTTCATTCCCCATCGCACTTAAGTGCTATTAACTGTACGAGACAAGGTTTGATGGAGCAAATTTGCCCTTTGTGCCAAGGCGCGAATCAATGTGCGGTGATTCTAGGTAAGGGCATTGAGGATTGTTGGTGCGCGCAGCAAAGCTTTCCACCTTTGGCGGCGTTGCAAGCGCAAACATCAGGTTCGCAGCAAGGAGCATTTAGCCGCATGTTACCGTCTAGCGATGCGTGTATTTGCCAAGCTTGTTTAAGCCAACTTAAGCAGGGGCTTAGTCTGAGCCAACTTGGCGCGCAGGATGAAAAAAGCCCATCGAGTGTGAGCGATGGGCTAGGTTATGAAGTTAAATAATGGATTAATTCTCTATAGTGTAATCCAGCTGCACACTAGTTTGCGCTGCAACGGCTTTACCATTTTCAAACTTAGGTGCGTATCGCCATTTATTGAGAGTCTCAATACTTTCTTTTTCAAATAAAGCGCCGCCCTTAGAGGCAATAATTTCAGGATTTTTCACAAAGCCTTGCTCATCAACGGTAAATTTAAGCTGAACCCAGCCACTTTTACGTTGTTGGACGTAGGACATTGGATAGTTAGGATATTGACGGAAAAGTGGCTTTTGCTCTTGTTCGTCGGTCCAGGGTTGCATACTACCTATGGCAATACAGTGGGCTGTAGCTAATTCTCTTTTACCTTGACGCTCATAGAGTTCCACTAAATAAGCGTGGGCACTCAAGGCATAGGGATGGCTGTAATTAAGTACCTCGAACTGTTTAACCACTTCTTGTAGTAAAGGTTCGGCTTTTTTATCATGTTTTTCCGCAAATTCAACGGCGCCAACAATATAGGTTGCCTTGACTCTGTCTATGGCATTCTCTGGCAAAATCTCTTTATAAATATCATATGCATCAAAGGCATAATTTCTTACACTTCGAGTGTATAGCTCTGTATTGGATAAACGATTAAAAGCGGCCATTTTCACATCGGCGATCAGTTTCTTTTTATCGGATTTTTCTGCGAGATCAATCGCATCAAGCAAATAGCCCTTTGCTGCTTTGGCTTCAACGGCGGTTTGCGCTGCGCCGAGTAAAGGGTCGATAAGCTCGATGGCTTCTTTGCCGTAATGGGCCTTATAGTTGGCGAGTGCAAGTTGGTATAACTCATGTGCCTTAGCCGTTTGTGACAGATTTTGTTCCACAAATGGATTAGGTGCGACCTGCGTTTCTATGGCGCTGGCCCAGTTTAAGGCAAGGTTCGCTAAGTCGACACTGTCTTTGGCATATTGAGTTTCGCCCAGCTGATAAGCATTTTTTGCGCTCGCTTCAATATTAGCAGCATCGCCTTTTTCTACGGCGGCTTGATAGTCGCTATAGGCTTTGGCAAAGCTATTTTCTGAGGCGTGCACATTAAGAGAAGAGCCTAAGGTGAGGGCAAAAAGACAGGCGATGGGCAGCATTTTTCCGTGCGACATTCTATATATCCTTATTATTAACGAGTTTAGATGATACATAGATGTCAGTTATGAAACAAGTTGGCTGGGCTTTTGTTAATGATGCGAAAGGGATGCTAAGCACTTAGATGGAAAACAAGCGAGCCCAGCCGTAACTGGGTCGCTAACTTTATTGGTTTTTATCGTTTAATGACCGGATTATTTGGCAGTAAAAGTCACGTCAAACAGCCCTAGCGCGCCGTATTCAAAATGGCAATTTTGCGCCAGTGGCAGGTCGAGCACGCCCGCATAGGAGCCTGTGATCACATATTGCCCTTGCGTTAGACCAATGCCTTGGGCGGATAAAAAGTTAACTAGCCAGTAGAGCCCAGCTTTGGGGAAACCATTGGGATGAATGGCGGATTTTTGTAGTGTGCCGCTTTGTTGGTGCTCGCCATTGGCAATATCAACGCTGAGTTCAAAACGGCTCGTCTCTAAATCTTCCTGCGGATTAAGTTCTGGCCCTAGCCACAGCCCTTGATTGACTAAGCCATCGGCGAGGGCATCAAAATGGTTTGCTTCGCTTGGGGTGTGGTAGCGACTCTTAATTAACTCGAGTGCAAGGCGAGTCTGACCCAGGGCCGCATCGATTTCCGCTTCGGTATAGGGGGCCGTTCTCGGGGATAAATCGACACCTATCTCGAAGGCGAGTTCGGGTTCGACTCGAGCGAGCCCTTTAGTCGATGGATAGAGTGGGCACTCTGGGGTTTGATGATACACATCTTGTTGATAAATCGGGGCGACAACGGTTTTATCGGCCGTAGGTAATAGGCATTTCCAACCTGCAATAGGGTTGTTATGGGTCGTCTTAAATATTTCAGCCACAGTTTGTTGGATAGCAAATGCCTGCTCAAAGCACTTGGGTCTTAATGTTTCGGCCAGTAAATCCCCCGCCGCGCCAGAGGTGCGTCTTTCGGCTAACGCTTTGGCTGCGTCATTAATAATGGATTGATCTTGTTCAATATTCATTGAGTTAGACATGGTTTATCCTACAAAAATAGCGACTCAAAATGGCCTTAGGGGCGAAGTAGGCTAAATATACCGTTTTGTCTTAAAAATGGCTTTATAAAACTGGCTCTATAAAAACTGAGTTGTAGGCATATCTGCGCTGCGCCTATGCCGAGTGAGTGGTAAATAGGTGTCAGCTAAAGTATCCAATCCATCAAAGGCTTTAATCACCGCCTAGGCTAGATCTTGGCCTTACTCGGTGCCAGAATGGCGATCCTTTCTGCAGTATTACTGGGACTTATCCGTGAACCAGAGCCATAACGGCCACTTGGCAAATAACCATGCTCAACTTGGTCTGCTATTTATTTCTGTTGCCGTGTTATTTTGGGGCATGTTGCCAATCGCCTTAAAACTCTCGGGCGCTTTTATCGACCCTGTGACGCTAACTTGGTTTCGTTTTCTGGTCGCACTAGTGGTCAGCATACTGATCCAATGGAGTGCGGGCAGCCTTAAACAATTTGCGGCACTCGATGCCAAAGTCTGGCTAAGACTTTGTCTTGCTGGATTATTTTTGATGCTTAATTATGTGTCATTCGTTTATTCCCTCGACTATCTTGCCCCTGGTGCCGCCCAGCTTAACTTCCAAACCTCGCCCTTTTTCCTCGCCTTCGGTGGCGTGCTGTTTTTTAAGGAACGGCTTAATGCGGTGCAGCTCAGCTGTTTTGCGACCTTAGCCTTAGGTATGTTGATGTTCTTCCATCCTTATTTGGATTTTTCGGCCGCGAGTAATCATCAGGTTTGGATTGGGGTGATGATTATTCAGTTCTCGGCCCTGTCATGGACTACTTATGCCCTGTTGCAAAAGTCACTATTGAACCGTTTATCCCCCGCCAACGTACTCTTGGTTATTTATGGCCTAGGTATTTTTGCGATGGCGCCCTTTAGCGACTTTAGCCAATTCGCCAAAATGGACAGTTTCGATTGGCAGATAGCCCTGTTTTGCGCCGCCAATACCTTGATCGCCTATGGCTGTTTTGGTCAGTCGATGAAGTACTGGCCGACGGCGCAAGTGAGCGCCATGTTAGCGTTAACGCCGGTATTTAGTTTTAGCGCCACTGCACTGGTGGTGAGCCTTGGATGGTGGCCTGAAGTGTTCCATGCCGATGAATTAGATAGTTTATCTTTGCTGGGGATTGGCGTGATTATTGTGTCTGTGATGGTGGTGCAATTGCTGCCAATGTACCGTAATCGTCAGGCGAAGCGCTTACAGGCTATTTAAAACCGCTATTTTTACCTATGGGAATGGCCAGTGATCACTCGATTAACCAATATCAAACTGAGCGATATTCGTGGTGTGATCTTCGATCTCGACGGCACGCTTGCACATTCCAATCCTGATTTTGCAGGGCTAAGGCGTGAGTTGGGGATTAGTTCTGGCACGGATATCTTGGCCCATGTCGATAGTCTGAGTATCGGTGAAGCACAGGCTCAGGCGCTGGAAATCGTCCATGAGTACGAGAGACAAAGCTCGCTCAATGCCCGTTGGATTGATGGCGCGAGGGAGCTTATCGAATGTCTGCGAGCTAAGTCACTGCCCTTGGCGATTTTGACCCGCAATATGCCGGAGGCGGCAAAGATCACTATCGATAAGCTCGGCATCGATATCGCGCTGGTGCTGACCCGTTACGATGCCGAGCCTAAACCGCATCCCGAAGGTATTCACCTTATTTGCCTGCAGTGGCAGTTAGCGCCCGCAGATATCTTGTATGTGGGCGATTACCTGTTCGATCTGCAAACTGCGCGCAATGCGGGTAGTCACTGCGCCCTCTATTGTCCTGAGGATATCCCCGATTATGCCAAGGGCGCCGATATGCTCGTCACTTGCTACCACAGCTTTATCCAAGCCTGGACAATGGGTGATTAGGCTCTATTCGTCTGTGCTAGAGCTTAGTCCCAGTTTGGGGCAAAGTCTGGATTAGCCACCCTATGATTGCGATCTAACCCGCTGATCGCCTCGATTTCCGCGGCCGATAACCTGAGTTTTGCCGCAGCTAGGTTGCTGCGAACATTCTCACGTTTGGTTGATGAGGGAATCGTAGCGAACCCTTGCTGTCTTAACCAAGCGAGTATGATTTGAGCCGTAGTGACGCCGTGTTTTTTAGCAATCTCAGTAATTAACTCATCTTGTAATACAGCGCCGTAGGCAAAAGGCATGTAGCCCGTGACTAAGATATTGTGCTGCTTACAAAACTCAGTCACTTTGGCGTTAACTAGGTATGGATGCACTTCTACTTGATTAGTGAAAATCCCCCCTTCACCTAATATTTCAATCGCTTGGGATAACTGGGCGTTAGTGAAATTCGATACTCCAATACGGCGGGTGAAACCTTTATCCAGCATGGCTTTTAATGACATGAGATAATCTGCCATAGGCACTTGTTCGCCCTTAAGCGGCCAATGGATTAATAGCAGATCGACATACTGAGTTTGTAGCGCCGTTAAGCTGTCGATAACACTGGCTTCGAAACGGTTTGCGGCTAGGTTTTCTGTCCAGACTTTAGTGGTGATAAAGAGTTCATCACGGGGAATGCCTGAAGCCTTAATCGCTTCGCCAACGGCGGCTTCATTAGCATAAATTTGTGCTGTATCAATATGGCGTGAGCCTTCTTCGAGTGCCATCAATACTGCATCGAATGCCCCTTGGTCTTTGAGTCTAAAGGTGCCAGTGCCGAGCATTGGCATAGGTATAGTCAAAGGGCGAAATGCCGCCGCATCTGTGTGTGCTTGAGTCATAATGTTTCCAATATTAAATGCTTGATGACGCTACTTTCGCCCATCAAGCTTTGCCAATAAAGTCGATAAAGCACAAATCATATTTGCCAATATCACAATAATGCTTGGAGCACTTGACTGATAGCCCATGGAATTGCGCGAGTTTAAAGGCTCAATCTGGGCTGGATAAAATCGATAAAAGCCGAGATCCGCCGCGCAACGGTCGAGGTTTTATAATAGACGGCATTCACTTGCTCCCGCCCCACGTGGGTCACGTGTTCACTTTCAAGCAAGGGGACCAATCGCCCCGCGGCAATATCGTCCTTGACCATAAAGCCCGACAGACAAGCTATGCCATTGCCCGATAAGGTTAATTGGCGCACGGTTTCGCCGTTGCTGGCGCGCACATTAGGCGTGATTTGGTCTATACCTTTTAAGGGCCATTGATTGAGCACTTTCGAACCCGTAAAGCCGATAAGGCAGTGGTGGGTGAGATCGCTACTGTTTTTCGGCAGTCCGCGCTGGGCTAAGTATGTGCTTGAGGCCACGATATACAGCTTACTCTTACCCAGCGGTCTGGCGTGCAGAGTCGAGTCGGTCAGCTTGCCGATACGGATCGCCACATCGGTGCGTTTCTCTATCAAATCGACAAAGCCTTCATTGGAGGTGAGTTCAAGCTCGATATCGGGATAGGCCTGTTTAAATTCTTGTACTAAGGGCACGATTTGATGCAGCACGAAGGGGCTCGCGGCATCGACCCTTAACCGACCTTTAGGGCGTTCACCGCGGCCGATAAGATCCTCTTCGGCCTGCTGCAGGGTTTGTAAACCAATGCGCACCGTATCGACAAATTGTCGTCCCTCGTTAGTGAGTTCGACTCGGCGTGTGGTGCGGTTGAGTAGTGTGACTTGCAGTTGGCTTTCAAGGCGAGTGACCGCCCGCGATACCCGTGCCACTTGAATATCCAGCGCCTCGGCAGCCGCCGAAAACCCTCCTGTATCCACAACTGTGAGTAAAATCTGCAAATCATCGGACCGTGTAAGCACTCAGTCGTCCCCAAGTTTAACTATGATTAACTTCATTTATAGCAAAAATCATTTGTAAGAATCACTCTTTTTAGCAATAACCTTTGCCGCCATGATAGCCCCATCTGAAGTTGAGGCGAGTTTTAGCGTATCAAAAACTCGCCCACTGACCCATTAACTTAACTGGATGGACACTATCATGCCCTTAGCTTTACTCGCATTGACGCTTAGCGCCTTTGCCATTGGAACCACTGAATTTGTCATAGTGGGGTTGATCCCAACTATGGCGCAGGATTTAAATGTCTCACTGCCCTCGGCGGGATTATTGGTGAGTTTGTATGCCCTAGGTGTGGCCATTGGCGCACCTGTGCTGACGGCATTAACGGGTAACTGGAATCGTAAAACCGTGTTGCTGTCGGTGATGTCGCTGTTTGTGGCGGGTAACTTGTTGGCGTGGCAGGCGCCGAGTTATGAAACCTTAATAGCCGCGCGGCTCCTGACGGGACTCGCCCATGGGGTGTTCTTCTCGATTGGCTCGACGATCGCCACTGGCTTAGTCCCCAAAGAAAAAGCTGCGAGCGCGATTGCCATTATGTTTACGGGCTTAACCGTTGCCTTAGTCACCGGCGTACCATTAGGCACGTATATCGGCCAGACCTTTGGTTGGCAATCGACCTTTTTAGCCGTTGCCTTACTTGGGTTTATCGCCTTAGTCGGCAGCGCATTTTTAGTGCCTAATAGCTTAAAGCAAGCTAAGGCGGCGCGAATACTCACTCAAGCTAAAGTGCTGGCCGAGCCGAGATTGCTATTAGTGTTTGCGATTACCGCCGTGGGTTACGGTGGCACTTTTGTGGCGTTCACTTACCTAGCGCCGATTTTGCAGCAAGTTACAGGTTTTGATGCCAGTGCTATTGGCGCCATCATGTTGGTTTATGGTGTCTCTGTGGCCTTTGGTAATATCTGGGGCGGAAAGATGGCCGATAAAATGGGCCCAGTAAAAGCCCTGAGCTATATTTTTGCTGGCCTCGCCGCTGTGTTGTTGCTGTTTAACTTTACCGCGGTCCACCCGATTGCGGCTGTGTTGACTATCTTAGTCTGGGGCGCGTTTGCCTTTGGTAATGTCCCGGGTTTACAGGTTTATGTGGTGAAACTCGCCGAGACCTATGCGCCCGATGCGGTTGATGTGGCTTCGGGTTTGAATATTGCCGCCTTTAACGTAGGTATTGCCTTAGGTGCGTGGGGCGGTGGGATAATAGTAACTAACCTAGGCTTGATGCACACACCTTGGATTGGTGCGCTGGTGGTGTTAAGTGCGCTGCTACTTACCCGTGTGAGTGGCTATTTAGATACCCAATCAAGCCAAGTCGATTGCCCTGTAATCACTCAATAATTAGAAATTTAATTTATTAACAAAATGTTATAAAAGAAAAAATGGCTTTCAATGAAAGCCATTTTACTCTTTTATCTCTAGGTTCGAGCCCAAGTGGTTTTATAGCTATGCCGCATTTTTTGCTCTGAGGGCATCTTGCTTATCTTGTTTGAGCCCTAAGCGTACGCTATCTAATAAGGCTATTAGCCAGCAGAGGATAAAGCCATAGAGCAATTCATTGGCATTGGCGATTGTGGTCTGGGTTTGATGGGTGATTTCGGCAGAAATCACGCCGATATCTAGCGGTAAGATGCCGTTTTGAATATCTAAGGCGATGACTTGCGCCACTTGATAGATCTGCGATAGCAACAGCACAAGACTCACGATAGCTAAGGCAAAAAAGACCAGTGCCGTGCGTTTATGTTTGAGGTAAAAATGGCCGCTGCCGGGGGCGATAAAGGCGGATAACAGTCCGGCGGTGAAGGCTTTTTTCATTGTATTGTGTTTAATGGGTTAAACAGTTAGGGGATTAGACACTAAGCCTTATCCTGAGTAAAGGCAAACAAACCGAGGTCAACAAAGGCAAATTTGAGCCAACAAAAAAGGAGCCTAGGCTCCTTTTTTAGTGTCTAGCTAAGCTAGAAGATCGTCAGATTACTCTTCACGTGGTTTACGTGGCTTACGCTCACCGGCAGGTTTATCTGCGCGAGGTTTGCGATCGGCAAATGGCTTGTCACCAGAGGCAGCGCGAGGCTTACGGTCACCGGCAGGGCGATCACCCATTGGACGATCACCACGTGGTTTGCGGTCACCCGATGGACGCTCTGAACGAGCACCACGGCCTGAGTCAACAAAGACTTGATCGCCAGCTTCGCGGATGTTCAATGGCTTGCCACAAACACGAACTTTCTTCAGGTGCTGCAACACGTCTTTTGGCATGCCGTCTGGCAGATCAACAGTGGTCACTGCATCGTACAGTTGGATCGCGCCAATGTAACGGCTGTCGATGTTAGCTTCGTTCGCGATAGCGCCAACGATATTACCCACACCCACACCATTTTCACGACCTACGTCGATAACATAACGGCACATTTTTAAATCTGGGTTGTCTTTCAACGCTTCAGCTGAGCCTAAGCTGGCTGGCATTGGACGCGGTTCGCGGCTTCTGCGTTCACCACGGTCACCACCACGGTCATTACGATCACTTCCGCGGTCGCTACGTTCAGTGCGCTCACTGCGTTCATCACGAACACGTTCTTGAATTGCTGGCAATTGCAAAGGACGTTCTTGTTGAACTTGCTGCAGTAATGCTGCGGCCAGAAGATCGGTATCAACTTCTAACTGTTGGCATAATTGAGCAACAGCTTCTTTCATAAAATCTAAATCGCCGTTGATGGTTTCAGCCAATTGTTCACCTAAGCGTGACAGACGACGTTCTGCAACTGTCTCTGGGCTTGGGATCTTCATTGGTGAAATGCGGCTGTTGGTTGAGCGCTCGATAGTGCGCAGCATGCGCATTTCACGGCTAGTCACAAACAGAATTGCCATACCAGTACGACCGGCGCGGCCAGTACGGCCAATACGGTGAACATAGGCTTCGGCATCATACGGAATGTCGTAGTTAACGACGTGGCCAATACGCTCAACGTCAAGACCACGGGCCGCAACATCAGTGGCGATCAGAATGTCTAACTTGCCACGTTTAAGTTGCTCAACCGCGCGCTCACGGGCCTGCTGGTTCATATCACCGTGCAGTGGTGATGATGCATAACCGCGGGCTTCGAGTTTCTCGGCTAACTCAACACATGAGTTACGAGTACGTACGAAGATGATAATACCTTCAGTATTTTCAACTTCTAACACGCGAACTAGGGCTTCTAATTTATTGTGTTGTGATACTTGTACGAAACGCTGTTCAATTGACTCAACCGTCGTTTGGCTAGACTCGATACGCACATGCACAGGGCTACGTAAATGCTGGTTAGCAACGCGCTTAATTTGCTCTGGCATAGTGGCAGAGAACAACGCCAGTTGGCGCTCGCTTGGCGTGTGCTCAAGGATCCATTCGATATCATCGATGAAGCCCATTTTTAACATTTCATCGGCTTCATCGAGCACGAGTGCTTTTAATGAGTCGAGTTTCAAGGTACCGCGACGCATATGGTCCATAACACGACCTGGCGTACCAACGATAACCTGTGGACCACGTTTCAGGGCATTCAACTGTTGTTGCATGCTTTGACCACCATAAATAGGCAGTACGTGGAAATTCTTCATAAATTTGGCATAGCTACTGAATGCTTCAGCAACCTGAACCGCTAATTCACGCGTTGGCGCTAATACTAAAATTTGCGGTGTTGTTTGGCTGGTGACTTTGTTTAGTAGCGGCAGCGCGAAGGCGCCAGTTTTACCTGTACCTGTTTGCGCTTGACCTAAAATATCTTTGCCAGCCATAAGGGGATCGATACTGGCTGATTGGATTGGCGTCGGTTTTTCATAACCTAGCTCGTCAAGAGCACGCAACAAATTCTCGGATAGGCCGAGTTCACGGAAAGTTCTTTCATCGGATGACATTGGGTTGTAGCCTTGTGGATGCGCGCGCGAAATGGCGCTAAAGTTTCACAGACAGAAAATCAACCCCGTGTCGATTTCCCGCGAACGACGGATTATAGCAGCATGGACGCCACTTTACCAATCAGAGTCACGCTATTTAACCTGTTTTCTGCATTTTTTTCGCTAAAACAGAGCAAGAAACGCGCCACTTCCTGTTAATTTTTCAAAAAGTCGCCATTTAATCGTATTAATTCAAAGGCCGACTCAGTGACCGCTGCGAGAAAAATAAAGTCCACCGTATCGGCGGTATCTTGGGGAGTGTGATATTGCGGATGGGTCGGCACCCCAAAATACAACCAAGGGATGTTTGCCTTGTGGAAGGGGTAATGATCTGAGGCTCTTAGCCAATCGGTATGTTGGATACTGCGGCCTACAGGCCTTGGGTGGCTGAGTTTGATACACAGGCGATTGTGTGCATTCAGTTGCGGTTTAAAGGCTTGAAATTGATTGAAGTTACGGCTGCCTTCTAGGTAAATGCCGTAGGGGCGTCCGGGGTGGCTTACCATATCCAAATTGAGCATCAATTGAATATTGGCCTCGGGCATACGTGTTTTCAGCTGCTCCACTAGGGCTATGCTGCCATAGAGCCCTGGCTCCTCGGCGTCGGTTGCCACAAACATCAGATTGATATTGGGCAGGGTTATAGCTGCATCTTTTGTTTGTTGCGTTAACTGCGCCTGCCAATATTGGGCGATGGCGAGCATCGCGGCGACCCCAGAGGCATTATCATCGGCGCCGTGGTAAATCTTGCCGCCACTCATCCCCAAATGATCATAGTGGGCCACGATAATTCGCCATGCAGTAGTGGGGCTCTGGGCGGGGGCTATGGCTACCATATTCGCCCCGGTTTCCCGAGTGAATAGCGTTTGGTATTCGAAGGGAATTTCAAAGCGTTCCCCCCAAGGGGTGAGGCCTAGGTCTTTAAATTGCTGATTGAGATAGTCGCGGCTTTTGGCGGCCCCTTGGCTTTGGGTTTTGCGGCCTTCAAATTCAGCGGAGCTTAGTACTCTTACTGTTTGTTCCAATGCCACAGGATTGGCCCAATTGAGGCGAATATCTTGGCGTGAACAGGATTCGGGGGGACGGGTGGCGCAGCCATTTAAGGCGGCAAACAAGCAAATCGCCCAGAGTAGGCGCGGCTCAGCACGCAAGGTGGGTGCGCGCAGGCAAAGGAATGTGAAGGCTAGTGCCAGTTTATCCATCCTTATCCTTATCTATGTTGAATTAACGCCCTGAGTGACCCCTGCGGATCACCTCGGGCGTATCGCATGCTTACTGCTTGGCTGCGTTTGCAAGCTGGGCATCTCGCTCCAGTAGCGGCTTTAGGAAACGCGCCGTGTGGGAGCTTGGGTGCTGGGCAACTTCTTCGGGAGTGCCTGTGGCTAAAATCATCCCGCCGCCACCGCCGCCCTCTGGGCCTAAGTCGATAATCCAGTCCGCAGTTTTGATCACATCCAGATTATGCTCAATCACCACTATAGTATTGCCGTGGGATTTCAGGCGATGTAATACGTCGAGCAGCAGTTGAATATCGGCAAAGTGTAAGCCCGTGGTCGGTTCATCCAAGATATATAAGGTTTTACCCGTATCCCGTTTGGAGAGCTCCTTGGCGAGTTTGACCCTTTGAGCCTCACCGCCCGACAGTGTGGTCGCACTTTGGCCTAACCGCACATAGGACAAACCTACATCCATCAGGGTTTGCAATTTACGGGCAATCGCAGGCACGGCATCGAAAAATTCCCGCGCATCCTCAACCGTCATTTGCAGCACTTCGTGGATGTTTTTACCTTTATAGCGCACTTCTAAGGTTTCGCGGTTATAGCGTTTGCCCTTACAGGCATCGCAGGGCACATACACATCGGGGAGGAAGTGCATTTCAACCTTGATTAAGCCATCACCCTGACATGCCTCGCAGCGTCCACCTTTAACGTTAAAGGAGAAACGGCCGACCTGATAACCACGGGTACGCGACTCTTGGGTGCCGGCAAAAATTTCACGGATCGGGGTGAATATGCCCGTGTAGGTTGCCGGGTTTGAGCGTGGCGTGCGGCCAATCGGGCTCTGGTCGATATCGACGACTTTATCGCACTGATCCATACCGACAATGCGGTCATATGGGGAGGGTTCATCTACGGTCGCGCCGTTCAATTCCCTGTGGGCGATTTTAAAGAAGGTATCGTTGATTAGCGTCGATTTCCCCGAGCCTGACACGCCCGTCACGCAGGTGAATAGGCCAATGGGAATGGTTAAATCCACATTGCGCAGGTTATTGCCGCGGGCGCCAAAGAGTTCGATCACTTGGCTCGCATCGAAGGGGGTGCGGGGGATATCGATGTGAATATTGCGTTTGCCAGAAATATATTGCCCAGTAACTGATTCTTCACAGGCGATAATTTTTTCAATCGGGCCGTCGCAAATCACTTCGCCGCCGTGTACACCAGCGCCGGGGCCGATATCGATCACGTGATCCGCCATGCGGATTGCATCTTCATCGTGCTCGACCACAATCACAGTGTTGCCTAAATCCCGCAGGTGGATAAGCGTCTGCAGCAGACGTTCGTTATCCCTTTGGTGTAGACCAATGGAAGGTTCATCGAGCACATACATTACCCCGACCAATCCCGCGCCAATTTGGCTGGCGAGACGGATACGCTGGGCTTCACCGCCCGAAAGGGTTTCGGCGGAGCGTGACAGGCTTAAATAATTGAGCCCCACATTGACCAAGAAACCTAAACGGTCGCGCACTTCCTTAAGGATTTTTTCGGCAATTTGTGCCTTTTGGCCGCTAAATTCGAGCTTATCGAAATAGTCTAGGGCTTCACCAATCGACCAAGTGGTCAATTTAGGTAGGTTAAGGTCGCCAATAAACACATGGCGCGCTTCTTCTCGCAGACGGGAACCGCCACAGCTTTGACAAGCTTGAGTGTTGATAAACTTGGCTAATTCATCCCGAACCGAGTTGCTTTCTGTCTCACGGTAGCGCCTGTCCATATTGTTGAGAATGCCTTCGAAGGGATGGTTACGCACCACCACATCGCCGCGGTCATTCATATATTTAAAGGCAATACTGTCTTTTCCCGAGCCATAAAGTACGATTTTGCGCACATTATCGCTCAGTTGTTCGAAGGGCACTTCGACGTCAAACTTATAGTGCTCGGCGAGTGAGCTTAGCATCTGGAAGTAATAGAAGTTACGTCTATCCCAGCCGCGAATCGCACCGCCCGCCAGTGACAGTTCAGTGTTGGTAATGACACGTTCCGGGTCGAAAAATTGCTGCACCCCTAAACCATCACAGGTTGGGCAGGCGCCGGCGGGATTGTTAAAGGAGAAAATCCGTGGCTCTAGCTCTGCCATCGAATAACCACAGTGGGGGCAGGCGAAGTTGGCGGAGAAGATCAGTTCCTCCGGCTTAGCTCCATTGTTGGCATCGTCCATACTGGCGACGACCGCAATCCCGCCGGAAAGCTCGAGTGCGGTTTCAAAGGATTCGGCGAGGCGCTGGGCAATATCGTCGCGCACCTTAAAGCGGTCGACTACGACTTCAATGGTGTGTTTTACGTGTAGATCTAAGGTTGGTGGATCGGTTAAATCACAGACTTCCCCATCGATGCGGGCGCGGATATAGCCTTGCGCGGCTAAACCTTCGAGTAATTTAACGTGCTCACCCTTGCGACCATTGACGACCGGAGCTAATAGCATCAAACGGCTGTCTTGGGGCATTTCGAGTACTTTGTCCACCATCTGGCTAACCGTTTGTGCCGCCAGTGGTTGGCCGTGGGTGGGGCAACGCGGCTCACCCACGCGGGCAAATAGCAAGCGCAGGTAGTCGTAGATTTCGGTAATAGTGCCCACGGTTGAGCGTGGGTTATGGGAGGTGGATTTTTGTTCGATGGAGATAGCCGGGCTTAAGCCTTCGATATGGTCGACATCGGGCTTTTCCATCAAACTTAAAAATTGGCGAGCATAGGCTGACAGGGACTCGACATAACGTCGCTGGCCTTCGGCGTATAAAGTATCAAATGCAAGGGAAGATTTGCCTGAACCTGATAACCCTGTGATAACAATCAGTTTATCCCTTGGGATAGTCAGGTTGATATTTTTGAGATTGTGGGTGCGTGCGCCGCGTATTTCAATCTTATCCATCTATCGCTCAAGTCTTATGCTTAAAAAAATGAGCACAAGTATCGCACAGTTCCGCCGCTGAGTTTAGTTGATTCTGTGATCTCACCCCGAGTCCGATAAGCGTTCCTCGGTGCGCCTCAATTGGTGCAAGCTTATCCCAATGGCTTTGCCCTTTGCGCCATGGGCTTTTTGCATGTGAGCCCTTGGGCTTAGTTTGGGTTTGCATATTTGGCGCGACATATTAGTAGGCGATTGCAGATTTTTAGAAATTAATAACCAGTGTCAACACTGTGGCTTAGGCCACGATTTCCTTTTGAGCAAATCCTTTTGGGTGTGGTAACATGCGCCCCTTAAAAGACTTCAATCCAGGGCAAAATCATGGGTAACAACGGACTTTCGAGTACTGAGAAAAAAGTCGCGTTTTCTTTAGCCAGTGTATTTGGTTTGCGTATGATGGGCTTGTTTATGATCATGCCCGTCTTTGCGCTTTATGGTCAGCACCTCGAAGGCTTTTCGCCCCTGTGGGTGGGTATTGCTATTGGCGCCTATGGTCTGACTCAAGCCGTGCTGCAAATCCCTATGGGGATTTTATCTGACAAATATGGTCGTAAGCCGATTATTCTCGGTGGCTTAGTGTTGTTTGCTATTGGTAGTGTTATCGCCGCGAACGCAGAGACTATCTATGGTGTGGTTTTTGGCCGTGCCGTGCAGGGTATGGGAGCCATTGCCGCCGCTGTGCTGGCGCTTGCCGCGGATTTAACCCGCGATGAACAGCGTACTAAAGTCATGGCGATTATTGGCATGTGTATCGGGTTATCTTTTGCCCTGTCTTTGCTAATGGGGCCGATAGTCGCGCAGCATCTTGGGTTGACTGGATTGTTTTGGTTAACTGCGGTATTTGCCATTGTCGGTATGCTGTTGATCCAGTTTTTAGTGCCTAATCCCATCACTCAGGCGCCGAAGGGAGACACTCTAGCGACGCCCGCTAAGCTCAAACGTATGTTCCTTGAGCCGCAATTATTTAGGCTTAACGCTGGGATTTTTATCCTGCATTTAGTCTTAACCGCAGTATTTGTGGCACTGCCGCTGGATCTGGTGGATGCGGGACTCGTGAAAGAAAAGCATTGGATGCTGTATTTCCCCGCCTTTGTGGGCGCATTTATTTTGATGGTGCCGTTAATCATCATAGGGGTTAAGCGCAAAAATACTAAGGCGATGTTCCAAATTGCTTTAGTGATCATGATAGTGTCATTGCTGGCGATGGCCGCATTTGCGAGCAATCTCTGGGTATTGAGTTTTGCCGTGGTGCTGTTCTTCACAGGGTTTAACTATTTAGAAGCCTCACTGCCCAGTTTGATCGCCAAATTTTGCCCTGTCGGCGAAAAGGGCTCGGCCATGGGTGTGTATTCTACCAGCCAGTTTTTAGGGGCTTTTTGTGGTGGTATGCTCGGTGGCGGCGCATTCCAGCTTGTGGGCGCTGTCGGGGTCTTTATTGTTGCCGTGATCTTAATGTCTATTTGGTTATTCCTGACATTAGGCATGCAAAACCCAGTGCTGTTAAAGAGTTACACGTTAGAAGCCGAAGTGAAAGACAAGGCGCAAGCGCGGGATATGGCGACTCAGCTATCGCAACTGATGGGCGTGGTTGAAGCCATAGTCGTGCTGGACGAGAAAGTGGCTTATCTTAAGGTGGACGAGCATTTCGATTTAAGAGAAGCACGAGCTGTGTTAGGCTCTGCTCAATAATATCTGGTCCGCCGTGTGGGTTTTGGGGAAGCTGATTTTCCTCTATGGCGATAAAGATAAACAACATACTGAATTAATAGATTATTTAAAGAATCGCAGGAGATTTCAATGGCCAGTCGTGGTGTTAACAAGGTAATTTTGGTTGGCAATTTGGGACAAGATCCAGAAGTACGTTATATGCCAAACGGTAACGCAGTCGCTAACATCACAGTGGCGACCAGCGAATCGTGGAAGGACCAACAGGGTCAGCAGCAGGAGCGTACTGAATGGCACCGTGTGGTTCTGTTCGGTAAATTAGCTGAGATTACCGGCGAATATTTACGTAAAGGTTCACAGGTTTACCTCGAAGGTAAATTACAAACCCGTAAGTGGAAAGACCAAAGCGGTCAAGATCGCTATAGCACTGAAGTGGTTATAGATCAAAGCGGTAGCATGCAAATGCTAGGTAGCCGTGGTCAAGGTGGTCAAGCACAAGGCGCGCCAATGGGCGGCGGCATGCCACAAAACACAGGTTACCAATCTGCACCACAACAGGCGGCTCCTGCACAAAATCAATATGCGCCAGCGCCTCAAGCGGCACCTGCTTACCAAGCGCCAGCTCAGCAACAATATGCTGCGCCAGCACCTGCCCAGCAAACCTATGGTCAGCAACAGGCACAGCCTCACGCTCAGCCACAGCAAGGTGGTTATGCGCCTAAGCCACAGGCTGCACCAGCTTATCAAGCGCCAGCAGCTCCAGCACAACGTCCAGCACCACAGCCACAGCAAAACTTCACTCCAGATTTGGATGATGGCTGGGATGACGATATTCCCTTTTAATTTACAGTAAATCTAATAATGTAGATTTAGCCGTTATTTTAGATACGCGTAGTCGGTAAAGTGTAAATACAGCTATTGTCTAACATTATCAAAGCCCTGCAATAATTTGCGGGGCTTTTGCTTTTGGGGATGTGAGATAGCTATCGCAAGCAAAAGAGTTGTGAGCACTATCTTTGTTCTCGCAAAGCTCATTTTGCAGATAATTCAGCAAAGGATTAACTACTTGCACTCCAGTGACACGCCGACTTTGGTTTTACAAAAGAGTCATCCATGAGAACTCGACGGCGGCATCCATGCCGCCAACGGTCACTTCCATGCAAGTGCTTAATCTCGTTAATCCTTGAGTATACCTGTAGCTCAATTTAAGAATGGGTGTTTCGGTAGGACGGTGAGCGCTATCTTTGTTCTCGCAAAGATCATTTTACAGATGATTCGGCAAAGGATTAACCACTTACATTCCAGTGACACGCCGTTAACTCATCCATGAGGGCTCGACGGCGGCATCCATGCCGCCAACGGTCACTTCCATGCAAGTGTTTAATCTCGTTAATCCTTGAGTATATCTGTCGTTCAATTTAAGAATGAGGGCTCGGTAAGGCTCTTTTGAACGACCTACAGCAACTTCCCTGGGGATGGTATTCTTTTAGTTTTGAGTTATTAAAAGTAAAAAGAGTTGTGGGTATCCCGCTTTTACCTGGTCATTAAAAGCAAAAAAGAGTAGTGGGTGTCCCCGCTTTTCCTCGAGCTTAAAAGAATGATAAAGCTAAAACAATATCAAGTGATTACCCACCAAACTGTATAAAAAACCGCTACCGCAAAAAAGCAAATTCCTATAGCATCATTTATACCAATTGACACGGATGTGGCAGAGGCTAAGTCCAACAAGCGATTTATGCCTTGTAAACAGCACATAAATATTCAGATGTTAGGAATTACTATGAAATTATTGATGTTTTTTTCTCTTTCTTTGTTTTTGACTTCATGTGCAGCACCACTAAGTCAGCAATATGATACTTTAAAAAACAAAACGCCCTGTTGCACAAAATACTCAGATATTGATTACGTTCCTTTTGGTCTAAAGAATCAGAAATTTGACCTAAATGACAAATCGCCAGTATTTGCCCTTGGTAAAGATAAAAGTTATTTCAAAGGTTTTAGTTTGCCAGATACATCAGGAAAGTACTTTTACATTAAGAGCTATTTTAATGGTATGTTTATTGGGCAATATTTCGACCCAATATTTTTTGAGCTAAACGAAAAATTTGAATTGTTGGAAGCATTTTCTTTAAAAATGGAATTTATAGATGCAAATATTTTTGATGATTCAAATGCACATATGGCAGGAGTGTTCAAACCCAATGCCGAAGCTCGGTACCTTTTGGTTTTAACGGCAGATTTAGGAATTGAAGCGCCAGTAGCTGAAACATCTCCTTCGGTTTCTACATATATGGTGGGGAATACTGTAAATGTGATGCCTGTGGGGGGAAACACCATACAACTAGAGAAGTCACCGATTGGTAGTCTTTCTATAGAATTAAAGAGCATTGTTGATTAAATCATTTCGTAGAACGCAATAACCCCTAAGTGTCTGGCCTATTAGACAATTTTAGTCACTGTTCGCTTGAAGGTAAGTAGCATATTTTGCTAGGACATATATGGTTACCTCGGGTTTAGCAAGGCGAATGTCCTATTTTGTTCAAACTACATTTACGTTAATCGATAATTCACCTTTCACAACGGAGTATCAGTCGTTAATGATTCGCGGTCTTGCGACCTGATGTTAAAAATAAAGGGCCGGCGTCAGTTCCGCCCTAATGAGATCCAAATTGACGTCTTACCCTCCTTGACAGCCATATAACCTCGAAGGCCACTGTCTCGGTCAGGTTTTGGGTAAGACAAACCGTTTAACTCATTAATACCATTACCGCTGTTGTGCTTGGATGGACGTTAGCTACTTTTTATTCATGCTTTAAATTTATGACCTTAGGCCGCCATTTTACACGCCTTATTCATATCAAATACTTGTCCGCGGCTCATCACCACAAACACCATCCGAGCCATCTTATTTGCCAAGGCGACCGTCACTTTGCAGGTGTGTTGACGTTGTTTAAGCCGTTGTAGCAAAAAGAGCACAAAAAGAGCGGGCAGGCATAACTTTTATGCCTTAATGATTTACCGATAGCATCATATCTTATGGAATACACCATCCCTCGGAGTTGCCGTACTGCATTTATCGAGACACCCATTGTTAAATTTTGCAATGCTGATGGTTATAGGTATTAACAGCCAAAGCCGAAGTGACAGAATACACCTCCCCTCGGAGTTGCCGCAGGGCATTTGCGTTCGTTGCGTGAGCGAGGCATGGATGCCGAGATAGTGTCAGTCGAATCAGGGACGAGCGTCTGACGCGATAGCATAAGGACGCTTAATGCCCAAGGGGCTTTCAACTCCGATAGGGGCGTCTTGGAGAATCCAAGGGCGAAGGCCTACGGCCGCTTTGAGCGCGAGATAGGGATATCGAGCTGGCGATTTAACATGGACGTTTTTGATAGGACGAGCAGTCCTCCTTGGTCGACTCTTTATTAAAAAATCAGGGGGTGAAGCCCCACGACTTTGATCCAAACGAAGTTTGGAAAGCTTTAAATTCGATATTCCTAGTGTTCGCTAGTGTAAATTTAATGGCTTAATTTGATGCTAAAGCCAGTTGGTTAAATGATTAAACAACAGCCAGTTAGCTCAAAGCTGGATTCCCGCTTAACAGCATTGCGGGAATGACGCTGAATGAGTGGCTGGCTGTATTAGACTGATGGCTAACGATATAGACTGATAAATACAAACAAATCAACGCGTTATTTGATAAACGCGAACGCATCTCCGTAGAGATGCGCTTCCTCAACGCCAATCTCACGGAAGATTTCCCTTGCGGCACCTACCATATCGAAACGGCCGGCGATATAGATGTCGTAGCCGTTTAAGCTGACAAAATCCTGTTTGATTTGGGCTAACAAATTGGCAGTTTTACCCTGCCAGTTGGCGGGGGCTTCTTCGATGACTGGGACAAAGTGTAGCCAAGGGTAAGCGTCGTGCCATTGGCGGGCGATGGTCTCAAAATACATGGCATCTTGGGTGCGACAACCCCAATACAGAGTGGTTTCAACCTGTTGACCTAGGGCGATTTGCTGCTCGACGATACTCTTAATGTAAGAGAAACCAGTGCCGCCGGCGATTAACAGGCGAGGGCGGATGCTCTCGTGACGTAGGTGGGCTTCGCCGCCTGGGGCTTCGATATCGATATGGCTGCTGGTTTTTAAACGCTCGACCACTTGCATTGGGTAGCTTTCGCTGACGGCGGCGCCAATGTGTAACTCAATAAACTCGGCATTGGGCGCTGACGCGATAGAGAAGGGGCGTTTATCTTTTTCACCCATAACAACACATAAGTATTGTCCCGCTTGAAAATCGAAGGCGGTTTCTGGCTTTAACAACACTTGATAAACGGCGTCGTTAAATGGGCTAACTTTCTCTATCTTACAGCGTATGGTTTTCATCAAACTTCCTTTGCACCTTTGATCAACGTTATGTGTTTAGGTGTCGCTTTAGCGGCCGATTATTGGCCTATTCTCTTGGCTTAAGTGGGTACTTGAGTATGTGCTTAAGCTGAATTATAGGGTTGGGCTGTCGTCTATGCCTAACTCATCCCAAATTGAGTCGATCTTTTGTTTAACCTTTGGGTCCATCACGATTGGCGTGCCCCATTCACGGTTGGTTTCACCTTCCCACTTATTGGTGGCATCGAGTCCCATTTTTGAGCCTAAGCCCGCGACGGGAGAGGCAAAATCGAGGTAGTCGATCGGGGTGTTTTCGATCATCACGGTATCGCGTTTAGGATCCATGCGGGTGGTGATCGCCCAGATCACGTCCTGCCAGTCGCGGCAATTCACATCCTCATCGACGATGACAATAAACTTGGTATACATAAATTGGCGCAGGAAAGACCAAGCGCCCATCATCACCCGTTTGGCGTGCCCCGGATATTGTTTGCGAATGGAGATCACAGCCATGCGGTACGAACAACCCTCAGGCGGCAGATAAAAATCAACGATCTCAGGGTATTGCTTACGCAAAATCGGCACAAACACTTCGTTTAATGCCACCCCCAGCATGGCGGGCTCATCCGGTGGACGGCCAGTGTAAGTGCTGTGGTAGATGGCATCTTTACGTTGCGTGATGTGGGTAACGGTAAACACGGGAAACTTATCGGTTTCGTTGTAGTAACCCGTGTGATCGCCGTAGGGGCCTTCTTCCGCCAGTTCCTCAGGGTCGATATAGCCTTCGAGGATGATTTCACTGGTGGCGGGCACTTCTAAGTCGCAGCTTAATGCCTTGCAGACTTCGGTGCGTTCACCGCGCAGCAAACCGGCAAAAGCGTATTCGCTCATGGAATCGGGGACTGGGGTGACGGCGCCTAAAATGGTCACAGGATCGGCGCCAAGTGCGACCACAACCGGATAACGCTCACCGGGGAATTGTTGTTTAAAATCAGCAAAGTCTAACGCGCCGCCACGGTGGGATAACCAGCGCATGATCAGCTTGTTTTTACCCAGTAACTGTTGGCGATAAATGCCTAAATTCTGGCGACTCTTACGCGGCCCTTTGGTGATGGTTAAGCCCCAGGTCACCAGTGGCGCAACATCACCCGGCCAGCAATGCTGAATAGGCAATTGGGTTAAATCGACTTCATCGCCGGTTTTGATGATTTGTTGGCAAGGCGGATTACGCACTGTCTTTGGCGGCATATTCAAGGCTTGCTTGAACATAGGGATCTTAGCGATCGCGTCTTTAAAGCCCCGTGGTGGTTCGGGTTCCTTTAAAAAGGCCAGTAGTTCGCCCACTTCGCGCAGGGCTAATGGGTCGTCTTTACCGAGCGCCATAGCCACACGTTTTGGAGTGCCGAACAGGTTTGCCAACACTGGCATGTGATGATCTTTGGGATTTTCAAACAAGAGTGCAGGGCCTTTGGCGCGCAGGACGCGATCGGCGATCTCTGTCATTTCTAAATGAGGATCAACTGGGTAGCTAATGCGTTTGAGTTCGCCATTGGCTTCTAAGTGATCAATAAAGCTGCGTAAATCCTTAAAACTCATGTGGAAATAGCCTCTGCGGTGAAAATCCATGTGGCGCGCACTATAGCATTTTTCTGTTTTAGGGTTAACCTATTCAGTGATCTTCAAGCTTTTGAAGCGTAAAATGAGCAGCAGTAGGCCGCGGTTTATCTCGCTTACGCCCTGTATCTCGAGGTTTATATGCATATCTCCCAGCTGTTTGCCCAACAAAAGTGCACCCCAAGTGAGCCATATGTTGCCCATAGGTGGCAGCTAAAGGGCTTAGTTTTATCCTTGGCTCTGGGGATATTTGTGTTGGGGGCTCCAACGGCAACCTTTGCCAGTCAGCGTGGCTACTCAGAACATAATAGTGCGAATCAGTACAACAACCACTATAACAATACCCATAGTTATAATGGCTATCGCCCTTATTATCGTCCTTACTATCGCCCGTATTACCCTTGGGGTAGCCGCTGGTATTCGGGGTGGAATCTTGGCTATGGCTTGGGTTCCCGTGGTTATTGGAACTCACCTTACTCTAGCATCGGCCTATCGATTCCAATGGACTATGAAGAGGAATCCGTTGCCGTTTCAGCCCCAGTACGGGTGACGACGAGTATGCAGTATGCTCCGAATGAAGGCCGTATGGTGTCGAGTATGCCTAGCGGCGCAAACGGCCAAACAGCGAATGCGACGGGGGCACTTGCACCTAAGGTGCCGCGGGCTCGCAGTGTGTCGAGTTTACCGAGTAATGCCAGAATCGTGCAGCAGGATGGCCGTACTCTATATGAGTGGCAGGGCGTGCTCTATGCCTACGATTGGAACAGCCAAACCTATCAAGAACAGCTCGTTAAATAGCCATTTCGAATTGTAGATCACTTATTAGGGCTAGCAGGGTATCGGTAAGCAGGCCCTCTGCGCCATGGATGGCGCGGTGGAGCCCTCAGGGAAGAGTTAATGGCGTGCCTGCGTGCGATACCCTGCTATGTAGCATAATTAGGATCAGTTATTTAGAACAAGGGGGCCATATCAGGCCCCCCTATTTATTGCTAGCGACGTTGTATGGTGATATCGGCGATATAACCATGCTCTGTGGCGATAAGGGCTTGTTTGAGCATGCCAGCGGCTTCATCGGCGGACATAAAGTCTGAGGTATCTAGCGTTTTACCGCTACTGGGCCAAAAACCGGTATCCATGCCGCCGGGATACACGGCAATTAACTTCATGGGGCTATTTTTTAGCTCTAAACGCACCGATTCAACAAAGCCTCTCACCGCCCATTTGGCCGCGCAGTAGGTGGATTCTCCCGCCTTGGCGGCAAGTGCGGCGGTGGACATCACAATCACCACAGTCACCTGGCTCTCTTTATAGCGTTGCACTAACTCGCGCACTAACAGGATTGTCGAAGTGACATTGTTATCTAGCAGGCTTTGGATATCGCTCGCCCTTTGGGTTTCGATCGCACCAAAGTAGCCGCTGCCCGCGCAGTGGAACACGGTTTTTGGGGCTTGCGTTAAGCCATCGAAGAGGGCTGTAATGCTTTGCTCACGGGTTAAATCGGCGGTGATCGCGGTGATACCTTGGCTTGAAAAGGGGCTTAAGGCATTGGCCACTGTTTGTAGGCGCTTGCTATCGCGGCCCGTGAGTGTCAGTGGGGTGTTTTCTTTGGCATAGCGTGCGGCTAATGCGGCGCCTAATCCACTGCTTGCGCCAGTAATGAGTATCATATTGACCTCGTGAGTCTTTCTCTGTTTATTCCTAGGTTTAGGGCCCTAGTTCAATACTTAAGTTTAATACCTAAGTTGAGCTTTGGGTCTCGCTGCTGGGCAGTGAGTCGATGGTAAAGAGCGGTTGATCGAATGCGACTTCATCACCGTCTTTTACCCAAATGGCACGAATCACACCATCCCGCTCAGCTTCTATGGGGTTTGTCATGCCCATGGCTTCGATAATGCAAATCACCTCACCTTGGCTCACTCTCTGGCCGACCTTGACAAGGGGCGCTTCGTCTACCTCTGCGGCGGCGTAAAAGGTGCCCACCATAGGGGAGATTTGTACTGTTCCTTCAATTGCCTGCGGTATTTCAGTGGCCCTAGGGCGAGGTGCTGTAGGCATGGCTTGGGCGCTTGCGAGGGCTTGTTCCTGCGGCACAGGGCGATAGCGGGTGATGCGGATCGAATCACTTCCCTCGCTAATGGCGAGTTCTGCAATGCCAGATTCATTGACTAATTCGATGAGTTTCTTAATTTTACGAAGATCCATTGCCATCAATCCCAGCCCTCGAAAGCACGATAAAGTGATAAAACCTAAGCAGTTTGCTTAAGGCGCTTTATGGCCGCTGCCAGCGCAAATTCATAGCCCTGTGCCCCAAAGCCGCAAATGACCCCAATGGCTTTATCGGATAAATAGGAATGATGGCGAAAGGGCTCGCGGGCGTGCACATTGGATAAATGCACTTCAAAGAAGGGAATATCGACCCCAAGCAGGGCATCACGCAGGGCAACGCTGGTATGGGTAAAAGCCGCCGGATTGATAATGATCATTTGGGCATCGGTGGCGTGGATCGCGTTGATCAGTTCAAATTCGGCGTTCGATTGCAGGTGCGTCAGTGTTACCCCTGCCGCCTGTGCTTGTTCGTTGAGCACGGCCACTATATCGGCCAAGGTTTGATGGCCATAAACGCTAGGCTCACGTCGGCCTAACAGATTGAGATTGGGGCCATTGAGGAGCAAAATTTTGTGACTCATTGCGCTTTCCTTTACGACATGCCTTGGGATTAAAGCTGGGCTGAATTGATTTAGCTTTGTACTAGGCCATTAACTTAACCTGTTCAAAGGGATTTTGCATTAGCCGCAAGCCGATTATGTCGTTGAAATCCAGCACTATGGTTAACCTGCGTGAACCCTAATCAAGGGGCCTCACTGTACTCGGCTAGTCATGGCTCTTCTGTTGGCGCATGGCTTTAGTCGCCCCCCGCTGTTTTTTTGAATCGAGCCGCCGCGTTTGGCTGCCCTTAGTGGCGCGGGTGGGGATGCGTTTTTTCTGTACTTCACCGACACTGGCAACTAATTCAATAAACTGTTCCAACGCGCTCTGACGGTTGGCATCTTGGCTGCGACTCGCTTGGCACTTAATGATGATTTTACCGCTTTTAGTGATGCGATGATCGGCCTTGTTGAGCAAGCGTTCCTGGTAAAACTCGGGGAGTGAGGAACTTCTTATATCGAAAATAAGCTGCGCCGTGGTAGAGACTTTATTGATATGCTGGCCGCCCGCACCACTGGAGCGGATAAATTGCCATTCGATTTCATTTTCCTGAAGCTCCACACGGTTTGAAATTTTTATCATGGCACACTTAGGCATTTTTCAGCATGGATTGAGAAGCTATCAATAATGACTTATGGCTTTTCAATAGATTTGTTATCATCGGGCGCATTCTTTGCCACGGCGTAGGTTAGGGCCTTGCCTGCAAAAGTCTAGTGTTCTCGATTCGGAGTGCCTCTATGTTATGCCAAATCCCCGATATTGCTAAGGGTGTTATCAGTCTTTTCGCCAGTGGCCGATTATCCTCAACCGATTATCGGACTCGTCTACAGCCAGCGATTAAGAGTTACCGTAAGGATTGGGGCCAAGTTTGCCTGTATATTGAGGCGGACGTGTTACTCGAAGGCTGGGAGTTTGAATCGCTTACGGGCAGTGGTGAAGTCCAATTGCCTAATTTTGAAGCCTTGGTCTTTGTTGGCGGCCCTGATTGGGTGGGCAATGCGGTGCGTTTACTCGGGCCTTTTATGCAGGGTGAAGTGGCTTGGTTTCCCCTCGAACAAAAAGCCAAAGCGATTGCCTGGATTACTAAGCGTTCGACCATCTAATACCCAAGATGGGTTTAATTTTTATAAGGAATTAATTATGTCATTGTTGAAATCTTTTACTGCTAAACCCGCCGTTGCCAAAGTCAGTGCCATTGCTTTGGTACTCACTTTTACCGCAGGACTGAGTGCCTGCGCCCCCGAAGTGGGTAGCGATGCTTGGTGTAAGCAGATGAAAGAAAAGCCTTCTGGCGATTGGACGGCAAACGAAGCCGCCGATTACGCTAAGCATTGTGTATTTAAGTAAGTTGAGTGGTCATAGATCACAGCTTGGCGGCTTTTGCTTGCGGGCTGTGAACTTATGTTTAAACTGTGGGTCAGAAATTCCGTTATCCGTTATCCGTTATCCGTTATCCGTTATCCGTTATCCGTTATCCGTTATCCGTTATCCGTTATAGGTGATATTTGATTTCTACCGTTAAGCCTTTCTTTGTCAGAATGGCAATGTTCCTGATAGCCATCATAGTGCTGCAATTTGCGGGCGCGAATTTGGGTGCGCATCAGTTACATGCGGGTAATAGCGTCGAGGAATCCGAGAATCATCCCCATCTGCAATTTAGTGCTCAAGTGACCACTCTGGCCCAATGCCTCGATTGTGTTTGCCCAAATGAGCAAACGCTGGGATTTGACGCTGCAGGCTTTACCGAATATTTAGCGCAGTTCTTGACTCCAGTTGAGGCGCTGCAAACCAGCCAGACTAGCGGATTTCACTCGCATTTAGTGAAAACCACTGAAATCCAAGATTTTGACCTGTGCCTCGACTGCCAATGCCATGGTGGCCATGTGGCGCTACTGACGCAATTTGTCAGCCAGCCTATGCCTATGGTTGAAAGTCTTTATATGGCCCACGATTTAAGCTATTTCCCCCCTGAGAATCTCCCGAAATATCGCCCTCCCATCGCTTAATCCTGTGATCCTGCTTATCCACGGCCAGTCCATTACACAGCGCCGCACGGTAAGCCGTTTAGTTTACAGTTTTTAAGTTTATCCCCAAAAAGATGCGACTTATCACCTAGGACTAGCATGCAAAATGCTATGGGTTTGAGCCGTGAGTATTTTTTAAGGGGATGATCCGAACGGCGCCAATTTGCCCCGTTTTTACTGGGGGCGGTGGCCGATCCCTATTCGATATAGTTAGGATTTGCGATGAAGAAAACGATTATCGCCCGCACCCTATTAGGTTTGTTGAGCGGCGGTGTACTGCTATCCACTCTGCAGCTTTCAGTCGCCTTAGCCGCTGAACCCCTCCTTGAAGCCATTGAGGTTGAAACAAAAGTTATCGAGGCTAACTCAGCGGATTTACGAGCCAAGGACGCCGATTTAGTCAGCGTTTCCTTTGGCAAATGGCTGCCTGAGTTAGTGGAACAATTTAACCGCTTACCTGAAGTGCAGGCGCAGCTAGTCCGCCAGCAGCAGGCCGAGCTTGCGATTCAGGCGGCAGATCGCGCCGTCTATAACCCCGAACTTGGGCTGAATTATCAAAATGCCGACACTGACTCCTACAGTCTAGGGCTGAGTCAAACCTTAGATTGGGGCGATAAACGGGGTGTAGCAACTCGCCGTGCCCAGCTTGAAGCGCAAATGTTATTGGCTGACATAGGCTTAGAGCGCGGTCAAATGTTTGCCGAGCGATTGTTAGCCCTCGCCGAGCAAGCACAAGCAAGCAAGGCGCTGACCTTTGCCGATCAGCAACTGAGGTTTACCAAGGCACAGCTCAATATTGCCGAGCAACGATTGGCGGCGGGGGATTTGTCCGATGTGGAGCTACAACTCATGCAGCTCGAACTCGCCAGTAATTCGGCCGATTATGCCTTGGCCGAACAGGCCGCATTAGTGGCCGATGGAAAAGTGATTGAATTGCTTGGCAATGATCAGTTTGCCTTTAGTGAGTTTATCGGGAGCATTGAAGGGGCATTCACACAGTTCAGCAAGGCCTCTGGGGCAGAACCTAGATTACCCGCGCTGACGATTGCCTACCAACAAGTGCTGCTCGCGAGGGCCAATGCCATGCAGGTTAAGGCCGATACGGCGGCGGATCCGACCATCAGCATTGCCGCCGAGAAGGAGGGGACAGACAATAAACTGGGCATCGGTGTGTCAGTCCCGCTGCAGGTTCGCAATAATTACAGCGAGTTACAGGCAATCGCCGAAAAAGATACCGCTATCACAGAACAACAGTACCTCGCCCGTGAGCGAGTGCTAACTGCCAAGCAGAAACAAGTGGAGCATGCGCTGCCGCGTTTACTCGCCCGTTATCAAGATTGGCGTGAATTAGTGCAAACCTCAGGTGCCAAGGCCGCTAAATCCCTAAGCCAGCAATGGCAGGCGGGTGATGTGAGTACCAGCGAGTACTTGCAGAGTCGGCGTCAGTTAGCCGCCAGCTATTTGGTCGGCTTAAACCTTGAAACCGCAATTTATCAGACTTGGTTAACTTGGATGGGGGAAAGCGGCCAGCTTATGCCCTTTGTCGAGCAGATTGTCTCATCCCCAAGCGCGTTCAAACAGGCTAATGCCGCGCCTTCGATAACACCAAATGCCGCCGCAGGCACAGCCAATGAATGAGGAAATAGCAATGAATTCAAATACCCACCGAGTTAATGCTCTTCTGCCTGCGACAGTTGCAGTGCCAACAGAGAGTTCGTTCATGCGTTCAAGACTCGCCCTTGCATTATCTATGTTGGTTTCGCTGACATTCACCCTAGCCCAGCCAGTATGGGCGAGTGGCGATCATGCAGCACAGAGCCCGGCCGCAAGTGGTGCCCCAGCAGCGCAGGGGGATGAACATAGCGAACAGGCATTAAAGTTCACCGAGGCGCAGCAAGCTTTAGCGGGGATAAGTTTGCAGTCACTGACGAGCGACAGTTTGAATATCGCCAACTTAAATTTGGATATCAGGGCAACGGCCACCTTAGTGGTTGACCGAGACAGAACCTCGACTCTGGCACCGCAGCTCGATGTGCGGGTGCTTGCGCGCCATGTGGTGCCGGGGCAAGAGGTTAAAAAAGGTGAGCCTTTACTGACCTTGGGAGGCGCAGCAGTTGCGCAGGCGCAGGCGGATTATATCAATGCCGCCGCCGAGTGGAGCCGAGTCAAACGCATGAGCGAAGGCGCAGTGAGTGTTAGCCGCCGTATGCAGGCGCAGGTGGATGCGGAGCTTAAGCGGGCGATTTTAGAGGCGATTAAGATGACGAGCACGCAAATTCGCGCCCTGGAATCGACGCCAGAGGCCATAGGCAGTTATCAACTCTTAGCACCGATTGATGGCCGAGTGCAGCAGGATATCGCCATGCTCGGCCAAGTGTTTACCGCGGGGACCTCCCTAATGCAGCTCACCGACGAGTCCCATTTGTGGGTTGAGGCGCAGCTCACGCCCACTCAGGCGGCTGATATCAAGATTGGCAGCGCCGCCTTAGTGCAAGTGGGGGACAAAACCTTAGCGGGTAAGATTATCGGCCGCTCCCATGAGCTTGATAGTGTGACCCGCACCGAGCAAGTGTTAGTGAGTCTGCCCAATCCCGAACACGTTCTGCATGCGGGACAGTTCGTTGAATTGTACTTTGCCAACGCCAGCGCTAACTCTGCTGGTAAAACTGCCGATAGTGCTGGCGGTGGCATAGTGTTGCCCGATGCGGCGCTGACCCGTGGGGGTGACGGCGATTGGCAGATCTTTATTCAAGATGAGGATGGTTTCGAAGCCATCGAAGTTGAAGTGGTGCAGCGTCAACGCGGCTTGAGTTTAGTGCGTGGGCCAGAGCTTGAAAAGGCTAAAGAGGCTCAGCTTAAGGTCGTGGTTTCTGGCGCATTTTTCTTGGCATCCGAGCAGGCGAAAGCGGGCTTTGATATTCATGCCCACTAATACGAGCCCTCGTTTTGGAGATTTGCTATGTTGCAAAAAATAATCGAAGCCGCGATTAAAAATCGGCTATTAGTGGTGCTGGCCCTGCTCGCTGTGAGTGTCGGCTGCGCGGCTATGTTGCCTAAATTGAATCTCGATGCCTTTCCCGATGTCACCAACGTGCAAGTGACCATCAATACCGCGGCCGAAGGTTTAGCCGCCGAAGAGGTGGAAAAGCTCATCAGTTATCCGGTGGAGTCGGCCATGTACGCCCTCCCTGCGGTAACTGAGGTTCGCTCCCTATCACGTACGGGTTTGTCGATTGTGACTGTGGTATTTGCCGAGGGGACGGATATTTACTTCGCCCGCCAGCAAGTGTTTGAGCAGTTGCAGGCAGCGCGGGAGATGATCCCAAGTGGCGTCGGTGTGCCAGAAATTGGCCCTAATACCTCAGGATTAGGGCAAATTTATCAGTATATTCTGCGCGCCGAGCCGGATTCCGGCATAGGAGCCGCAGAGCTTAGAAGTCTCAATGATTATCTAGTGAAGCTTATCCTGATGCCCGTGGGGGGGGTGACAGACGTGTTGTCCTTTGGCGGCGACGTGCGCCAGTACCAAGTGCAGGTCGACTCCAATAAACTGCGTGCCTATGGTTTGTCTATGGCGCAGGTGACCGAAGCGCTAGAGAGCAATAATCGCAACGCTGGCGGTTGGTTTATGGACCAAGGCCAGGAGCAACTTGTGGTGCGCGGTTATGGCATGTTGCCCGCGGGAGAAGCCGGATTAGCGGCGATCGCGCAAATTCCTCTGACGGAGGATAAAGGCACACCCGTTAGAGTTAGTGATATTGCTATCGTCGATTTTGGCAGCGAAATTCGTGTTGGCGCTGTGACTATGACCCGCCGTGATGAGGCGGGCAAAGTGCAAAACCTTGGCGAAGTGGTTGCAGGCGTAGTGCTTAAACGCATGGGGGCTAATACTAAGGCGACGATCGATGATATCGGCGCGCGGGTGAACCTTATCGAGCAGGCCTTGCCCGAGGGCGTGTCCTTCGAAGTGTTTTACGACCAAGCAGATTTGGTTGAAAAAGCCGTGACTACAGTACGGGACGCACTGCTGATGGCCTTCGTGTTTATCGTGGCTATTCTGGCATTGTTCCTCGTCAATATCCGCGCGACCCTGCTGGTACTGCTGTCCATTCCCGTGTCCATTGGACTCGCGTTAATGGTGATGTCTTACTATGGATTGTCGGCAAACCTGATGTCGCTTGGCGGTTTAGCCGTGGCGATTGGTATGTTAGTCGATGGCTCTGTGGTGATGGTGGAGAATATTTTCAAACACTTAACTCAACCCGATCGTCGCCATCTACCCGAGGCGCGGGATAGGGCCGATGGTGAGATTGACCCCTACCACAGTGATGAGGATGGTGGTCAGCAGGCCAATATGGCTATCCGTATTATGCTGGCGGCAAAGGAGGTTTGTAGCCCCATCTTCTTTGCGACGGCGATTATCATCGTGGTGTTTGCCCCACTGTTTGCCCTCGAAGGTGTCGAAGGTAAGCTGTTCCAACCTATGGCGGTCAGTATCATATTGGCCATGATCTCGGCGCTTATGGTGGCCTTGATTGCCGTACCTGCCCTTGCTGTGTATTTGTTTAAGCGCGGCGTAGTATTAAGGGAAAGTGTGGTATTAGCGCCTATAGACATAGGCTATCGTACGTTACTCACTGCCACCTTAGCACGGCCGAAAGTGGTGATGATCAGCGCCATCTTGATGTTTGGAATTAGCATATTGCTATTGCCGCGTTTGGGAACGGAATTCGTCCCCGAATTGGAGGAGGGAACGATTAACTTGAGAGTGACCCTAGCGCCGACGGCGAGCCTTGGCACCTCCTTGGATGTCGCCCCAAAGCTTGAGGCCATTTTGCTGGCGTTTCCCGAGGTGGAATACGCCCTGAGCCGTATCGGTGCGCCAGAGCTTGGCGGTGATCCTGAACCTGTGAGTAATATCGAGATTTATATTGGTCTTAAGCCGATTGATGAGTGGCAATCGGCAAGTTCACGCTTGGAGTTGCAGCGCCTGATGGAGGAGAAACTCAGTGTATTTCCCGGACTCCTGCTGACCTTTTCGCAGCCGATTGCGACTCGAGTCGATGAGCTACTTTCAGGAGTAAAAGCCCAGCTCGCAATTAAAATCTTTGGCCCTGATTTAGCCGTATTGTCGGAAAAAGGCCAAGCCCTCACCGATCTGGTGGCGAAAATCCCCGGCGCCGTAGATGTGTCATTAGAGCAAGTGAGCGGAGAGGCACAATTGGTCGTGCGGCCAAAGCGCGATCTATTGGCCCGTTACGGCATTAGTGTCGATGAGGTGATGAGCCTCGTCAGTCAAGGCATTGGTGGCGCCAGTGCTGGGCAAGTTATCGATGGCAATGCCAGATACGACATCAATGTGCGCCTCGCCACCGAGTTTCGCCAAAGCCCTGATGCGATTAAAGATTTGCTCCTGAGTGGTACCAATGGCGCCACGGTGCGTTTGGGAGAAGTTGCCAGCGTCGAAGTGGAAATGGCGCCGCCGAATATTCGCCGTGACGATGTGCAGCGCCGTGTGGTGGTGCAGGCCAACGTGGCGGGCCGGGATATGGGATCTGTGGTAAAAGATATTTATGCCCTAGTGCCACAGGCCGATTTACCCGCGGGATACACAGTGATAGTGGGCGGCCAGTATGAGAATCAGCAGCGGGCACAGCAAAAGCTGATGTTGGTGGTGCCGATTTCTATCGCCTTGATTGCCTTGCTGTTGTACTTCTCCTTTGGCTCAGTCAAGCAAGTCTTACTTATCATGGCGAACGTACCCTTAGCCTTGATTGGCGGCATAGTGGCGCTGTTTGTCAGCGGCACTTATTTGTCCGTGCCTAGCTCCATCGGCTTTATCACTTTATTTGGTGTGGCTGTGCTCAACGGCGTAGTGCTGGTGGATTCCATCAATCAGCGCAGGCAGAGTGGCGAGACACTCTATCAGTGTGTTTATGAGGGTACGGTTGGGCGTTTACGCCCGGTATTGATGACGGCACTGACCTCGGCCCTAGGCTTGATCCCGATTTTATTGTCATCGGGGGTGGGCAGTGAGATCCAAAAGCCACTGGCCGTGGTGATTATCGGCGGCTTGTTTAGCTCGACGGCGTTGACTTTGCTGGTGTTGCCGACCTTGTATCGCTGGCTGTATCGAAACGATAAGCAACCGATGCTCGAATAAGCTTAATCACGGGCCTTGCGATTTCTGTGGCAAGGCTCATGTTAAAGTCTAAAAATCAGTGAGCTATAGTGCTTGATATAGGCTAGGCTTAACACTTGGATTAAGGATTAATATCTCTGGAGAGCATTATGATCGCTGTCATTTTTGAAGTCATTCCAACCAAGGAAGGCAAGGAAGAATATCTGCACGTGGCGGCTGAAATGCGCCAATACTTAGAGGGCCGCAAGGGACTGATCTCCATCGAACGTTTTCAGAGTTTAACCGACGATGGCAAAGTACTGAGCCTGTCATTTTGGGAAGATATGGCGTCCATTACCCAATGGCGCAACCAGATGGCCCATAGCATTGCCGAGCAAACGGGGATAGTGCCTTGCTTATTTAATGCTTACCGCATTCGGGTGGCAGAAGTGGTGCAGGATTACAGTGAAACTTTGCATGAAGTTGCCGAATAGCTGAGTTATCGCTTTGATAAAAAACAAAACCCATCGAATTCGATGGGTTTTTTATGCAATAAAGCGAGCTTACTTTTCTTGCTGGCTTTTTAGCAGATCGCGGATTTCCGACAGTAACTCTTGATCTTTTGTCGGCGCAGCTGGCGCCTTAGGCGCTTCTTCTTCCTTGCGTTTTAGGCTGTTGATCGCTTTTAAGCCCATGAAAATGGCGAAGGCGATAATGGTAAAATCGATCACAGTTTGAATAAACTTACCATAGGCAATCACAACCGCGGGCGCATCGCCCTGGGCGGCAAGTAGCACAACACTCAGATCGCTAAAATTCACACCACCTAAAATAATACCTATGGGAGGCATAATGATATCGGCCACAAAGGACGACACAATTTTACCAAATGCGGCACCAATGATAATACCCACCGCCATATCGATCACATTGCCACGGGATGCAAAAGCCTTGAACTCTTTAAGTAAGCTCATTAGGTTTCCTCCAAAATTAAGATTAAATGTTAAATTTTATTATGCTAACTGTATCAGGAAAACCTAAGGTCTGTTGCTGCCTGTTACCTTGCCAAGCTTATAGGGGCTTATAGATTAAGGCAATTATGACATTAAGGATTTATCCTTTGCCTGCTATTACAGGCTGACATAATTACAGTTGTTACGGCAAAGTGACGATTTTTTAGGCGTCTTGGTCATTTTTGCCGATAAATTCGGGGACCTCCAATACTTGAGTTCCCCAACGTTCAAACAGCGCCGTATAGATAAATTCGATAGGCAAAAGCCTTGCTCAGTTAAACCATGGGTCAGCAAGCCTATATTCAAGCCTATATTCAAGCCTATAACGATGTGTTTTTTATGGTCTTTATGCTGTGCTAGACTCAGGGCTCTTTTCGATGATTTGCAGAGGGATAATCGTTTGCAGTGGCAAAATCTGACGTTTAATCAATTAACTGCCAATACCCTATATGACATATTGAAGCTAAGAGTCGATGTGTTTGTGGTAGAACAGGCCTGTGCCTATCCTGAGCTTGACGATAAGGATAGACACCCAGAAACCCAGCATTTATTTGCACTCTCCACCGAGGGAGAACTCCTCGCCTACGCGCGAGTTTTACCGCCGGGGCTGAGTTATCCCGAGGCGAGTATCGGCCGAGTCGTCGTGGCACCTGCGGGGCGAGGTCAGGGGATTGCAACACCGTTAATGCAGCGGGCTATTGAGTCGGCCCTAGGGACATGGCCCGATGCGGGGATCCAAATCGGTGCCCAAGATTACCTTAAATCCTTCTATCAAAAGCTTGGCTTTAAAGCCTGCTCCGAGATGTATTTAGAAGATGGTATTCCCCATTTAGATATGCGCTACCAAGTTATGTAAGTTAGCTATATAAGCTATGCGCTAAGTATTCAATTTTAAGGCAATAAGGAATGGATATGTCGACTGTAACTGACTATAAAATCAATCAACAGCAGCTCGTTTGTGTGGCGAGTTTTCTCGCAAAGGAAGGTAAAACACAGGCGCTTATCGAGGCGCTGGCATCTCTTATTCCCGATACGCGCCGCGAAGCCGGTTGTATTCGTTACGAGCTGAATGTGAGCCGCGATGAGCCACGCCGAGTGACGTTTGTAGAGAAGTTTGTCGATATTGCCGCCTTCGATGAGCACTGCGCTAAGGATGCAATTCAACACTATTTCCACCAAGTGATGCCCGAATTAGTCGAGTCATATCATGTGGAAACCTATCATCAAGTGATTATTTAACCTTGGAGTAAACATGGGCTTTAGCCGTACATGGCTAGGTAAATTTAAGCTGATTTAGCTAAGTAAATAATGCTTTAGGGCGCATCATAGGGTGACTATCTTAAATTGTGTGACAGTGTGCTGATTTTAGGTACTGGCGAGCAGTTATGTTTACGGTAAGTCGTCCCTATTGATCTATCCCTAAGGAAACAACATGAAACAAGTCAAAGTGTTAGGTAGTGGTTGTGATAAATGCAGCAAAACAGCCGAGATGATAGCGGATATATCTGAAGAAATGGGCGTAGATGCGATTGTGAAAAAGGACACAGATCCTCAATCCCTATTGAAATTTAAGGTGATGAAAACCCCAGCCGTAGTGATCGATGGTGAGTTAGTGCATAGTGGCTCAGTGCCTAGCCGCGGTGATATTGAAGAGTGGCTGCGGAATTAATGGTGAAATTGAGCGAGTAAGAACCCATTCAAGCTTGTTAGAGTTGCTATCGGATTTTATCTAAAAGTGTGGATGGATCTTGGTGGCTTTTACTGGGATGATGTTAAAACTAACCCAATGGATTATGGGATAAAACTAATGCTTAAGTGGCTGAATATATTGATTTATAGCGGGCTCATAAGTGTGGCACTTATGGCTTTACCGCTATGGGCCGCGCAAACATCCCCTGGGTTGATTCAGTCACTAAAAACCGAAAATGATTGGAAAAACACCGCCTATATTATCCAAGCGTTCGGTGAAGTTGCCCTTAACAATGAGTATGACAATGCCAAACATGGCGTGCGTAAGTGGCGCATGCCGATACGAGTATTTATCGAGCATCAAGTGGGCGATAGTGCGCTGCATACCCAATTAGTGCAGATGCACTTAGCCCATTTAGCCAAGATCACCGGCCACGATATTCAACGGACGAATACACTGCCTGAAGCCAATATTCACTTAGTCTTTACCCGTCAATCCCAGTGGGCGAGTGAAGTGGAGCGTTTAATGGGGCCGAGTGCGACTAAGAGTCTCCATGGTTCAGTGTGTATCGGGACATTTGCCCTTAACAGACAGCGCGACATTGCACGTGCTTGGATCATTATTCCCGTCGATCAAGCCAAAATGCACGGCAAGTTAGTGGCCTGTGTGGTGGAAGAAATAACCCAAGTGTTAGGTCTACCCAATGATTCCGAGAAAGTATTTCCCTCCATCTTTAACGATAAAACCCCACAGGATTTATTGACTGGGCTCGATTTTATTTTGCTTAAATTGCTCTACAGCCCAAGTATCAGTGCAGGAATGACGGCCGATGAAGCCAAGCAACCCCTGCAGGTTTTGATTGAGCAATGGCTGCGTGATGGCACAGTTGCTAATGCCGATAAAAGCGTGCGTCAAGGCGAGTTATACCCTTTACTCGGTTATTGAGGGTGAAGTGTTAGCACTAAAATTGACATTGTTTACGTTGGATAAGTTAATTCTTTTTCTTTGCGGAATAAGGGCATAGTCTATATTTAGATAAACATATTGGAGGGATACCATGCGGATGACATTGCAGTTTTTAGGGGCGACGGAGGAAGTGACAGGCTCGTGCCATCTGCTTTCGGTCGATCATGAACACTTATTGCTCGATTGTGGGTTGATCCAAGGAGGTAAAGCGGATGAATTGCGTAACCATGAACCCTTCGCCTTCGATCCCGAGTCTATTTCCGCTGTGGTGCTCAGCCATGCCCATATAGACCATTCTGGGCGTTTACCTCTGTTAGTCAAATCGGGTTTCGATGGGCCTATTTATACCCATAAAGCCACGACTGAGCTTTGCGCCATCATGCTTAAAGATGCGGCCATGCTACAGACTCGGGACACAGAAAGAGTCAATAAAAAGCGTGCCAAGCATGATCTTGATCCCCTAGAGCCCCTATTTACCGTCGAAGATGCCGAGCAGGTCATTAAGCAGTTTGTGCCTCTGGAATATGGTCAAGTGACTCGGGTTATCCCCCATGTGGATATTTGTCTATCGGATGCAGGGCATATTTTAGGCTCGGCCTTAGTCGAACTTTGGTTAGGCGAGGGGCAGGCACAGAAGAAAATAGTCTTCAGTGGCGATTTGGGGCGTGCGGGCATGCCTATCCTGCATAACCCGACCTTAGTGGATACGGCGGACTTAGTGTTAATGGAAAGCACCTATGGCAATCGTTTTCACCGAAGCTGGACGGACACGTTAGCCGAGTTAAAGGAGATTTTTGCTAAGGCGGTGAGCGAAAGCCAAGGGAATATTTTACTGCCAGCGTTCTCGGTTGGGCGGGCGCAGGAGTTGCTATATCTGTTTCACTTATACGCCAAAGAGTGGGAGCTTTCCCGCTGGCGGATCTGCTTGGACAGTCCGATGGCCATTGAGGCGACCCGGGTTTACGTTAACAACTATCCTTTAATGGACGAGGATTTTAAGCGTTTCACCCGCCAGCATCCCGGACAACACCCACTACTCTCAAATGTTGAGTTTATTCAAACAACTGAAGAGTCTATTGCGCTCAATGATGTTCATAAGGGGTTGATTATTATTGCAGGGAGCGGCATGTGTAACGGTGGACGTATTCGCAGTCACTTTGAACATAACCTGTGGCGTCCGGAATGTGATGTGATCATCTGTGGTTATCAAGCCCTAGGTACTCCTGGACGTGCCTTAGTCGATGGAGCCGAAGAATTGACTATCCATGGCAACAGCATAAAAGCCGCCGCTAAGTTGCACACCGTCGGTGGGCTTTCGGCCCATGCGGATCAGGCCGAGTTATTAAATTGGTATCGACACTTTAATAACCAACCACCGCTGATCTTGGTTCACGGTGAACCCGAGGCGCAGCATGGCTTAGTCGAAGTGCTCAATCAAGATCTTAAAACTAAGCCACAGGCTATAGCGATCGCTAGCCAGGGTGATCGACTGGATTTAAATGCGCTACCTAAATTAGTGTGGAAAACCGCTTAAGTTTAGCCGTAACATGCTCCATACCTTAGGGTGTAGAGCATGTTACTTTTAAAGATAAATCAAAATAGTTATTTCTATTAAATAAACCCAGCCAGTGTTTCACTTGTTGGGTATTTCTTGTATTTTAACTCGAAACTTATCTTAGGCGATATTTCCTCTTGCCTATTTGGGGTTTATTGCTCAATGGGAAAATGCTTTATTAAAGTCGTCGTGAATGTGGGATAAAAACCATCAATGGAATGGAATGTATGATTAATAAAAATGGATATACAGTGATGTTGTGCCTATTGCTGACAGCCTGTAGTGGGGCAACACTGCGGACAAATATTGGTTCAGTGGCGTTAAATAATGCCGTGGCTAGCACAGTTGAGGTTTATACCCTAGCAGAACTATCTCGGCATAAATACATAGGGTTAGGTGAGGTTTCTAGCACCTATTGCAGCACTGAAATCGATCCTATCGAGCGTATCAGTGTCGATGATTTGAAAAAGGACTTGAAGGTTCAAGTTCAAAAGCTAGGAGGAAACGCCATCATATTTTACGCATGTGGTAAGGTTAGTTATCCTGGCTGTAAACAATATTTTGAATGCAATGGCGAAGGTTTCGCTATTGAGATGTAATTTTTTAAAGACCACAATACGATATAAAGCTCACAACGCTGTGAGCTTTTTTTATTATGCAAATAAGGAGGAAGTATTAGTCCGAGTTATTATCAAACTCAGTATCATCGAGTAATTCGAAGACGGGGGCGACATTAGGCACGTCTTTAAATAAGCGAGTAAAGTGACGTTGCACCCCTTTTAAGTCTATTCCCGCCAAGCCAGAGGCGAAGCCAAACCATGCATAGAGGCCGCTAAAGTTATCGAACATGGGCGGTAAATATTTCGGTTGGGTGATAATGCCTTCTTGGCAGGCTTGATACAGCACCGGAATATCTTCGATTGCCAGTTTTCCTAAGAATAACATAGGGATAAGCTCAGGCAGGCCCGATGTGATGGCGCTACGAATGAAGTTAATGTTTTCCACATAGCCACGCACATAGGAGATGTCTTTGGTAAAAAAACTGCCTCCTTCAACCATGCCACCTCGGAAGACCCTTTGAGTCACACGGTAGCTATCCTTTGCACTTAAATTTAACCCTCTGAAATAGTTAAAAACATCGATAAAATCTGCTCCATTTTCTGCCATATCGACGGCGGCGACGCGATCGCTGATGCGGCGGGCTCGTCCAGGATTTGAACTTAGGGTCAACATTTCGAGTAATACGGCTAGGCCTTCCTGCGTCGCGGCAACACGGGGGGAGCCGACACTGAGCCAAGTGGCATGGGGCTGGGCTCGACCATTGAGGGTTGTGCCGACATGTACCCAACCTTCGTGTACCTCATACACATTAAGATCCGACTCGCTAAACATTGCCTTACTGTTAAGTTTTACCGTATCACCACCCACGGCGGCATCCGAGACAATACCGTCACTGAGACGCACGCGCATATCATCGCTGTGGAAGTATTTCTCTAATCGTTGGCTAAGCACATGCACGGCTTCTGGAGCAGTAATAATTTTGGGATGGTGTTTATTCATATGCCGCGCCGCGGGCAGAGAAAAAATGTAACTGAGTTTATCGCCCAATTGGCGCAGGGTATGGCGATCTCCATGCAATTTGTGGTTAGCACTTCCGTATAATTCTTGGCTGAGTTTGCCAAAAGTCGGGGTTCCTCGATGGCCCAACATATCCACAACCAGGCGATATTGATCGACGTTAGCGACTAATATCTTGCCGAGCTTGTCTCTCTTACCTAAGCAGCGGTGAATATCTTGCTTAAGGGAGGTGAGTTCTGCTTGAGTTTTAATGGGGTCGAAAGGTAAGGCTATGTTTTGATAGAAATCTTGCTTAATGGCTGGCAGAGTCGTGCCCTTGCTTGATAGAAAACGTTCTTCCATCTCCCTTGGCCATTTAATGGCATCGAGGATTTTTATGGGAGTTTGGATACGAATGAGTTCATCGGAAAAGCGGCGTAGATCTTGTTGGTACTGGGCTAACGACTCTGACATTCCCGTAATCCTACTGGTAACTTAAACGCTAGAAATTAGGCTAATCATAGCCTTAAAGCCTCGCTATTTATACGGCGAAGCCTAATCGAGGCTGAAAAATCCCGATTAAATCTCTTTGCAAAGGAGATTGCGATGGTCCTGATGGGGGATGTACGTTTGATTGAGCTAAAACTTAAGCCGATAAAGTCGCTGGCTAAAAATGGCGTCATAAAAGGTGAGTGAAATGCACACCCAGCCCCAAGTGCTGGGTGAGGCGTTAGTTTTGCTGGTTTTTAGTGTGCGCCCTAGGGAAGAGCGCACCAGCAGAAAGGAATCATAAAGGCTTAAAAAAAATCGTCATCTCCTAATGCACGTCTTAATTCGGCGCGTTCGAGGTAATCTTCTAAGCGTTTTTTGACTTCACGCTTATGTTGCATTGCTTCGGCCGCTTTGCTGTTCCTAGGGGTGGTCATTGCCTCAAGTTCAGTATCGTTGGGCACGACTTCAATAATATGAGCCATAACGAATTCCTCTTGTTGTTCCTACCGACTTTCTATCTAAAAAGAGCGTGTTAGAAAAGCAAAAAATTTTGTGAATCAGAGTAAAAAATTTTTCCCGTTATGGAGGGCTGTGGGCCAGATAGTGATGGCGCATGTACGCTTAATTTAGTTTATGCTTATTTTGTGATTAAGCGCATAACTCTGTCATTTTGTTCCTGTATTAATTCCTACTTAAATAGTAGGAAAACTTGAATTTAGCAAGGGTTAGAACAACACTTGAATAAGTGATTATTATTCTCCTTAGCTAGGGAATGGGCGTATATGTACAAGGATGGTTTTCCTGAATCTTTCGATTCCCCGAAGAAAAATTATTTTCGTGTACTCAGCTCAAGCTGGCTGATGGTGCTTGCCATGTTGTTTTTTATGGGCATTTCCTGGTATGCCCTCGAAGAATATTTTAGGGATCGTGGTGAAGAGCGTTTCAACAACAGTGTGCAAGAGCTGATCGAGGCCGTAAACCATAGGATGGTTGCCTATGAGCAAGTGCTGCGGGGCGGCATTGGGCTTTTTCTTTCCTCAAATGGGGTAACACGCCAAGAATGGCAAATCTATATTACTAATGCACGCTTAAGTGAGTATTACCCCGGTATTCAAGGGATTGGATATGCTGAATTATTAACGCCAGTAAATATAGGGGAGCATATTAAGCAAATCCAAGCCGAAGGGTTTAATGAATATAAGGTTTATCCAGTAGGAGAGAGGGAACTTTATTGTGCGATTAATTATTTAGAACCCTTCGATTGGCGTAATCAACGCGCCTTTGGTTTCGATATGTGTTCCGAACCCATTCGCCGCGCGGCGATATTGAGCGCGATAGCTTCGGGTATGCCCACGATTTCGGGAAAAGTCACTTTAGTGCAGGAAACTTCAGACGATACTCAGTCGGGTTTTTTAATGTATTTGCCTCTGTATCGAGGCTTAGCCACGACGGAGGCCGAGCGAAAACAGCAAGCTATTGGTTTGGTCTATGCCGCATTTCGCATGAATGACTTAATGCAGGGGATTATGGGCAATCGTTTCTCCGGCTTGAAACTCGCTATTTATGATGGTGACACTGCCAACAGGGCTAATTTGATGTTCTCCAGCAGTAAAAAGCTACCATCGACCGAGGACATTTTTTATAAATCGCAAACGGAGATGATAGAAGGCCAGACTTGGCGTTTGGATATTTCTTCCCAGTCACGTTTTATTTCGAGTTCAGAACAGGCGCAAAGTATTTGGTTGCAGGTGATTGGTTGTGGTTTTGTGTTGGCCTTATTTTATTCGGTGATCGTGATGGCGCGTAATCGCTATCAAGAGTCGATGCTTACCGCAGAGTTGATCGCAAACGAAAAGCGCTTCCGTCTGGTGATTGAAGCCTCTCCCAGCGCATTGTTTATGGTGGATAAGTCTGGTGTGATTACCTTAGTTAACACCCATGCGGAGCGCCTCTTTGGTTATGCGAGGGACGAATTGCTTGGGCGATCCATCAATATGCTATTGCCTGAAGTTTTGCGTAACGCCCATCAGCAGCACATGAGTAATTATTTGGTCCAGCCCATTGCCAAGAATATGTCGATGCGGGATGACCTGTTTGGTTGCTGTAAAGATGGAACTCGTTTGGCCATCGAAGTGGGGCTAACTCCCATCCATTTCAGCAATGGGGTTTCTATTCTGGCAACGATTAATAATGTGTCCGAGCGTAAACGTATTGAAATTCAGCGTGCTGAGCACACAAAGGAGCTTGAACGGATCAATCAAGAGTTAGACCGTTTCGCTTACATTGCGTCCCACGATTTGAAATCCCCCCTTAGGGGAATTGAGCAATTGACGAGTTGGTTATCGGAAGATCTTGCTGATAATACTAATGAAAATGTTCAAAAGTATTTAGGTTTGATCCAGAGTCGTATTCATCGAATGGTGTTATTACTCGATGGCTTGTTAATGTTCTCCCGTATTGGTCGGGTCGATACCGAGATTGTTGAGGTAAATACTCAGCAACTTATGGAAGATATGTTCGCGTTAGTTGCCCCGCCACAGGGATTTGAATTAGTACTCGAGGGTGGTTTTCCTCAATTGAAAACGGTCAAAACCTTGTTGGAGTTAGTGGTAAGGAATCTGATGAGCAATGCCATTAAACACCACGATAAAGGGCAGGGCGTTATTAGAGTGCAATGCGAGCAGAGGGATGAGCAGTATTGGTTTAGCGTGATTGATGATGGCCCTGGTATTTCTAACGCTTATCATGGAAAAGTGTTTGAAATGTTTCAAACACTAAGGCCTAGAGATGAGGTGGAGGGCAGCGGTTTAGGTCTATCTCTCGTGAAAAAAACCGTAGAGAGTCTCGGTGGTCAGGTTCAGCTAAAATCCGAAGGGCGGGGTTGCTGCTTCCAGTTTAGTTGGCCTAAGCGAATTATCGACAAGGAGGTGTTATGAGCAGCTGCGATAGTTACAATCAGGTGATGATTTTACTCGTCGATGATGATGATGTGGATTATATGGCGGTGCAAAGGGCGATGCGGCAGTTGCGTCTATTGAACCCCTTGATACGGGCCCGAGATGGGTTGGAGGCGTTGAATATTCTCACGCATCCGGAAACGATTAAAGGGCCCTATCTCATATTGCTAGATCTGAATATGCCAAGGATGAATGGCTTTGAATTTCTTGAACATATTCGCTCAGATCCAACCTTATCTGCATCAGTGGTTTTTATGCTCACCACCTCAAGTACCGATGAAGATAGGATGAGAGCCTATAGCCATCATGTCGCTGGATATATGGTTAAAACGGATATTAAAGACGGTTTTAATAACATTTTTAATATGTTGGAAGGTTATTGGCACATTGTCGAGCTCCCAACCGTATGAGGTGTGTATATGGACTTACTACTGATCGACGATGATGAAGTGGATAGAACGGCAATCATCCGGGCGTTAAGGCAGTCAAAGTTGGCGTTTAATGTTATTGAGGCCAATTGCGCTTTCGATGGGTTGAATCTCGCCCTCGAGCGCCACTTCGATGGCATTTTATTGGATTATTTATTGCCAGACGCCAATGGCTTAGAAGTGCTGATCAAACTTAATTCTATGACTCAAGAGCAAACCGTGGTGGTCATGCTGAGTCGCTATGAAGATGAAAAACTGGCCCAACGCTGTATCGAGTTAGGTGCTCAGGATTTTTTGCTGAAAGATGAAGTGAATTCACGCATTCTAAGCCGTGCAATTCGTTACGCTAAACAAAGATCCTCCATGGCCTTAGCCCTTAGAAATAGCCATCAGAAGCTTAAAGATCTCGCCGAGCATGATTCCCTCACTAAATTAGTTAACCGTTATGGCTTTGAACTTTGCCTCAACCGAGCCATTGCTAGGGCGAAGAGAAGTCACGATTTTCTTGCGGTAATTTTACTCGATCTTGATGATTTTAAAGCTATAAATGATACGTTAGGCCACCAGACTGGCGACATTCTATTGGTGCAGGTCGCTTCACGCCTCAGCACTGTATTGCGCGATGGGGACGTTATTGCCCGATTAGGTGGCGATGAGTTTGTGGTGTTAGTCACCGATAATGACTACAAATATTTTCCTATGATAGTCGCTAACCGTTTGCTTAAGGCATTTGAAGACGTGTTTTGTCTTGGGGATAACGATGTGATGATTGGCGCCAGCATTGGGGTCGCGTTTTATAGCGAAGCCGCATCGAACAGTTCTGAGTTGATGAAATGTGCCGATATTGCCATGTACCGAGCGAAGAAAATGGGGCGCAATCAGATCCAGTTTTATTCCGAAGCCTTAGATAGGGAGGTTCGTTATCGTAATCATATCGAATCTAGCCTGAGGATCGCCCTCAAACAGAATGAATTTAAAGTTTATTATCAAGCTCAAGTGGATTCTCAAACCCATCAAATGGTGGGGATGGAAGCGCTTATCCGCTGGCAGCATCCACAAGATGGGCTGATTTCACCGGAGAAGTTCCTGCCCATTGCCGAAGAGATTGGCTTAATGGAGGAGATAGGAGATTGGATATTGATTGAGGCCTGTAGGCAGGCGCAGGAATGGTTAACTCAGTTACAACCCTTCGGATATCAGTTCACTATCGCCGTTAATTTATCGGCTGCACAAATAGGCCATATCGATTTATATCAGAAAATTGTTAATGCACTGGAGGTGACCCATTTACCGGCAACGGCGTTGGAGTTAGAGATTACTGAAAATTGTTTAATTGAAGAACCCCACGAACATGCGAAAGTGCTAGATCAAATCGCCGCATTAGGAGTACGTTTTGCGCTCGATGATTTTGGGACTGGCTTTTCCTCCCTAGAGCACATAAAGCTATTTCCTATCAGTGTGTTGAAGATAGATAAAAGCTTTGTGGCCTCCTATGATAAGGATGAGAAAGATACCCGGTTACTTGCCGCTTTATTAAATTTTGCTTACGGTTTTAATGTGATATCCGTGGCAGAAGGCGTCGAAACCCTTGAACAGGCTGAGTTTTGTACTACGCGAAACTGCAATGTACTACAAGGGTATCTGTTTTCCCGTCCTTTAGAGGCGAGTGACTTCGAAGCAAAATATATTGCCCCTTTACTCGCACAATTGTGAACATTATCTTACCCTCAATACAGGCAGTGGATTTCATCTGGTGAGGAGTTTTTCCTTGCTTTACACTGAGCAATAGACAAATATCTGCCCTCCCTTCTCTGGTGTGTTTTTTACCTCAGAATTCCCATTCACAGTGCTTAATTTGGTCAGTTCGTAATGAAAATAGGTATCTTATCTCAGTTTCCCCAATTGTATTCGACACAACGTCTCGTCGCCGCCTGTGAGGCACGTGGCCATGAAGCTGTGGTGATCAATACGTTAAACTGTTATATGAATATCAATTCCATTAAACCCAGCATTCATTATGAGGGTGAGGAGTTGGTGGGGTTTGATGCGATCATTCCGCGGATCCATGCGAGTGTGACGTTTTACGGCTGTGCGGTTGTGCGTCAATTCGAGATGATGGGCGTATTTGTGGCAAATGATTCGATTTCCATCGCTCGCTCGCGGGATAAATTACGTGCCCTGCAACTGCTGTCGCGTAAAGGAATTGGTATGCCTATCACTGGGTTTGCCAATAAACCTAATGATATTCCAGACCTTATCAATATGGTCGGCGGTGCTCCTTTAGTGATTAAGCTGCTTGAGGGAACCCAAGGTATTGGCGTGGTGTTAGCCGAGACGAAAACGGCTGCCGAGAGCGTTATCGAGGCCTTTTTAGGGCTTAAGGCCAATATTTTGGTCCAAGAATATATTAAAGAATCCAATGGCAGCGATATCCGTTGTTTTGTGGTGGGCGATAAAGTGGTTGCCTCAATGAAGCGCCAAGGTCCCGAGGGCGATTTTCGCTCAAACCTGCATTTAGGTGGCTGTGGTGAAAAAATTAAAATCACCCCAGAAGAACGTAAAATGGCGGTCGCAGCCGTTAAGGCGATGGGACTGGTTGTCGCTGGGGTGGATATACTGCGCTCCCATCGTGGCCCATTGATCCTTGAGGTTAATTCTGCGCCTGGCATTGAGGGTATCGAACAAACTACGGGGATTTCAGTCACCGAGCCTATCGTTGAATATATTGAGAAAATGGTGGCGGCGCGTAAATCGAATCGCCCGATTATTGCTTAGGCTTGAATTTAAGATATTAGGCTTGAATTTAAAGTAAAAACGCCACGTAAAGTGGCGTTTTTACTGGTGCTGCAGAGTGGCCGTTAGAGGTCAAAGCTGTAGGAGTAACCTAAGGCAATTTTAGCGTCATCTTGGGTTAAATCTGTATCTGACACCATAAAAGAGACTGTGCCCATACTCGTATCGGCGCTGAGTGTTACATTGTAGTCGGCATAGTTTTCTTCACCAAACCAAGCTTCTACAACGTCACCGCTTGAGTAACCATAGTGCACCGATAAGTTGAGTTTCTCTGTCAGCGGCACAGAAACGGTTGCGGCAAGGTAGCTTAAATCTTTATTGTCTAAAGGTTCGGCGGCGACATCATCCCCAGCATTGACGACCTGTGAATAGCTCAACTCAAGCCATTTCCATGTGATTGCACCATGGAGTTCACCAAAGTCGATACTGCCTTCGGCGTCGGGATAAGCATAGTAGAGGTAACCTATGTCATAACTGAGATCCTCGGTAATGCTGCCACCATAGCCCGCATAGAGATCCAGCTCGTAACTGGTATCGTCACCAAAGTCCACATTCGATGCCCAAGTGCCCGCATAGAATCCAGAATCATGGCTGTAGTCGATACCACCTTGGATAGCTACGGCATCGTTAGTTTGGGTAACGCCACGCCATAGGTAGTTTGAAGTACCACCAATATTGCCCGACACGGCCGCAAAGGCATTTGATGTCAGCAACAGCCCCGTCGATAATGCCAAAACGCTGTACAGTGATTTTTTCATGTTCATCCCCTCGATTGACTTATTTATCGATTCACTCATGTCCCCATTTGGGGTGGTGACATTGGTGCATCTTGGTTTTTTCTGAAGAGGGAATTGCTAATCACATGCCATTATTTCAATCTTTTAAAAAACAGTTAGTTATAATTCATTGTGTTAATAATTTGTGTTAATGTGCTAGAAAATAGAGCAGTGACGCACTGTTGTTGTGCAAAAAATGGCCTTTGCAGGTTTAGTTTTAAGCAAAAAAAACGCCCCACAATGGAGGCGTTTTATCGAAATTTAGCTTAGCAGTGACTTAGTTTACGCTATCACGCAGAGTCTTACCGGCTTTAAACTTAGGCACAGTTGCCTCGGCAATTTGGATTTCTTTACCTGTTTGTGGGTTACGTCCCGTACGTGCTGCACGAGTCGTAGTTTCGAAAGAGCCAAATCCGACGATGGAAATTTTGTCACCGTTTTTCATTGATTCGGTAATAGCCGCTTCGAAAGATTTTAATGCGCGCGCTGCTTCAACTTTAGTTAGATCGGCATTTTCGGCAATCTTGGCGATAAGTTCAGTTTTGTTCATCTTTGTTGTCTCTTCTTTCCATAGATTTATTAAGTAAGCGTGCCTAACATGCCATAAGGTTTAACCGTTGGAAAGTCTTTTGCTGCAAGCTTTCCCAATCAAAGTGGCAGAATTGGAGAATATTTGTGCGGTTCGTGACTTAGGTTTTATTCTTCCAATAGTTGATAAAGGAGTTGTTTAACCAATTTAGGTTCAAAGGGCTTATCGCACAGCGCATTTACGCCGGCCTGTGACACATTGCTTAAGTGGGTATCATTGGCTTCGGAGGAAACCATAAGAATCGGGATGTGGGATTGTTGGCTCTCATTACGAATGAATTGTGTTAACGCGAGCCCATCGACACTGGGCATATTGTAATCGGTGATCACAAGATCGAACATGTTATGTCGCATTAACTCAATCGCTTGGGCGCCATCTTCGGCTTCGGTGATCAATTTAATCCCTAAATTGCCTATGGTACGTTTAATGACGTTTCTCGCCATCCGGCTATCATCGACCACTAAGACGCGCACATCGTGCACATCAAAATGACTTAAATCGAGTTCATCGTGGCTCAATAAATCGATAGTTGCATTGAGGGCTTTACCTAAATGCTCGGCATTAAAGGGTTTAGGTAAAATGGCGACCACACCCGATTGGCGAAATATTTCTAATTGCTCACGGCGACATTCGCTCGATACCAACATAAATTGAATGTCGCGGCAGTCGCTATTGTTGCGTAAATAACTGAGCAAGTCGTTCGCCGTGCCGTCATCAAAGTGCATGGCGCTGACGATCAAGTCCGGTTTATGCCGTGTAATCACCTCTTTTGAATCCGCAAGGTTGGCCGCGGTTTGGATGCTGACAATCCCTTCCTGCTGTAAACGCTGGATAATGATCCTGCGTTGGGTTTCAGAAGGTTCCACTAGCAGGATGGAAAGTTCGCTGGGCGATAAATGGCTCATAATCTCTGTCAGTCTTGGCTATGGGTATTTTATGGGGTCGTTAAGCTACGCTATAAGTAACAGCTTAGCAACAAATCGACTATGACTGTGTTTTTCCACTCAAATAGTGATAAGTCACTTTAGAAAACGCGACCCAATATTGGACTAATAAAAAGCTAATAACACTGATAACAAGGGGTTGCATTGGAATATTATGGCCAGCAAAGACGACTTTAACGTCCTCAGGTGTAATGCGATAGGCGATAATGGCGGTGATCCCAAGCGCCGAAAAGCCTAAGGTTTGCATACCAAGATAGATTTTTAGCACTAGGCTAGACCAAGGTGCACGCATTATGATCCCCGCCAGCACAGGTAATACTCCTAAGGTAAATAAATCAAAGGATTGAGTCGCTATGGCGCGCCATAAAGCGGCGATGCTGATGAGACAATAAAGTGCGACCAATAGGATAAGACGTTTAGGCATAGATACGATTCTAATTAGGTGGTGTGGGCGATGAGCAAGTGTAGGAAAAGCCCAGATCTGAGTCCAGCATAACCTGATTATCGTGTAGAATATTGCCTTTGCTTAGGCACAATGAACAGGTTTAGGTTATGACAGAAGTTGAATTTTGGGACTTAGTGACACGTACAGAAGCGACGCAATCACAGGAGTCTCTCGCCCAATCACTCAAACAAAAGCTAACCGAATTGAGCCATGATGAGTTGAAGGCCTTCGATAAAATCTTTGGTCAACAGATGCGCCGCAGTTACCTATGGTCGGTTTGGGGCGCGGCTTATATCATCACAGGTTGTGATTCTGAGTATGCATTTGCGGAATTTAGATGTTTTCTCATCTCTCTGGGTAAAACCACTTACGAAGCGGTTATCACTCATCCAGACAGCCTAGCGCAATTGCCAGCGTGGCCGGAAAAGGACGGTTATGCCTATCCATTTGTGGACGAGTATGATTTGATTGCAGGGCAATTGTACGAAGATAGAACGGGTGAAGAGTTGCCATTTATGCCATCGGGCAAGGCGACACCAGTTGGCAAGAAATTTAGCACTAAGCCCAAGGAACTAAAGCAACAATATCCTGAGCTTAGTGCACGTTTTCCCTTTTAACGCTCTGGGCGCTTAAGGGCGCAAACAGGCATTGGTTCTTGTATCGAACGTCATACCATATTTAGGGCAGGTTTGACGCATTAATCGATATTCTTCTTCGGTTAGTTTCTGGCTAAACTCGCGATCGAGCTGCTCGGTCATGCGCTTTTCCGCGGCATATTGCGACTGGGCTAGCTTATTGAAATGTGAGTTTACCACTTGCTGTTGTTTTGCCGACAGCTGGGCCGCATGGCTAGGGAGACTGAGTGCTGCTCCCACAGTGACTATGACGGCGGCTAAAGCAAGCTTGCGTGAATACAGACACGAAAGGGCGAAAGTTGTTAAGTTCATAGATAAGCTCCAAATTAAAAAATCACGTTCAATACGTCAGTTTCTAAATCGCGCATCCTTGACAAACAAGACCTGTGGTACTGATGAGGCCGCTAGCATACGGGAGTCAACTTGAACCTTTGCTGAACCATTTGCTTAAGGTTCGTTACGCATTTCTTGGCATTGGAAACCTTGCTTACGGGTGTCAAACGCACAGTTTGAGCCGCATTCCCACGGTACATCATCGTAGAAAGATGATTGTTCTCGGGCAAAGTCTTTGCAGGAGCCATAGTTGTTAAAATTGTCGGTTTTCTTATATTTACCAGAATCATAGCCATGGGTATAAATAAAAGCAGACCAAGTTTCTGGCTGATTTTGTTTATCTTTGGGGGAAATGAACCAAATTGCACTCGCAAAACAAGTCAACAGGATTAAAACGAACACGGGTACAACGGGGAATTTCATTTTTTTTTCGTAGTCGTAAAACATTGGCCGAAGGATAACGCGTTTTTAATCGAGATGCGCGCTAAATGATCACAAATTAATAACCCAGCGCTTACTTTACAGGCTATTGATACAAAATGATGCGTTTGAGTTGAGGTTGTTATTGTTATTTACCTTTTTATACAGAAACTTACCTCGGCAGATCTATACTTATTTCAGTTTTGCATTAAGCTTTAGTTCAGGTTAGATTTTGTACGGTATAGCGTAGAGATGATTAGGCCTAGGAGGCAAGCATGAAAGTTCAGTTCCTTTTACTCGCAGGTGTACTCAGTTGCAGTGCAGTGTGGGCCACAGATGAAGTGAAAACCGATCCTGTTACTGAAGATGGCATAGTTAAAATCCTCTGGCAGAGTCCAAAGGATTTTCGTGATATTGAATCATCGGGGGAAATCCAATCCCGTTACGAGACTCGATTATTTGAGACCTTAACCAAGAATATCAATAAGGAAGCCTCGAAAATTTTAAAACTAAATCAAAAGCTTGAGATGACTGTCACCGATGTTGATCTCGCTGGTGATATGCGCCCAACCTTTGGGGCAACCGCCGATGATTTGCGTGTCGTTAAAGATATTTATCCGCCGCGTATGACCTTCAGTTATCAAGTGCTTGAGAACGGTAAAGTGATTATCGCTGGGGATGAGAAACTCTCTGATATGGGTTTTTTATCTGGTATCCAATCGCAAACCGATAAACCATTTATGCACGAGACCCAAATGCTGACCGATTGGTTGAAAAAAGCCATCGCACCTAAGCTTTAGCGTAATTTAATATTCCACATCAATGAGTTGAAGTTTCAGTATTAAGCGATTAATGCCTGTGGATTAAGTTGAGGCTCTTCTAGCAGGCAAAGTCCGTTGTGTGCGGACTTTGCCTGTTTTTTTGCCTTTGCGCTCAGGGTCGAAAGGCTATGTTCGTTACAGTTAAAGGTGTGCGCCGGTGTCAGTAAGCCAACACATAGGCTGATGAGTTTGTGGTAGCAGGCTTGGCCTTGCCTATCATCTGCTAGCATTTCCTGCGCTTGCCAATGTTCAGCGCTATAGAATAATTGTTTGTGGGCTTCAAAATCGGCCAAAATTCGCTGGCAACGGCCAATAATCTGCTCGCAGGTACTGATAATCACAAAGTCATCTCCGCCGACATGGCCGATAAAACAGTTATCACTCTTATATTTCACCAATAGATTGGCTACTTCACAGATCACTTCATCACCACGGCAAAATCCATAGATATCATTGTATGGCTTAAAGTGACACAGGTCGAAGTAGGCTAAATAAAAAGGCTTTTGTTGCAGCCTAAGTCGCTTAAGTTCTTCTTGTATAGGCACATTTCCCGGTAAATCCGTAAGAGGATTGGCATGGCGCGCCATTTTTATTCTGTGTTCGGTAATACGTTGCAATAAGTCTTTTGTGTGGCCAATACCAAGGAGTTTGCCGCGGCGTAAGATAATAAATTGCTGCGCGACCGTGTTGGCGCTTTCCGAAGTCAGTAATTGGCTCACAATTGACAGCGGCTCATTGGCTTCAATCTGCAAGACTTGTGGGTCCATGACCTCGGACACCGCATGATTTTCATGCAGGGCTCGACCATAGGGAGTGCTAAAAAGCTCCAGCAAGGTCGCGCGGCTGATGATGCCTAGGGGAATTTGATTTTCAACCACCACCACAGCTTGCAACGCTGGTTGTGAACTGAAAGTATCGCTGAGATGCTTAAGTTTTAGGGTTGGAACCACAGTGATAGCGCTGCTGCAAAGGCTCTCTGCCGATTCGCTATACCTTGGCTGAACCTGAGTATTATTAGGGACTAAGGTCGCTTTCATCGCTCGGCAGGGTTGAGCTTCTGGGCGGCCGAGTAAGTAACCCTGACAATAAACGATACCGAGTTGTTTGAGCACTGCGAGTTCTTCCTGAGTTTCAATACCTTCAGCAATCACTTTGCAGGTCAGACTTTGGCAGAGTTCGACAATCGAGCGCACAAACTCTTGTTTTACTGGGGTCGAATCAATTTGATGAATAAAATGGCGATCAATTTTGACATAGTCAGGGGCCAGTTCTGACCAAAGCCTTAGGCCAGAATAACCTGCGCCTAAGTCGTCTATTGCCGTCATAAATCCTTGGCTACGGTAATGATTTAAACAGGATTTTAGCAGGTCTATATCATCCGCTGGGTATTGCTCTGACAGCTCAATCACCACCTGGGAGGGGGAGATCCCTAATTGTTGCAATAATTGCAGTGTCATCCCCTTTGGATGGGCGGGATCTAACAGTGCCTTGGGCGAGATATTGATAAACAGCCTGCCCTGAAATTGCCGCAGTTTAAATTGCTCTAATGAGATGCGCCTACACAGGGTTTCGAGTTCGCTTAATTTTCCTTGGTGTTCTGCAGTCTGGAACAGGGGGACGGGCGAATAGAGAGGGCTGTGTTCTGGGCCACGGCTTAAGGCTTCAAAACCATGGATTTTATGTTCTAATATATTGAAAATAGGCTGAAAAAGTGGGTTGATCGCCCCTTTTGCAATTATCTTATCAAGCTCTTTTGCCAGATCTAAACTTGTCATTACTTCAGCCCCTTCATCAATGTTTGCGGAGTCTATGACTTAGAAATGACAAAATGATGACAATTTATTGTTGGCAGAAGGGGAATAAATCTGGGTCGTTAGGGGAATAAACGCTGAAATATTATTCACTTCAGCGTTTAGGCAGATCAGCTTTGTTTCTTAAAGGCTTGCAGGGTTTTTAGTAAGGTTGCGAGTTGGCGCACATAGGTTTCAAGTGCAACGGGATCTAGGCTTGCCTGATCTTGCAGCTTAGTTAAATCATCAACGAGTTCTTGCACATAGGGCAAAAAACGATTGCTTGAAACGATAAAGCCCTGTTCGGCTGTGAAAATGCTAGTGAATTTTCCAAGGCCTGCTTTCTTCAATTCATCTAACTTAGCGTCTGCATCTATGGCTTGGCGATAGGCGGTTTGAAGGTTTTCTTTCAGTTGCTCTATAACCTTAGTGTGTGGCATAACAGCGTCTCATTGCAAAATTTGCTGGAATTATAAGGGGCAAAGGATATGGCAACAAGCCAATGGCGACTAATAGTCTCAATCTGTTGTGCCGCTGTGTTTGGCAGCGCAGCAAGTTGGGCGGCTGTGGATGATAAGCCGCCATTTTATCAGCTAGAGTGGCAGGGTAAGAGCGCCTATTTACTGGGTTCTATCCATATTGGCAGTGCCGATTTTTATCCTTTACCGAGCCAAATTGAAGCAGCATTCGACCGCGCGAAGGCGTTAGTGGTCGAAGTCGATATGAATAAAGTCGATAGCCGCGCCTTGTTACAAAAATATGGCATGGCAGATAAAGCACTGGGCCTAGATTGGCAGAGCCGTGATCAGCAAACGGTCGCCGCTATGGTGCCCTATTGTGAGGCTCAAATGAGTTTATGCCAATCTATACAATCATTTGCCCCATGGTTGCAGGCATCTCAACTTAATCTCCTTCGTTATAATGGCTTAGGCTATAGCACGGATTATGGCGTGGATATGCAACTACTTGGGCGCAGTGCAAGGCGAGCTGTGTTTGAGTTAGAAACGGCAGAGTCGCAGTTTCAATTATTGGCTTCATTCGATAGCCAGACTCAATGGTCCATGGTGCGCGAAGCCATTAGTGTTGAAGATGCCGAATTATTGTCACTCATTACGGCTTGGCGCACGGGGGATGAGGCCGCCCTCGATACGCTGATGCAGGAACAGATGGGGGGAGAGGAGGATACTCAAATGTTGGAGAAGCTCCTCTGGCAGCGAAACCAGACTATGGCCGAGGGTATTATCAAGCTTATGAAGGCCGATGGATCGCCGGTTCCCTTATTTGTGGTAATAGGCGCGGGCCATGTGGTGGGCGATAAGAGTGTAGTGCAGCGGCTCAAACAGGCGGGGGTGAAAGTTACCGCCTGTTGGCGTGAGGTGTGCCAGTAGGTCACTTGGCTAAACAGTTGTGCCTAGTAGGCCCAATAGTCTGGGCCTGTCTGGTGCGCTAATCTTCCAAGGTATTTGAGATAGGGGTTTGCCTATTAACGCCTGTTGTTGCCGAGCTCTGCCCTAAAAAGTGTACATAGCGGCCGAGTGAAATATAGGGCTCGCGCTGTGAGTATTGGAGCTCCATGGTGAGTAGCTTTTGATAGTCAAAATCCGCCGCTTGGTTCTTTTTCAAATAGTCGTGGATCACCCGCACCCCAGATTGAGTCACTAGTGCCATATCCCACTCGCTAAACCATTGTTTGACCTCATGGATATAAAGTGGATGGGTGGGGGTCAGGCGCACCTTTTTCTTCACTTTGAGATCGGCGGCCACATAGTCAAAATTCCCCGAGACTAAGGCGTGAAAACGCATGGCTTCCCTATTGTAAAACATCAACGAGAACAGACCATTAGGTCTGAGCATTGTCAATAGACCTTCCATTGTGGCTTTGGCATCGACAAGCCACTCGACAACGGCATGGCAGAGGATAAGGTCGAATACCCCATGTTGTTCCACGGACAAATCTTGGATCGGGGCATGGACTAGGGTGATATTTAAGGGAAGGGGTGAGGCTGAGATTTGCTCCTGTGCCTGCGCAAGCATTTCGGCGGAGATATCGCATAGCACGACTTCATGGCCAAGGCGTGCCAGCTTTTGGCTAAAGTAACCAAAGCCGCCGCCCGCATCTAAAATGCGCAGTTTTTTATCGCCCAATTGGGCCAAAGCGGGGGAGAGGTCACGCCATAATACGGCGGCACGGATTTCCCCCTTAGGAGTACCGTATATATTTTTCGCGAATTTTTGCGCGAGCTTATCAAAATTCTTATCTTGCACGTGTGAACTAAGTTAAAGAGTGTGGGGCGATAGTGTGGCACAGGCGTAAAATTTTCGCACATCTGGAGGGGGGAAGCTCAAAATAATTTCAGTATTTTTGTATCATTAAATTATAACTAATTGATTTTATTTGTAGTAAATAATCCTACTAAACTTAGGGATACACAGAACTGAGTGCTCTGGGGTATAATCTCGCCGTTTTCGCTTTAGCTGTCCATTCGGAGAGTCAGCATCAGCCCTTTTTAAGACGTAGTTTTGCCTGTTTTACACTCGTGATCAGTTTGATTTAGCGGATGTTAGTCATCTGTACGGGGGATTTCTGGCTATCGGCGCCGAGGGATAGTTAATTAAAAGGTACTCAGACTTGAATAATGCATATTGTGTTGAATTGAACGCGATGCCGTCGCTGTTTTCTCTTTATCGCAAGATCTTTTTTGGACGCAAACCAGGTTGGGACCAACAGCCTCTACCTCATATTAAAGTCACTGCGCCTAATGTGACTGTGTCTGAAGCGAGCGTCAGCCAATATGCCCAAGTTTGCGGCTTCCAGTTTGATGGTAAAGTCCTTCCGCCGACTTACCTTTATATCATGGCCTTTCGCCTACATGCGGTCATTTTTACCCACGATGGCATTACCTTTCCATTACTGGGCATGATCCACCTTAAAAACCGCATCCAAGTGTATCGCCCTACTAGGGTCGACGAGAAGTTCTCCTTAGAATGCGCACTCACAACGAGCCGTGAGACAGATTCAGGGTTGGAATTTGAGTTTGTTTCAAAGGTGTTTGTCGGGGAAGAGTTAGTGTGGGAATCGCTCTCGACCTATTTATATCGTATCGAAACCGCGGGTCGCCGAGTGCGTCCACCTAAGGCGCTTGAAATGGCGTGGGATGCACCGCAGTGCTGGGAACTCAGTGAAGATCTTGGCCGTCGCTATGCCAAAGCCTCCGGTGACTATAACCTGATCCATTTACACCCTGTGCTCTCCAAGCGCTTTGGTTTCGACCGAGTGCTAGCCCATGGCATGTGGTCTAAGGCCCGCTGTTTAGCGGAATTAATGCCCGAGATTGGCGAGCGCCCCTTCGTGGTGGATGTGGCTTTTAAATTACCACTTTTAATGCCGGCTGAAGTGGGATTTGCCTATGAAAAGAATGCCGAACGCTGGGTCTTTGAATTACGGGATAGCAAAGGCCGTCGCCCCCATTTAAGTGGTGATGTGCAGTTTTAAATTTCCACGGGGTCCCGCATCTTAGGATCACTAGAGATAACAATCACGGCGTTGTGAACGGCGTGATTGTTCCCCCGTATAGTTCAACCTAATCCCATTGAAACCCTGTTAAGGTACGCTGTGGCCTGTCGCAGCTTGCCAGATGCTAAACCACTGCTGACGATCGAGCTGAATATGGCTCGATGCCACGGCACTCTTAATCCGTTCAATATTACCACTGCCTATGATGGGCACAGGCTTACTTGGCAACATGCGCACCCAAGCATAGATCACTTGGCTAATGTCTTGGGCATTCACTTCGTCGGCAATGACGGCTAATGTTTGCTGCAAGCGCACGGCCTGCGGATTGGTATTCTTAAAGATGTTTCCCCCACCCAGACATGACCAAGCCATAGGTCTGATACGCCGTTCTTGGCAGAGATCTAAGGTGCCATCGGCTAAGTGGCTCATTTCCAGCGGCGATATCTCCACTTGATTGGTCACTAAAGGGGCGTCGAGCCTCGATTGCAGCAATGAAAATTGTGACACCGTAAAGTTAGACACCCCAAAGTGACGCACTTTACCTGTCTGTTTTAAGTGTGCAAAGGCCTCTGCGACCGCATCCGCATCCATCAATGGATCGGGTCTGTGGATAAGCAGCAGATCGAGATAATCGGTATTCAGTTGCGTTAAGGATTGTTCAACGCTGGCAATAATATGCGCGTAAGAAGTGTCATAGTGGTTGACGTAACGGCTCGGTCGACAGTCAAAGGCGGGTTTGATACCGCATTTACTGACGATTTGCATTTGCCCACGCAGCGCGGGTTTAAGGGTTAAGGCTTCGCCAAATAAGGCTTCACACTGGTATTGACCATAAATATCGGCATGGTCCATCGTAGTTACACCCAAATCTAGGTATTGCTCAATTAGCTTAAGCCGTTGTACTGGCGTCATCTGCCAACTTGCCATTCGCCAAAATCCAGCAACAAATTCAGAAAAAGTTAAATGGGACTCGTACATGTTGTTCCTCTTTTGGGAAGGTGTTTTTTGCAGTGTAAATGCTGTAAGTCGATTTGTTTGATGCAGATTAAGGAATCGCTCATTAACCCTTTCTATCGCTTTCTCATCACCTAATATCTGTGGTATTCAATCGGCTTATGTTGATATTGAACACTCATACTAACCCAGAATACCTTCGAGGGAGAAATCACCCATGCTGACCGATATGGCTATTTCAGGCCGTGCAAGTTTAAAAAACATCGCAGAATTGGGTGTCGAGTTTGGCTTATTACCCGAAGAAATGACCTTAGTCGGCAACACAAAAGCTAAGGTCGATTTATGTGTGCAGCGGCGACTAGCCGGGCAGAGTAAGGGTAAGCTGATTATCGTCACGGCCCTCACTCCTACGCCCTATGGTGAAGGTAAAACTGTGACCAGTATTGGCTTAACTCAATCGCTTAAGGCCATAGGTAAAAGGGCCTGCGCCTGTATTCGCCAGCCGAGTATGGGGCCGGTATTTGGGGTGAAAGGCGGCGCAGCCGGTGGTGGTTACGCACAAGTGGTGCCAATGCAGGAGCTGAATTTACACCTCACCGGGGACATTCATGCCGTAGGGAGTGCCCACAATCTAGGTGCTGCAGCCATTGCCGCGCGGCTGTTTCACGAGTCACGCTTAGGCAAAACCGAATTTGAGGCACAGTCTGGGCTGACATTTTTGGATATAGATCCCAGTGAGATCCGCTGGCATAGGGTGGTCGATCATAATGATCGCTGCCTGCGGCAAATCCAGGTGGGGTTGGGGGAAAACAATGGGCCCGAATATGCATCACGCTTTGACATTAGCGCCGCCTCCGAGTTGATGGCCATTCTGGCCCTTAGTCAAAACTTAGCGGATATGCGTGCTCGTATCGGTCGCTTAGTATTGGCGCTCAATCGGCAGGGGGAAGTGATCAGCGCCGATGATTTAGGCGTTGCAGGTGCTATGGCGTCGATTATGGCCGATGCCATTAAACCGACTCTAATGCAGACCCTCAATGGGGCGCCATGCCTTATCCACGCTGGGCCATTTGCCAATATTGCCCATGGTAATTCATCGATTATTGCCGATGATATCGCCTTAAAACTGGCCGATTTTGTGGTCACCGAAGGCGGGTTCGGTTCCGATATGGGCTTTGAGAAATTCTGTAATATCAAAGTGCGCCAGTCGGGGCAGGTGCCGAGTGCGGCGGTGTTAGTGACCACCCTAAAGGCTCTCAAAGCCAACAGCTGTGTGGAGTCTGAGATGGATATCAATGCGCCCGATCAAACTCGTCTCGAGGCGGGATTTGCTAATTTAAACTGGCATATCAACAATGTGGCTCGATATGGTATTCCGGTAGTGGTAGCCATTAACCGTTTTGCTACCGATACGGATGCCGAGCTGCAGTGGTTGACTGAGGCCGTGAGTCATACTCAGGCCTTCGGTTGTGAGATAAGCGATGCCTTTGCCAAGGGCGAAGCCGGTGCTATTGCCCTCGCGCAAACTGTGGTCCAAGCCGCTGAAACTGAAAGTCAATTCAAGCCGTTGTATTCAGAGCAAGTATCATTAGAGGCTAAATTATCCACCTTAGCCGAGGTCGGTTATGGCGCATTGGGTGTCAGTCTCTCCAATGAGGCCAAGCAGCAGTTGCAGCAACTGAATGCATTGGGTTATGGGCATTTACCTGTCTGTGTTGCCAAAACACCACTGTCGATAAGCCACGAACCTACGCTAAAAGGGGTGCCCAAGGGCTTTATCGTGCCTATTCGAGCCTTAAGTTTGAATGCGGGGGCGGGATTTATTACGGCACTGGTGGGCAATGTAATGACTATGCCAGGACTTGGGATCACGCCGGGTTACTTAAAGATCGATATCGATGAAGAGGGTGAGATCATTGGATTAGGTTAACGTCTCTGACTGACCTTGTCGTTAAGCTGAACTTAAGGGCAGGATAGCGAACTATCCTGCCCTTGATCTAAAGAATCGTAGATCACTTTATCCTGCGATGAAGCTGATAAGGGTAAGTTTTTCTAGCCCTATTTTACCGCTTGATGGATATGCACATCCCGTTGTGGGAACGGAATGCTAATGCCCTCGGCATCGAAACGCAGTTTGACTTCACGGGTGATATCCCAATACACGTCCCAGTAATCCTCAGGTTTTGCCCAGGGACGAACAATAAAGTCGACCGAGGATTCACCTAACAAATGCAATTTAATCAATGGGGCTGGCATAGGTTGAACCTTAGGATGGGCTTCGACTATGGATTTTAGAATGGCTTCGGCGTGTTCTATATTATCGCTATAGCTGATCCCAAAGGTCATGTCCACGCGGCGTTGATGCTCGACAGTAATGTTGTTGATGGTATCGCCCCAAATCTTGTTGTTGGGAATGATTAGCCGTTGGTTATCCAATGTTTTAATGGTTGTTGATACCAGACTCATATGGCTAACACGCCCAGTGACTCCTGCCGCATTAATTAAATCCCCCACATCGTAGGGGCGATAGATCAGAATCATCATGCCCGAGGCGAAATTCGATAGGGTATCTTGCAGGGCGAAACCAATAATCACACCGGCGATACCAAAGCCCGCGAGTAAGGGGCCAAGTTCGATCCCAAGCTGTGACAGCGCGATAAGTACACCTATGGTGAATACCGCCTTGCCAGAGAGTGAGGTAAAAAAGTCTTGCAGTAACTTGCTGAAATTTAACTTGGAATTGTTAACTGTATTTTCAACAATTTTCTTGGTTAACTTTCCAGCAAGGCTGGCAATAAACAAAATCAAGCAGAACACAAATAACTTAAAGACCAAGGTGGGGCCATGGTCAATCGATTGCACCTTTGCCGTATCTAGCCATTGTTCTATTAGGCTTGAGGCAACGTCAAAGCTTAAAACATCTTGAGTAATATCCCCTGAAATACTAAATAAAGTCTTTTTGAGGATGGCGGTATCCTGTCCTAGGGTATCGAGTAAATCAATTTGAACATTTAAGCTTTGACTGTTTTTCGCAAGGCGATCTTTTAGGGCCTGTACTCGGCTAGTTTGAGCCGAAGTGACATCTTTACCCGCATTCGTCGCGGCAGTGACCGCCGTTTGCAGTTGCTGCTGGGTGTAAGTCACCAGACTCTCAAAGGTATCTGCACGGCGTAGCAAGAGTTGGGTTAATGCTGTTTTTGTGGTCGTCACGTCTTGGCCCACTTGGGCTAACCAGTCGAGTGTTTCAAGTTGTTGTTTGTAGTACTCATCCTTTTCTAGCTCGCGTATTGAGATCTCGAGCAGAATGGCGTCATCGTTGCTTGAGCCTAATTGTTGGGACAGGCTTTCAATGTTGTTGTCGAGATAAGTGTCTATCCTTTGAATGTATTGCAACTGCTCTTGGATGAGAGGTAATAGAAATGCAGTGTCTAATGGCGATGTTTCAAGCAGGGATTTAATCTGATTTCTTATGAGTAACGCTTTGTTTTTTATGCGGTATTCGGCGATGGTTTTAAGCTCGCCTTTGACTTGTTTAAGGCGATTAACATCGGTATTGATCGCCCCTTGTAGGGCATTTAATTCGGCCTGTACTGTGCTGGATGTTGTACTTGCCTCGGTGACAGCAGAACCTGCGTCCTCGGCGAAGCTGTGGGTACTGATACTAAATAGGGAAACGCTGAGTGCGAGTAGCAAACTAATTGAGCGGCGCATAGGTTTTATCTTTGATAAAAATCGGTAGATATATCATAGGAGTTCACCCGCGAGCTGTAAAATTTCTCCTTCCATAAAGTGTTCGCGCTGTGGGCTGGTGAATGTCTTTTTACTTTTTGAGATGAATTTGAACGTTTGGGCTGCGCTGGGATCTGGTAAACTTAGGCCCCTTTATTTAGGAATCCTAGTGTTATGTTGTGCTCCCATTGCAACCAGTATATTAAAGTGAGTGAAATCAGCCATCAGCGGGGGAAGGGTTTCCATGCACAAGTTCAATGTCCCCATTGTGCGGCTTGGCTTGGGCGTAGTCCTACGCTCGCTAAACTTAAATTACTCGGATTTTATTTGAGCCTCTTCACTGGGCTTTACAGCTACTTTGATGCATCGGTCAGGCACTTTTTAATTCCTGTGATGATTTTTTCTTTAATGCTGTTGTTTGTAAGTCACTTTATGGATCAAGTGATTACGATAGAAGCGCCGGAAAAGGTCGATGATAGTGAGCAGCGGCAGAAATACCGTTAGGCACTTTAAAGCATTAGAGCCCAAGGACATGGGCTCTGTGGGCAGGCAAAGAGTGGTTATTGCACGACTTGCTCTTGGCTCTCTAATGAATGTTCAACATAATAAATACCGCCCAAAATCAAGGCGCCGAAAATCACTATACCTAAGATTAGCCCTAAGTTTTCACGAAAAAATGCTAGCATTTGGGTTACCTTTTGATAGATGGACAGGGGAATAATGCCAAGCGAACCTTGTGGATCTTCGCCTGCATAAAGACTCAGCACACTATAGTTATCCTGACTTAAGCTAATCTTAAATCCTCTTTTTAGCTAGCCTAAGCCTTGTTTTTCATCTGTTTTATCTATAACTGCATCAAAGGTAAATATCTTGTAACCTATTGTGGGGCGATTACCTTATTGCAACTTGCCTGGGGCCTGGCATAAACTTACGTACTTTTTAACTGTGGGAACGACTAGGTGAGACTTCAAAGTCACATAAGACGCACTATCTCAATATGGCTCGCTGCCGTATTGGTCGTGCTGTCTTTTGCCGCCTCAGCCCATAGTGTGACCCACCTTGACGATGGCGCGCAGACCCACTGTACGCTCTGCTTCCATCAGCACCAACTCAACAAGATTTTATTGACCCAACCGCTGACGCTTAATTTAGCTGTGCAGCAGTTCGATGTGGTCGAATTTAATTTACCTTCCTTCATTTCAAAACACCTTAGTGTTTACCGCAGTCGTGCGCCTCCTTTTAGTCTCTAAATCAACTTAAATATTTTAACTTATTGTATTTCTTGATGGCTTTATATCGGTCATCGAGTGCTAGTTGTATTTTGGAGATATCATGACTGTGTTAAATACCCGAATTTCTTTGGTGGCTTTGGCGTGCGCTTTAGTTTCGCCGACACTCTTAGCGGAAGATTCGAGCCTGACTAATCCTGCGATCAGTGCCGTTTTAAATGGCTATTATCAAACGGGCGAGCGTCCCTTAGCCGAGACCACAGATGGTTTTGGTTTAGGCGAAACCGAGCTGGCGCTGAGCGCCAACATTGACGATATGTTCTATGGCAAAGTCACCGCAGTGGTGGAAAGCCATGACGGTGAGACCGAGCTGAATCTTGAGGAAGCCTTTATCCAAACTATGGCGATGCCGGCGGGGTTTTCTATCCGTGGCGGCCGTTTTCTATCGGATATTGGTTACCTCAATAATCAACATTTACATACAGATGCCTTTACCGATCGTCCTATCGCCTACCGAGCGTTTCTAGGCGGCCATTACTTTGATGATGGGGTGCGTTTAAATTATGTTGCCCCAACGGATCTCTATTGGACTATGGGTATCGAAGCCTTTAAGGGCGACAGTTTACGTGCGGCCGATGAACATGGTGAGCGTGAATTTGAGACGGTTGGGGTTTATACCTTATATTCAAAAATCGGTGGCGATATCGGCGATAACAGTTCATGGCAGGCGGGCCTAAGTTACCTACGTAACGAAAATGGCCAAGTGACAGCCCATGAAGAGGGCGAAGTTCACGAAGAAGAAGCCGCGGAGGAAGGCCATGATCATAGCCACGCGGCATCTTATACGGGTAAAAATACCTATGGTGCCGATTTTGTTTATAAGTGGGCGCCCAATGGTAATTACAAGTATCAAAATTTAACCCTGAGCGGTGAATACTTCCGTGTCAGTGATTTTACTCCCACTGAATTACATCCCGAGGATGCGCCGAGTAAAGATTATCACCAGGGTTGGTATTTGAGCGGTGTGTATCAATTTACCCCGAGTTGGTCCGCTGGGGTGCGTTATGGTGAGGTCGATACCCAGGAACTCCATGGAGATCATTTCCATGGGCAAAAGTTGAAGGAGTCAGAGGCCACTCTGGCGTGGCACTCTAGCCATTTCTCGACGGTTCGTTTCCAGTATACCCATCAAAAAGGTACCAATTTTGATGGGATTGAAGACGATAACATCTTTACTATCCAATACATTATGTCTCTGGGGGCCCACGGTGCGCATCAATTCTAATTTAGTTAAATTGGCCCTAGTGGCCCTATCTGTCACTTACACTGGTTTGGCCCATGCGGAACTCAATGTATTTGCCTGCGAACCTGAATATGCGGCGTTGACTAAGGAGCTTGCTCCTAGCGCAAACATCTATTCGGCGACAACTGCATTGCAGGACCCGCACCAAGTGCAGGCGCGACCCAGTTTGATTGCTAAAATGCGTCAGGCGGATCTTGTGGTCTGCGCCGGCGCCGACCTAGAGATAGGTTGGCTGCCTATGCTGCAGATGAAGTCGGCGAATGCTAACGTGCGCTCGACCGAGCAGGGCTTATTTTTTGCCGCCGATCAAATTGACACCTTAGACAAACTGGCCAGTGTCGATCGCAGCATGGGTGATGTGCATGCTAAGGGGAATCCGCATCTGCATTTCGATCCGACCCGACTGCTCAAAGTCGCGACAGCGTTAACGGCTAAGATGGTGCAGCTTGACCCTGCGGGTGCGGCCGATTATCAACAGTCATTAGCCGATTTTAGCGCCCGTTGGCAAGCAGCAATTCCCCGCTGGGAGGAGCAAGCCAAAGGATTACAGGGTAAAAAAGTGATCGCCTACCATTCTAGTTTTAAATATCTATTTAATTGGATTGGTATTGAGCAAGTCGCGGATTTAGAACCTAAACCAGGGCTTGCTCCCACCAGTAGTCACTTAGCAAGTTTGTTGAGCCGCGCCGAACAGGGCGATATTTTGGCGGTTATCGTTGCCTCCTATCAGGATGAGCGCGGCGCCAAATGGCTCGGTGAAAAGGCAAACTTACCCGTGGTGATGTTGCCTATGTCCGTTGGGGGCAATGACAGTAGCCAAGATCTTTTTAGCCTATACGACAGCGTTATTTCCCTCTTAAATGGGGTGAAATAACGCCTATGTTTGATCTGGAGCTGATGTCGATTCTCTTGCCTGCACTGGCGGCGGGGATCTTAGTGTTGTCGACACATATTGTACTCGGTAGGCAAGTGCTTAAGCGTGGCATTATCTTTATCGATTTAGCCATAGCGCAGGTTGCAGCCCTAGGCGCCATCGTTGCCCATATGGACCACAGATTAGAAGATATGCCATTTTCCCATGTGTGGATGCCAGCCCTGTTTGCCCTTGGGGGAGCGGGGTTTATCGCTTGGTTATCTAAGCGAATGGCGGGTGAGTTGGAGGCGATGATCGGCTGCTTTTATGTGTTGTCGGCGGTGGCAGCTATGCTGCTATTGGCCAATGATCCACACGGCGCCGAGCTGTTAAAGCAATTGATGTCGGGCCAGATCCTCTGGGTAAGTTGGTCGCAATTGGTGTTGCCAACACTGGTGTATTCGGCGGTGCTATTGGCGATATTCCTGCGGCCCAACATTCTCGATGGGGCTGGGTTCTATCTGCTATTTGCCTTGGTCATTACCCTGTCGGTTGAATTAGTCGGTGTTTATCTGGTGTTCAGTACCTTGATATTGCCAGCTTTGGCGCTGAACAAGTACCGCGGTAAAGGTCGGTTATTTTACGCTTACCTTGTTGGCTTACTTGGCTATGTTTTAGGATTGATTCTATCGGCGACGTTAGATTTGCCTAGCGGCGCGGCGATTGTCGCCACGTTGGCCGTGAGCGCCTTTGTCTTTCGCTTGGTGTTAAGCCGAGTATCACCCCAAGCAGTGGAGACTGACGTCTTACCTAAACAGCACGTCTAGTTGGAAATTAACAGCCTATCGATATGCTGGCGGTTTAGCGTATCGGTGGGCTTTTTATTGGTTGTGTTTGAACTTTTTGTTGGCAGTGTTAGTCAGTCAGCTTACAGATGTAAACAATATATTGAGTCCCTAGGCCATGGTGGCTATACTGTCGCCACTTTTATCGTCGGAGTATGCCGTGCTGTTAATCGTCAGATCTATGTTGTTGGCGGTGTCATTGTTGCTTGCCTTTATTTTTGGTGGCTTAGTGTGCTTGTTGAGGCCGCGTCACCGTGACAATGTACATATGTTCGCCAAGATCTTCTCATCCGTTGCCCCGATCCTAGGGATCAAAGTCATAGTACGTCGCCATAAAGACGTACAGGACGGCCCTTATATTTTCCTTGCAAATCATCAAAATAACTTCGATCTTTTCACCCATACCAAGGCTGTGCCTAAGGGAACTGTGAGCTTAGGTAAAAAGAGTCTGGCGTGGATGCCCTTGTTTGGCCAAATTTATTGGCTGTCGGGCAATATTTTGATCGATCGTAAAAATCGCCATAGCGCCTTCGATACTATGGCTAAGACGGTCGAAAAAATTAAGCAAAAAAGTTTATCGGTATGGATTTTCCCCGAAGGCACGCGCTCACGTGGGCGAGGATTGTTACCCTTTAAAGCGGGCGCCTTTCATACGGCCTTTGCGGCAGGGGTGCCTGTGGTACCTGTACTAGCCTCCTGCCAGAGCCATATTAATTTAAACCGTTGGGATAACGGGGTCGTTATCATTGAGATGATGGCGCCAGTACCTACGGCAGGGCTAGATAAGGCGGATGTGAAGGCCTTTTCGGCGCAAATCCATGCCAGCATGTCGGAAAAATTCGCTGAGATAAATCGAGAAGCGGCAACATTAATGGGTAAAACTCTTACGGATGATGACGTATAATACCCTCAATTTGAGCCAGATTTACCTTAACGGAGACAAATCCATGTCTATTGAAAGTCAGTTAAAAGCCCAACTTGCCGAGAATCGTGACATAGTGCAAGCCCTGCTTGACGATGGCTCAGAGCCAGATGCGGAATACATTATTGAGCATCATTTTTCATCCACTAATTTTGACCGTCTTGAAAAAGCGGCAGTGGATGCATTTAAACTCGGTTTCGAAGTCAATGATGCAGAGGAAATGGAGCTAGAAGATGGCTCAGTGATCTTCTGTTTCGATGCGGTTGCCCACCATAAGCTGGATGTTGCCCTGTTGGATAAAGCTGCCGAGCAATTGCTGCAACTGGCGGCAAAACAAAAAGTGGATTACGACGGTTGGGGAACCTACTTCGTTGGTGATGAGATGGGCGACGAAGATGAGGATGAAGACGACGAAGATGACGGATTCCCGCATTAATTCGTGTTCAGTCTCTTGATTGTTGTCACGACAGGATTTTAATAAAAATGCCCATTTATATGGGCATTTTTATTGGGCGTATGTTTTAGCAATGTGATTGGTTTTAGATATGGCTCGTGTTGCTGGTATGCAAAACACTACAATTGCGGCCTTTTTGCTTAGCTTCGTATAGCGCCTTATCCGAGCAGGAGATCCAAGCTGAGCTATTGCTGATATGTTTACCTATCTCACAAACGCCTAAACTGACGGTCACTTTGATTTTGAGCCCATCGTACACTACGGTTGAATCGGCAATTTTTTCCCGCAAACGCTCGGTAAAATGCAGGGCATCTACTCCGCTAGTTTTAGGCATGACCACAGCAAACTCTTCGCCGCCATAACGGCCGACACAATCGGTTTCCCGTAGGGACTGGCTGAGCAGATGGGCGATATGTTGGATCACTTTATCCCCGGCGAGATGGCCATAGGTATCATTGATATTTTTAAAGTGGTCTATGTCTATCATGACTAAACTCGCCATCCCCGAATAACGGGCATATAAATCAAATTCATGCTCTAAACATTGTTGCCAGTGGCGCCGATTATGCAGTTGGGTTAAGCCATCGGTTTGGCTGAGGTGCTCAAGTTGTTCGTTTGCCGCCTTAAGCTGCAATTTGTTAACCGCAATATCGGTGACGTCATACACAATCACGCTGATATGGGTGATCTGCCCGGTTAAGGAGGCCAGCGGTAGCAGGGTCACGTTTTGATACATGAAGTCGGCGCGACCAGTAATAGGGCGGTAGTTTTTGAATTGGAACACATAGGGCCTTTGTTCCCAACTGATAAAGGCACGATTTTTAAGCATAAAAACCGATTCCATTTTCTGCTTTAACCAAGTCGCGGGCAGGTCGGGAAAGCGAGTAAATAGATTTTGGCCCTTGATCGAATTTGGGGAAACGCCGCTATGGTTCTCCATAAAACCGTTCCACAGTTGGATATTGTAATGGCGATCTAGCACGACTAACCCTACCTCTATGGTTTGCACCATATCGATAAGCCAGTGTAGTTCGTTCATTGCGCTTTGGTCGTTTGACATAAAGTAAAATCCAACTGGTTAATCGAGTAAATAGCCGAGTTTATAGCTCAGAGTGGGGATGGAATCCTCGGTGAAAAGCAATAATAGATCACATTGAATATTATGGTTTTCAATTCGATAGTTGATCTCCATCGCCAAGGTTCGTTGCCATTTTTCCGAGTTATCGTGGATAAGATCGTTGACTGTGCAGTGGCGGCCAAGCACCACGGGGTGCGCTTGGCTGAATTTCATATCGAGCTGTTCGGATATTCCATTGAGGAAAGCGCCAATCAATACATTGCCTGTATCTATCAGCACTTCTATCTCGGTATTTTTATCTTCTGGATTGGCGAGTCCCATGAGTTTGGCCATATCTTGAAAGCTAGAATCATGGAATAGCAGTAAGGCTTCACCTGCGATCCCTGCCCCAATAAAACCTTGGCAAAGTGCTGAAACCGTTGAGCTTTCCTCGGTTGCTTTGAGCGCCATAGTCAATTCACTGACCTCAAGCACATTCACATTAGGGATGGGAAGCAGGACAAACACATCGAGTAACTTTGCCAATAAATCGGCCGCTCGCCCCATGGCAACGTTGGCTATCTCCTGGCAGGCATCGCGCATATCGACTTTGATCATCGGCACTTCATCGGCCAGATCTTTTTGCGCTAGGGTGAGGATGCCGTATTCCTGCAAAATATTGCTGATGGCATCGGCACTGACGGGCTTTTGGATAAAATCTAGGGCGCCTAATGCTTTGACGCGTTCATGGGCTTTGATTTGAATATCGCCCGAAACCACAATTATCAGCGCGGGCAGGTCGTTCTGCTGCACTGTTTGCAGCACTTCATAACCGTCCATCACGGGCATATTAAGATCGAGAAACACCACTTCACCTTTACCCGCGCGAATGGCATCTAATCCTTCGGCACCATTGGTCGCGTAGGTAATATCGACATCCCACTCTTTGGGCAGGGTGCGGGCCATTTGCTTGCGCGCCATGGCGGAATCGTCACAGATGAGTACAGATATTGTCATGCTGACTGGTGATCCTTAATTTGCCCATTTATTGAAGATAACACTAATTTTTTAAGTCTGACTGACGAATTGTGAGCTTCGGGCAAGTCTGATTTATCTTTTCTACGTGTAAACTGCAGATTTTATATTGCTAAATTCCTTGCAGATACGATTTGATGTTGGTGTTATGGAACTCACGTTGCCTCACCAATTTTTGAACTCGAACGGCTTATCTTGCTGAAAGAGCTATTAATATTCTTAAGCTTAATCGTTACAGCCTAACATAGTTACCCTGTAATGTTTGGCTGTAATGACAATATTTTGACCAAAGTCAAAATTCGCGCTCATGTTATATCTTTTAGTGAATTATGCCAAACGTGTTAACATTTAATCTGGACTGACCAGTAACGGAATATTTCATGAGTGACCAATGTGTGCAAGTGACTATTGACGATGGCATTGCCTATGTGCTGCTTAATCGTCCAGAAAAGATGAATGCAATTAACTATTTAATGTTTAGCCAGTTGGATAGGGCCATTAAAAGCATTAAAAAAAATCGCCGTATCCGTGCGGTTATTCTTTCGGGTGCTGGTGGCAATTTTAGCGCGGGGCTGGATGTTAAAAGTGTGATGTCGGCGCCAATGCAAGCGGTCAAATTGCTTTTTAAGTGGTTACCGGGCAATGCCAATCTTGCACAGCGTGTCTCCCTCGGCTGGCAGCGTTTACCTGTGCCTGTTATTGCAGTGCTCGATGGCTGCTGTTTTGGGGGAGGAATGCAAATCGCCCTCGGTGCAGATATACGTATTGCCAACCGTGACAGTCAGTTATCAATTATGGAGGCCAAGTGGGGGCTGGTACCCGATATGGCGGGATTGGTGACACTGAGGCAAATTATGCCCAAGGATCAGGCCATGTTGTTGACCTTGACAGCTAAAGTGATGGGCGGCGAAGAGGCCTTATCCCTTGGACTCGTCACTCAATTAAGTGAACAGCCTATGATGGCTGCCAAACAATTAGCCGCACAGTTCTGTAAAACTTCCCCCGATGCGGCGGCGGCGATCAAGCTCAGCATTAACTCGAGTTGGACCGCGTCGCTACGTAGCCTATTAAGCCGTGAATCCTTAAGCCAAATTAAGCTGTTGCTGGGTAAAAATCGCACTATTGCCGCGGTGCGGCAGTTAAAAGATCCCGATAAACCCTATCGCGATAGGCAATCGGGTTGGTGATTGGGTTTGATGGTTTAAAGATTAAAGCTCATATTTAATAACTGCAGGCGTTGTTTACTTGTCGAGCTGTAAGTGGCAATCCATCACACCCAACTAAAACTGCGCTTCTTGCTGTTCGGTACCAAAAATGATCAGAAAGAAGCGCGTATAGGTCCAGCTTAGTTGTTACGGTTACGCTGGTAGTTGTTCTCTAATTCATCAAGAACGATAGTGTTTGGCGGGTCAGCGTCGTAAGTGGCCTCAAGGACTAGCTCCTTCTCAAGTGTCCGGACCCTGAACTTCCAACCCTCTGGTAACGATAAGCGCTCTCCAAGTGTCGGCAGTTTGTCGATGGTGTTGTTGGGGTCAACTTTCTGGGAGGCACTAAACATAGTGAATACAGCTCCTTCTGGAGACACCAGTTCGTACACTTCCTCTCCGGCGTCGTAGTACCATGTGCTGGAACGCTTAGAAACGGACTCATGGTAGGGCGCCTGTGTGCCAGCGATAAAAGCATCGAAATCAGGAACGACAAAGGTGCCGTACACATACATGGGGATAGGCCCCATCATGAATTTTTTCCCTCCATCAAAGGCTTTTCCGCTGAATCTGTTTACTAAAAAGCGCCTCGGGCCATTGAAACGAACCCCATCGCCACCGTATTCCTGCTTCAGCTTATCTGGGTCAAGAGCCCTGAATTGCGCATCCATTTTTTCGTTGGAAAGCTCAAAGGTTAACCCGAGTGAGTTGTAGTAATTGCCTGCCCCGCCAAGTCCCTCGGCGTCGCGGTTCATGATGAGGACTTCGTAATGGGGCTTGCCGCGCCAGTTCTCCCCTTGAACCTGGAACGGGTTCTGCAAACCAACTGCTGGTTTGGGTTGCTGGGCACTTGCCTGTTCGGCAAAGGCCAGTGGCATGGCACCCAACAGCACAAGTGCCAGTGTGGTTGCTTTTATGATCGTGGTTGTCATTCTCTGTATTTCCTTAATTGACTAGACATTCAGCATGGCTGCTGTGTTTGCCTTTATTACTTTTCCTTCTGTTTACCACCTTGTGACGCGATTATGGCTTATAGTTGCTCATGCCCTGACCAGTCTTGTCATAAACGTTAAAGAACTCGTCAGACATGATTGTGGCAACACCACCTTCCGGAGTTTCGATTAAATCTTTTTCCAGGGTTTTGACTCTGAATTTCCAGCCTGCTGGAAGTTTTTTGAACTGGCTTTGTCCGGCGGCAACAAATTCCTCGTAGGTGTATTTGGGGTTGAGACCTACCTGAAATCCTTTCATTATCCAAGTGTTGCCTTCGGGATCGTCAAGGAGCAACGCAGTGGTACCCTTGTTCCAACCCAATCCACTCTTACGCGCTATGATTACGGGCTTGTAGGGCGTGTTTTCTCCAACACCACCAGCGTTGTCGCCCATATTAAGTTGGGCAACCCAAGTGGCCTTTATGCCGTTGAAGTCCCTCTCTACTCCCATATCGATCTCGGTCCAATCGGGTAACCATAATTTCGGTCCATTTAATGATGCGCCGTTAACGCCATAATCTGTCTTCATTTTGGCGAAGTCGAGTCCTTCGACCGACAATTGTGGCGCTGTGTCCTTGGACGATGGGATACCTTGGGTCGTTAACATGGAGTTGTAGCATTCAGCCGCTAGTTTGCCTGTCTTTGCATCCTTGTGAGCGAGGAAGATTTCGATATAACGGGTCTTATGCATGTTGTCGAAACGACCAGATTTTGCTCCGACACCATCGCTAAGCACCTTGGGTTCTACAGTAGAGGGTTCCTGAGCGTAAGCCCCCGTTAGAGTTGCCGCCATAAAAACGGCGGCCATCATACCTATTGCCATTGTTTTCATTTATTTTTCCTTTACCGCCTTCAGGCGGTGGTTCATGTAGTCGTTTTCTTGGTTGGGACATAGTCCCTCACTTTGCAAGCTGCGCCTTAGGGAAGCGCCATGTCCCATTTATGATCTCCTGCTTCGGCTGATACATCCGCACTATGTAGTTCCAGCTAGGGGTGATGGGCAGATTGTTAATGGCATTGGGGCCACCGCCGAAGTTAATGGTGATGCTTCCATCTGCGTTCTTTTGTGCGGTCACGTTATTGTAGGAATTGATGTTTTTGTCATTTTTCTCCATGTAACCATCCTTGTTGTAGACGGTAATAGACCAGAATCCGTCGACAGGCACATCCTTCACGGTTACAACATAGGGCGTCTTACCGTCATTTTTTTCCGGCACAACGTTGTCATACATAGCAGCTTCTTCGGGATTCCCGCCCCAGCCGTAGGCAGTGCCTAGTAGGTGACTGATTGGATTGAGTTTCGCTTTGTCGCCAAACATGCCTTTGGCGCTGGTGCGGGTTGCAGCGAGAACTTTGATGGCATCACGGACCTCCTTGAGTGTTGCTTCGTCCCAATCCGGGATCTCGAATGTTCCAGGGGCCTTCTGCTTCACGACAATCTTGTCCTGTAGGGCGTTGGTAGCCTTAATATCCGCTGGATCATTTGCATCGACGAAAGTGCGAAAAAGGACTATGGCGTAGCGGGATCCAATTTGCTCCTTTGTGAATGTAAACTCTCCCGCGTTATGCTCGACAGGCAGCATCGAATGGTCTTGGTTGATGACCATCATCGATTGAAACCGCCCTTTGGGATCTGGTTTTATGATAGTCACTGGTGTGGTGAGATCGAATACTCCGACCGAATATAGCGTATCGAGATTCATTCGAACCACGTCCTGCTTGTCGATGGGAGTGGGCTGGCGAATGTGTAGGAATTTGCCGAAAGCTCCTTGCTTTACGTAGCGGCTGAGGGTCATGTCGGTTTCGGCGCGGACAAAGTTATCTACTGTAACCATTTCTGACGCGAAGCTTGAGATAGAGCCCAGAAGGACCACACTAATGAGTGTGACCGTGAGTAGGATTCGTTTCATTATCTGTCTTTCCCTGTCTTAGAGTGTGGGCCTAACGCAATTGTAAAAGCGCGGCCTATCCTTATTTGTTATGAGACCAAGACCGATTGCAACCTGTAAAGACCAAACCTAGAGAGCTAACCAAATGGAACATGCCGCTAGGCTTATGTTTTTGACTCAATCGATGCTTGATGAGTTTAGTGTTAAAATTTGAAAGCTGACAAGTTTTAAAAACAATTTAGCAATCTATTTCAAAACAATAACATAATGTGCTTTCAGTTCGCCTTCAAGCAGTTGTGGTTAAAGTTGTCTTAACGAGAGTAATAGTCATTAAGCTTGTCTATGTTTTTTGAAAAAACAGTGCTGCTGAGCGTTCTGTTACTTCAGTTGTTGGGGGCTGATATTCAGTCATATAGGCTTGCCATGGCATTCGCTCATCGGCACTTTGAATTACAAACCTAGGGTTCTGAGTTTATGAACGAGAACCATGGACGGCGAGCTGGCAATTAAACAAGGATGTTGTGCTAGTCCACCCTTGGATGCAGGGCCTCGTCTGATGTGAAAGGATTTATAAATGCCAAAAAGCGGTCATGGGGCGGACGGTCGCCTCGCAAATCGCCCTGGCTCACCTATTTAGCATTGACGTAGCCTGTAGACTTAAAAACTTTACGAAGCACGTTTTGGAGCAATAGCTTTTTAGCTGAACGAGTAGTTAGAGGGATAGTTAAGATTGGCATTGTTGCAACTGTGAGCGTTGGCGACATGGTCGCTCATTCGTATCTGACCCATAGGGAGATGGGGAATGTCACTATGATGCCTGGAACATTATTGACCATGTGATCGCGACATTCGTACATCCTTTTACATCAAGTGTCGTCGAGCCTGTAGGGGCACTTCTTGATAAATAATTTTTTAGTTACCACCACAAGCCATAAGCCGTCTAATAACCTGTGCTCATACGGGCGGCGAAGCCCTTGATAGTATTTAAACAATTCTGCCATGCACTCTCATTATCTAAATTAAGCAGCAGTTGGGATTGGCGGTAGTTTGGTGTCTCTAAAGTGACGGCCAAGGTTCTACGTTGCTCTGCGGTGCTGAGGGATGCGGGGTGACCATCTGGTGATTGAATATCCAGAATGGGCATAGTGAGTTTGGCCAGTTTTTCGGCCAAGGCTTGATTGCGTTCTTCATCCTCACTGTAGGGATTGATCACTATCAGTACATCGGGGTTGGCAATTTTCTTTTGGCTTAAAAGGCTGATTAAAAGCTCGGCACTTTGGTCGGCGGTAATTAACACTCTTTTGCCGGGATAATCGGCCCCAACTGTCTCGAGTTGAGACAGGCTTTTAACGAGAAAGTCCTCCTGTTCGAGCAAATGTTTACGGCTGTTTTCAGGGAGGGTTTTGGGGCTGGGTTTATTGGATGGCGTGCTGAGTTGTGCCGCGCCTGGGGAGGCGACTTCCTCTGCTGCGGTGGCAAAGTTTGGGGTCGGTGGCTCAGTGGGGGGCGTGAGGCTCAAACTCGCCCAACCCGCGGGATTAATATTGCGCCGCACAAAGGCTATCAGCCCTGGCGCATCCGCCGTGCCATTGGTGGCGGGTAAAATAATGCTGGCACCCCGCTTTTGTTTGCCCTCCCATGGGCGAACTAAGAGCTCAACGGGCTGGTTGTCTATGGTGATTTGTTTGACTTCTTGGCTGGGGAAATAGCTTCTATTGGGCTTTACGGCAGGCGTTACTGTGGGCGTCGCTGGTTTTGTTTCTGGCTCTGTCTTTGTCGCTGATCCTGTCTTTGGTTCAGGCTCAGGTTCTGCACTGAGGCAGGGTAAAGTGATAAGGCTAAGGGAAAGACCAAATACAATAGGGAAGATGCGCGCCATAGAATAGATAACCACCTGTGTAGTCTTATAAATTCACTTAGGCTGAGTATAATCTTTTAGTTAAACAAACGCCCAGTCTATTGGCTGGGCGTTTGCTTGAGTATCGAAGGCGCGTCCGCGTTATACGTGGCTCACTAATACCATTCGAATCGCATCGAGTTGTAGCTGAGTATCGTCGAGGTAGTTAGTGAGTTCCTGCATTTGGTTGCGAAGGTAGGTTAACTCTTCCTCACGGATATTGGGGTTAACCGCCTTAAGGGACTCTAAACGATCTAACTCGCCCGTTAATTGTGTGGTCATTTTCTCGCGGGCCTGGGTAATGAGATCGTCCACCGCGAGCTGGGCATATTCCTCGCCCTTCGCAAATAAGGGGTGCAGGATTGGCTGTGACGCCGTGACCAACTTACTGCCAATATGGCGATTCACTGCGCTCAGCTGTTTATCGAAACTGGCGTAATCCACCTTAGCGGATAAGTCATTGCCATTTTTATCCAGCAAGATGCGCACGGGTGTCGGCGGCAAGTAACGGTATAACTGGCTCGATTTTGGCGCCGATGCATCGGCCATGTAGATGAGTTCTAAGAATAAGGTGCCCGCTGGCAGGGCTTTATTCTTCAGAATCGCCACGCTAGTGGTGCCGGTTTCTGAGCCTGTGATCAAATCTAGACCCGTTTGTACTAACGGATGTTCTTGGGTGATCAGCGCAATATCATCGCGAGATAACGCAGTGTCGCGGTCGAAGGTCACAGTCACGCCATCCTCTGGCAAGCCAGGATACGTTGGGAACATCATGTGCTCACTCGGACGCAGAATAATCGAGTTTTCGCCTCTATCTTCTTGATCGACACCGATAATATCCCATAAACGAATCACCGAACCTATCAGTTGGGTATCCTGATCACTCTGGGCTAAACGCTCGACAATGGCTTTGGCCTTCTCGCCGCCGTGGGAGTTGATTTCCAGCAGCTTATCGCGGCCTTGCTCCATGGCATGCTTGAGTTCTTTATAGCGGGTTTGGGTGTGGTTGAGCAGGTTGGTCAGCTCGTCACAGTCGTCACCCACAAGCACGTTTAACAGATCTTCGGCAAATTCACTGTAAAGCACATGGCCGCTTGGGCAGGTCAGTTCAAAGGCATTTAGCCCTTGGTGATACCACTGCATTAGACGCTCTTGCGCCGTATCTACCAGATAAGGCAAGTGAATTTGGATATCATTTTTCTGGCCGATACGGTCTAAACGACCGATGCGCTGTTCCAATAGATCGGGGTTGAGCGGCAGATCGAACAGTACTAAGTGGCTGGCAAATTGGAAGTTACGTCCTTCAGAGCCAATTTCAGAGCAGATCAACGCCTGGGCGCCGCCTTCCTCTTGGGCGAAGTAAGCGCCGGCTTTATCGCGCTCGATGATCGACATGCCCTCGTGGAATACCGTCGCTTGAATACCTTCACGGGTGCGTAGGGCTTCCTCTAGGCTTAGTGCGGTTTCTGCACCGCTGGCAATGATCAGCACTTTTTTGCTGCGGTGGGATTTTAAGAACTCGATTAACCAATCCACGCGGGGATCGAAGCGCCACCAACTGGCACTGTTATCCTCAAATTCTTGATAGAGTTTTTCAGGGCTCAGGGCCTGGGCGGCTTTGGCTTCTAAGGTTTTATGGCCACCCATCATACCGCTCACGCGCATGGCGGTGAGGTATTGTTCTGGCATGGTCTGGGAATGCGGATTAAAAAAGCGCTGTGGAAAGCCTTTTACCGAGGCGCGGCTGTTACGGTAAAGCACGCGGCCAGTGCCGTGGCGGTCGAGTAATTCCTGCAACAATTCACTACGGGCGGCCTGCTGGGTCTCGCTGTCTATACCGTCGGCTTGGATTAAACGGATGCTCGGCGCTATATCTTTCTCGCTGAGTAATTCGGTTAAGCTGTTGATTGCCGCATCGGGCAATTTTGCCTCGCTCGCTAAGGCTTCGGCGGCAAGGGCCACTTCTTTGTAGCTGTGTTCTTCGGTTAAGAAGGCATCGTAATCGTAGAAACGATCCGGATCGAGCAGGCGTAAACGGGCGAAGTGGCTCTCATGGCCGAGTTGATCCGGCGTTGCGGTTAACAGCAACACGCCGGGGACAACTTCACTTAAGGCTTCAACTACTTGGTAGGCGCGGCTCGGCGCCTCTTCAGTCCATTCTAAATGGTGGGCTTCATCGACGACTAACAGATCCCAGTCGGCGTCTATGGCTTGATCGAGACGTTTTTTCTTACGCAGTAATTCGAGTGAACAAATCACTAATTGCTCTGTGTAGAACGGGTTGTCATTGTCGGCGTAGGCCTCGACGCAGCGGTCCTCATCGAATACCGAGAAGCGCAGGTTAAAGCGGCGCAGCATTTCCACTAGCCACTGATGGCGTAGGGTGTCTGGGACTATGATCAGCACTCGCTCGGCGCGGCCGGTTAGTAGTTGCTGGTGAATAATCAGGCCGGCTTCAATGGTTTTGCCTAAGCCGACTTCATCGGCAAGGAGAACCCGCGGCGCATAACGGCGGCCGACTTCATGGGCAATCCACATCTGATGTGGAATGAGCCCGACGCGCGGGCCCTGCAGACCGAGCAGATCTGAGGTCGCGAGTTTGTGGCGCAGCATTTGGCATTGATAACGCATACCAAAACGGTCGAGGCGGTCAATTTGGCCGGCGAATAAACGGTCTTGGGGTTTATTGAAACGAATATTGTGGTTTAGCAGGGTTTCACGCAGGGTCGCTGGTTCACCCGTTTCGCTATGGATGCCGTGGTAAATCACTATGCCATCTTTCTCGGTCAATTCACTGACCGCAAGGCTCCAGCCTTCGTGGCTTTCAACCGTATCGCCGGGATTGTATATAACGCGTGTCAGAGGGGCTTCTGCTCGGGAGAACATGCGGTTCTCACCCGTTGCAGGGAATAACACAGTGACCATACGGCCTTCTACTTGAACCACAGTTCCTAAACCAAGCTCTGACTCGGTATCACTTATCCAACGTTGACCTAAGGCGAACGGCATCTTAAATTCTCATTTCTAGGCGGACTCTAACAAAGGGCGCGTATGTTATACCAATACTAGGGATATTTAAATCGCCCTCTCACTCGTTAGAGCCTAATTCCCCGAGTGGTAGATTACAAATTGAGCGACTAAGAAAATTGTTGAACCCGTGATAAGTCGCTTGTCATGCTAGTGTCATATTAGGGGCGATACACTGCCTTGGGTCTGTGAGGTAAACACAGGTTGCGGTATTGTTATCTACTGAGTTTAGTGCCAATATCAACTTAAGGTTAAAGTGTGAGTAAAGTGCTATCGACTTGAACCTTATGATCATTTTTTGCCATATGCTCAGCCAGTAATAGGAGCCGTGTTACTTTTATTGAGACTCAAAAGTGTGTTTAAACTTTACTGAAGTACTCTGGAGGCGCCATGGAACAAGACGACAGAAAGTTGTTTGTACTGGATACCAATGTGTTATTACATGAACCTTTGGCGATCTATTCGTTTAAGGAGCACGACGTAGTCATTCCAATGACAGTGCTCGAAGAGTTAGACCAGATAAAAGATCGAAAGAGTGATGTGAGTCGGGATGCTAGGGTCGCCATCAGGGCACTTGAAGATACCTTAGGCGGTGATACTACACCGGAGCAGATTATCAACGGCGTTCCTTTGCCCAGCCGAGAGGGGCATGCCGATGCGATAGGTTCGCTCTCTATCTTCCCCGATCACCTCGTCGATTTTACCCTAGGCGCCTTGCCGGGGGATGGCAATGACAACCGCATTATCAACACTGCACTGCATCTACAAAACCTGCATCATCCACGGACCGTGGTATTAGTCACTAAAGATATCAATATGCGCCTCAAGGCGAAGGGCGCGGGCATTCAATTGGTTGAAGATTATCGCACCGACCAATTGATTGATGATATTCGCTTCCTCAGTAAAGGTTTTTATCAGTTTGAGGGGAATTTTTGGGAGCATTTAAACAAAGTGTCCACCGAGCGCCACGGCAGACATACTATCCATGAAGTGCCAATTAAAGACTTAGATACCGATCAATTTTATATTAACCAATATCTTATCGACACGGAGTCGGATTTTTGTGGTCGCGTTACCGAACGCAGTGACACCCATCTGCATATTTTAGATTTAGGCCGCGAGCGGATGAAAAACCTTGAGGCATGGGGGGTTAAGCCTAAGAATGTTTACCAAGGCATGGCGCTGCAAGCCTTGCTCGATCCCGATATCGATCTGGTGATCTTAACTGGGCCTGCTGGTTGCGGTAAAACCTTGCTCGCCATGGCGGCCGCCCTAGAACTGGTGGTTGAGCGTAATCGCTACGACAAAGTGATTGTCACCCGTAATACCCCTGAAATCGCCGAATCAATCGGCTTCCTGCCCGGCACCGAAGAAGAGAAAATGATGCCTTGGCTGGCGGCCATTACCGACACCTTAGAAGTGCTGCACAAGAATGATGTGAATCCGACGGGTAGCCTCAATTACATCATGGAGAAGGCCAACATTCAGTTTAAGTCGATTAACTTTATGCGCGGGCGCTCGATCCAAAACTCCGTTGTCTTATTGGATGAGTGCCAAAACCTCACCGCCTCGCAGATCAAAACCATGATCACCCGTATGGGCGAGGGTACAAAACTGATTTGTTGCGGTAACTTAGCACAGATTGACTCTAACTATCTAACCGCCGTTACTTCGGGGCTGACCTATATAGTCGAACGTTTTAAAGACTTTGAAGGCAGCGCAAATCTGTACCTCAACGGTGTCGTGCGTTCACGCCTCGCCGAATACGCCGAAGAGCACTTATAAGCCTATCGGTAAGCTTGTTACAAAAGGTCTCATCTTTGAGGCCTTTGTTTTTCGTCCTGCTTTTCTTTTTTAATCGACTTATCATGGGCATGGATGGCATTCGGCCAATAATTATTTGATGTGATTGAGGGTTTCTTCCTGCTAGTATATTAGCCCAATAGTTTTTGCCGCCGATGGCTAAAATCAAGCGCTGCAAGCAAGGGTAGTGGATGAAATCGAGTGAGCCGGATCTCCAACTAAAATCGCCGATCCAGAAGAATTACAACCGTGCCGTTTTTTATACGTATATTGGCGTTATTGTCATGTCGTTATTAACCGCATGGATGTTTTTCGATCGTCAGAAAACCCAACAAATGGAACAGCGTGAGGAACAGGTTGAGCGCCATGTGCTGCAAATCGACTTGTTACTCGAGTCGAGTATTCGCGCGGTAAAGAGTTTACGGGACGTTGCCGTCGATCATTTACGTTTAGGTGAGTTAGTCCGTAAAGATCGCTTACCTCAATATGGAAAATTTAACGAAAGCGGCCAGTATTTTACCTTAGAACCTAACTACGCTAAGGGCGGCAAGCCTTTCACCAATATGGGGCGGATCACCGGCGCTGGGTCCCTCGATGGTCGTAGCGATAAGTTTTATCAAGAACTGGAGATGTTGTTCGAGCTATCTTTGTCTTTCCCTGTCGCTAAGGAAGCGGCCCCCAAGGCCTCGGCGATTTACTATCTTTCCAGGCAAAGGATAATGTCCTATTTCCCCTGGACCAATGACGAACAACGCTTTCGGGATGAGCTGCTCAACAAGAAACAATTCCAATACGCTACCCCGGCGATGAACCCGCAGCGCAGTGTATTTTGGAGTGAGGCCTATGTGGACTCGACGGGCAAGGGGCTGCTGACAACCTTAGGTGTGCCCGTCTACCTTGAAGATGAATTTATGGGGTCAATCAATTTAGATATGACCTTGGCCTCGCTGGCGCGGCAAATTCGAGTCTATTTTAAGATGCCGGGCACAGTGATCTTGCTCGATCAGCAGAACAATATTTTATCCCATAGTGATTTTGACAATTCCGACATCAATCGGGTCTATCACATCAGTCAACGTATTCCCTCCGAACTGCATTCTTTGCCCGAGTCTGAATTATTCGATGCCCATGAAGGCATAATCCGCAACGGTTACTATATCCACTCGGTTGCCCTGCATAACGCGCCGTGGCGTTTATTGTATTTGCAGGATGAGGACGATCTATTCCAAGACTCGTGGGAAAAATTACAGCTGACCTTTATTTTGGTGGTTATCGCCCTCTCAGTGCTGGTGACCATAGTGCATTGGCAGACGCGCCGCTCCTTTGTGAGCCCTGCATCGCGCCTGTTATCACACCTCGAGGGCTGCTCCCAAGAGCCCCGCAAGCCTCCCGAGAAAATTACCCATGGCTGGGAACCTTGGTTCCTATTGGTCAGTCGGATTTTTGAAGAAAACAAACAATATACCCACCATCTGGCGGAGCAAAATAAACGGCTCGATAAGCTCGTGGCGCGGCGCACCGAGCGTTTAAAAGAAACCACAGAGCGGCGTGAACGTGAGTATGCATTACTGCGATCCCTACTCGATTCAATCCCTGAAGCGATTGTCTTTAAAGATAAAGAAGGCAACTACTTAGGTTGTAACAAGGCGGCGGAGCGCATGCTGGGTTACACCGAGAGTGAGATGATAGGCCTGTCTTCGGAGGATTTAACGTCGCCTGAAATGGGGATACGGATCCGCGCCGAGGATGAGCAGGTGCTCAAGGATCGTACACCACTGCGCTACCAGGAAAAGGTCGAACTGGCGGGCAAGCCCCTACTGCTCGATACCTTAAAACTGCCATTCTATAACCGCCGCGGCGAGCTACAGGGCTTGATTGCCGTATGGCGTGATGTGACGCGGGAATACGAATCCGCCGAGCAATTACGGCTCTCGGAGGAGCGTTACCACTTAGCCATGGACGCGGTGGAGGATGGCCTGTGGGACTGGTATCTCGATTCGGAACAGATCATCTGTAACCCAGCCTATTATTCAATGCTGGGGTATAAAACCAATGAATTCCCAGCCCTATTGTCGGCAATTGATCAATTAACCCATCCGGATGACCGTATTCGGGTGGAGGAATACCGTAATCAATACCTGCAAAATCCCGTCGATGCCTATGAAATTGAGTTTCGTATACTGGGTAAAAATGGCAGTTATCATTGGGTGCTTTCCCGCGGCCGGGTGGTCGAGTTTACCGCCGATGGTCAACCTAAGCGGATGTTGGGGACACATAAAGATATTACCCGACAAAAGAGTAACGAAGTGGCCTTGCTTGAGGCTAAGCAAGACGCCGAGTTAGCTAACCTTTACAAGAGTGAATTCCTGGCGAATATGAGCCATGAGATCCGCACGCCGATGAACGCCATTATTGGTATGTTGCAGCTCGCCCAGCGCACTTCGTTAACGGCGCAGCAAAAGGATTACCTTGAAAAGGCGGGATTCTCGGCGCAATCCCTGCTACGGATTATTAACGATATCCTCGACTTCTCTAAGATTGAAGCGGGTAAGCTTGAGCTTGAGCGGGTGCCATTCCCGCTGGATAAAGTGCTCGACCATGCACTCGATCTTAATGCGCTTAAGGCACAGGAGCAGGGCGTTGAACTGTTGCTCTATGCCCCCGTCACCGCCGGGCTTATCCTCAAGGGCGATCCACTGCGTTTAGGCCAAGTGCTGATTAACTTGCTCTCAAATGCGGTCAAATTTACCCAATCCGGTGAAATCGAACTGGGGTGTGAGGATGTGGGCGAGCGGGATCACCGCATTACCCTGAAATTTTGGGTGCGTGATACCGGCATTGGTATTAGCAAAGATCAGCAGGAGAAACTGTTCGATGCCTTTGCCCAGGCCGACGGTTCGACGACCCGTAAGTATGGCGGCACAGGTTTAGGCCTGTCGATCAGTAAGCATCTAGTGTCTATGATGGGCGGCAAGATGCAGGTACAGAGCGAGCTTGGGGTGGGCAGTACCTTCAGCTTTACTATCAGTTTTGAAATTGCCGAAGAAGCGAAAATTGCGCCGCTAGTGGTACCGGAAAAACTCAATAATTTACGTACCTTAGTGGTTGATGATAACCCGACGGCCCTGCAAATTTATTCCGCTGTGATGCGGGATTTCCACTTCGAAGTCGATACCGCCGCCAGCGGTGCCGAGGCCCTGTATAAGCTGTCACGGGATCCCATAGATCTATTGCTACTCGATTGGATGATGCCTGAAATGGACGGCGGTGATGTGATCAGCGCCATCGATACTATGGTGGCCGAGGGGCGTATCCCTAAGCGACCCATCATTATTATGATGACGGCCTATGCGGCAGAACCTTTACAGCATGAGGTGGATAGTGCCAATGTGTTTGCCGTGTTGCAAAAGCCCTTTAAGGCCTCGAGCCTGTTCGATGAAATCATCGCGGCCTTTGCCGATGAACCTAGATTAAACGTGGTTCAACCTAAAGTGGAAATCGAGTCAGAAGTAGGCGAGCACACGGGATTAGTGTTATTGGTGGAGGATAACTTTATCAACCAGCAAGTGGCGACCGAACTGTTAAAGAGTGCGGGCTATGAAGTGGTGCTGGCGGATAACGGCCAAATTGCCCTCGATACTATCGATTCCCGTCCATTCGATGCGGTATTGATGGATATTCAAATGCCAGTGATGGATGGCTTAACGGCGGCACGGGCGCTGCGGGAACGTTATAGTGCCGATGAGTTGCCTATTATTGCCATGACGGCCCATGCCATGTCGGGCGACAGGGAAAAGAGTTTAGCGGCGGGTATGAATGCCCATATTACTAAACCCATAGTGCTCAATGAGTTATTTGAAACCTTAAATCACTGGATCAAACACAAACATCAGCATAGTTAATCTGAGCTTGGGGCCAGTGATGGCCCCGCGTTATTTAACTGCGCTACAGAGTATCGCGATTGCCAGTCGCCTATAGCGTCAATAATGCAGCCAGCCGAATAGGAGGAAAGATGAAACCCCAACGTTTAGCCTTAGCCTTATCCATAACGCTATTAGGATTTCCTACCCTTACCGTCGCAGCTACCGTGCCTAGCGCCAAGATTATTAAGCAGAGCCAAGAGGCTAAAGGTTTTCTTAATCTCTATTACGAGGAATCTCAGGGGGAGTTATACCTTGAGGTCAACCGCCTTAATCAGCCTTTTCTATTGGTGACTAGCTTACCCGAAGGGGTCGGGTCGAACGATATTGGTCTCGACCGTGGTCAGCTTGGGCAAACACGTATGGTGCAGTTTGAGCGTCAAGGCCCCTATGTGCAGTTAAAGCAGCTTAATACCCAGTATCGTGCCGATACTCAGGATCCCGCCGAGAAAAGGGCCGTTGAGGAGGCATTTGCCGACTCTGTACTATGGCAGGGTAAAGTGCTTGAAGGAAAGCCGGATTTGGTGGCGATTAACGATCTGGTACTCAATGATTTACACGGGGTCGCTGCCGCATTACAACGCACGGCACAGGGGGATTATCGCCTCGATGTGAGTCGCTCGAGCCTCTTGCCCGCAAGAGTTAAATCTTTTGCGAAAAATGCTGATGTCGATGTGCAGCTGACTTTCAAAGGCGATACCGTCGGGGACGAAGTCGCTAAGGTCACGCCCGATGGCTCCCTCGTGTCGGTGCGGATGCGTTATTCCTTCGTTGAGCTTCCTGACGCTGGTTATCAGCCCCGGCCCTATCATCCTATGAGCGGCTATTTATCCGATGAATACCGCGACTATGCCACGCCCTTTGACCAACCTTTGGTGCAGCGTTTTCTCCTGCGCCATCGCTTACAGAAGATAAATCCCGGCCCTGGGCCGAGTAAAGTGGTTGAGCCTATTATCTATTATCTGGATCCGGGAGTCACGGAGCCGATCCGCTCGGCACTGCTCGACGGTGCGCGTTGGTGGGAGAGTGCTTTTACCCAAGCGGGTTTTATCGATGGCTTTAAAGTCGAATTACTCCCCTTAGATGCCGATCCCCAGGATATACGCTACAACATGATCCAATGGGTGCACAGGGCTACACGGGGCTGGTCCTATGGCGCCGCGCTGACCGATCCGCGCACCGGTGAAATCATTAAGGGCCATGTCACCCTTGGAAGTTTGCGTGTGCGTCAGGATTATTTGATTGCTAAAGGGCTCACTGCGGGTTGGCAGGATAGAGCCGCGGCCGAAAAAGCCGCAACTGAGCTGTCTTTAGCCCGTATTCGCCAGCTTGCCGCCCATGAAGTCGGCCATACCTTAGGGTTAGATCATAACTTTGCCGCCTCCACCAATCAGGATGCCTCAGTGATGGATTACCCCCATCCTAAAATCCAACTAAAGGGCAATGATATTGATATTTCAGCGCCCTATACCACCAGTGTTGGACCTTGGGATAATTTTACCATCGCCTATGGTTACAGCGATGAAGGGGATGCAAGTGCGCAGAAAAAACTTCAAACTCAGTTGCTTGCAGAAGTTGCGCGCAAGGGCTTGCGCTATATAGGCGAGGCAGATTCCCGCCAAAAGGATAGCAGCCATGCCTATGCGAGTCTGTGGGATAGCGGTGATGATCCTATTGCCCAGTTAACGCAGCTCGATAGGATCCGCACTAAAGCGATTGAAGGTTTCTCCAGTACGGCATTATTAGCCAATGAGCCACTCGGGGAATTGGCCGATGCATTTGCCCCGATTTATTTGCTCACCCGCTATCAAATCGATGCCGTGGCTAAGTTTATCGGTGGAATCGACTATAACTATCAATCGATTGGCGAAGGTAGCCGCTGGAGCTATATTGCACCGCAGTTGCAGTCTACGGGTTTAGATGCCTTGCTTAAAACCTTGGATGCGACGAGTTTAACCGTACCACAAACCTTACTCGATAGTTTAGTGCCCAAGGCGGGGAATTATCAGGCATCACGGGAATCCTTTGACTCAGGTTTAGGTGTCCAAACGGATCCCTTCGGAATGGCCGAAGTCTTTAGTCGCCATACCATTAACCTGTTATTGATGCCTAAGCGTTTGAACCGTGTTAGCCAAGCGTCGATGGTGGATAATGAGCAGTTATCCGTAACCGTTTTGCTCGATAAGTTATTTGCCGCCACGTTATATCAAGAGGATAAGCTTGGGCTGGTTGAAGGCGTGTGGATGCGGGTCAATGCGGTAGTGATTGATGAACTGCTTGCGACTCTGCACCATTCAGAGACGTCACCAGAGGTTAAAGCCATGATTAACGATCGCGCTCAATTTGTGATTAAGCAATTAAAAGCGAAGGCGAATCGGGCCAATGCAACCCGGGCTGCCCATTATACTTGGCTGCTGCAAGTGCTCAGTGCTGGGCTTGGGGATCCTAAGGCAAGGCTGATAGCTCAGCCTCTTACTCTACCACCGGGGGCGCCTATCTAAGCTTGAAAATATTAGCTAGAAAATGAAATAGGCGTAGCTGAAATCGCAACAGTTAAGCGCCTATTTCTTTAGGGTTTTTGGGGTAAAAATAGTCGGTTTTACGCTCTAGGTGATTAAAACGCCGCGTGTTTTTGTAGGGCAATTTCATAAAGCCTGATACGCCATGACCTTGGATTTTGCCGACATAATGCAAGATACGATCGAGACTGGCACGAAACGCCGCCTGTTTGCGGGGGTTGAGTAATTTCAGATAGCTGTGGATCTTTAAGTGATTCGGCAGCGCCTCAAAAATGATGCAGCCCGTGTGGTGGATTTGGTTGATCCGCGCCAATTCCTCCATGATTTCACTCGGTAATTCCAGGTTTTCATCGGGATCTTTGCCGTCTTCAAAGTAGGAATGTAACCGCGATTTATCCTCGAGCGTGGGCACATCGCCGACTTCGAAGGGCAGTTGTAAATCGGCACTGGCGACAAAGGGTTCGTGGGTGTTTTCCCGCTCGATATGCAGTGTGTCCCTCGCGTTAAAGAAACAGGCCTTAAACACCCCGATACGTTTAATGCCCCGTGCCAGCGTGACCATATTATTGACCGCAATAATTAAGGCGCTTTTTTGTTTGGCATCGTAAATCGCAAGATTGGAATCGATAAACACGCCAGTTTCCTGCCAATGGATAGCGAGTCCACCGACGATAGGATATTGCGCTAACCGACCCACAGCGGCAATAAAGCCTTTTTCGGTATCGCCCATGCCCGCGAGGAAGTTGCGATAGTATTTCTCGAGCTGAATATCATCCATTTTTGCGATCGGATCTTGGGCATTATGCTCCTTTAAAAAGGATTTCCGGGAACTGTAGCTCACGGTTTCTACATCCTTCTCACGGGACTGCACCCAGACGGGGATCTCACCCTGTAGTTCAGCTTTCGGCAGTTCGGGTAGGTGTAATCTGTGGCTGTGGCGCATGCTTTTTAAAAAGTAATCCCCCGCAATGTTACGTTGCTTGGCATCGCTACTGAGCATGCCTTCTAAGGTGCGGGCAAGCTCCATAGGTAACCCTATGCTGGTGGGGGGAATGACCTGCGCCCCGAAACGGCTCGCTTGCCCAGAGGCGAGGGCATATAAGGTTGCCGCAACCCCTTGTTCATCAAAACGTGGGCTTGAGAGGGCGCCATTGAGCTGCTCCTCACCGATAAAATACACGTCCCCCATGCGGGCATTGGTGTGCTGCTGATCGCTCGACATCAGCGCCATGACGTTATCTTCGACGGGCTTGTTATATTCGTCCCGCTGGGCGAATACCGCCGAGCCCCAATCGATCAATGACAAGTGTTGGCTTTGGGTATCATAGACTAAGTTTGAAGGCTTAATATCGCCATGAACCAATGGCTTACCTGTACGTAGGTAATACAAGATATCGGCCAATTGCCGGGCAATACTCATCACCATGGCCGTGGGCAGAGCGCCTAAACGGCGGCAAAGCTGCTCAAGATCTTCTCCCTTAGCGCGTTCCATCACTAGGATCCCTTGCTTGCCGACCCGCTCAAATTTGATGGCGGCGGGAACATTGGGATGCTTGAGCAAGGACAGCATAAAGGCTTCTTCTTCGAGCCTGTCTTGAATATGTTGCGGTAGATTAATCCGTGAAAATTTAAAGACATGGGCATCGCCCGCAAGATTGACTCCCGCAAAAACGAAGCCATAGGCCCCCTTGCCGATAAATTCGATATCGGTATAGCCCAATTTACTCAGCTGTTGTTTACAGAGACGGATCCAAGCCTTGTGCTTGCGGGCATCATTGGCCTTAAGCAAATAGATGGATTGCTCTTCAGAAATGTAAAAATGCTGTAGCTGGGGTGTTTGCAAAATCGTGCTCCTTGTTTTGTTCATTTAACCAGTAAGCGGGGGAAATAATCAAATAAGGGCAATATTTATTTTTACCTATTTATGTATAAGGCTGAGAGTTAGCGTGATTGTCGGCTTACCTATCCCATCATTTCGTCGCTGACTTTGACTTATATCAAATTAAATTGGGTGAACTATAGGTAATCTTTGGCGTAATGGATGGGATAAAATTTTGTTAAATAACCCGCAGGCAAAATGTATTTGAAGGAGGGCATATGCCCGCCCAATATAAAGCGTTACTGATTGAACTATTAGAATATCCGCGTAAACGAATCCTACAGTCAATGGAGGTGACCCATTGCCCCCACGCGGTGTTTTTTAATGACAGTGATGAGCAGTGTTTAACTTGTCATCAGGGCATGGAATGCATTTGGATGAACCAGAACGATGAACTCGTTGCGGTAGAGAAAAAATCCATTGCCGAATTGAAGCAGCAATTGTTGATTGCGGTGGATTTTATTGACTCCTCCCTGAGCCCACATCACTTATCTCGCCGCCAATGTCAGTGTGATAATTGTGTTTGGCTTCGTAAAGTGCAGGCTGCGCTAGATCAGTAAGTGAGTCTTTACATCCCTATGATTAACTTGCTATATCAGAGTTTTTGCATCCATAGAGAAATGCCATTAGAGTAAGGGTCATTTTAGTGATTTGAGATATAGCTATGGAACCCGGTTTTTGGCATGACAAGTGGCATCAGCAGCAAATAGGTTTTCATCAACAGGATATCAATCCTTTCCTCGTTAAATATTGGCAGAAGCTTGCATTGCCGGCCACTGCCAAAGTCTTTGTTCCCCTGTGTGGTAAGTCATTGGATATGTGCTTTTTGGCCGAACAGGGCCATCAAGTGATAGGTTGTGAGTTAAATGAGCTAGCAGTGCAGCAATTTTTCAGTGATAACCAGCTCGAGATGACCAAAACCGCAGTGGGCGAGCATCAGCATTATCAAACCGAGCAAATCAGTTTATACCAAGGCGATATCTTCACCTTACCGAATGAACTTACGCAGGATGTGACGGCATTTTATGACCGTGCGGCCTTGATCGCTTGGCCCGAAAGTATGCGTGCCCAATATGCTAAGCAATTAGCGAGTTTATTACCCAGTGGCAGCCTAGGCTTGCTCGTGACCTTAGATTATCCGCAGGAGGCATTAAACGGCCCACCGTTTGCGGTATCACCGACTTGGATTGAGACATATTTAACCGAGGATTTTGAAATCCAACTCTTGGATTGTCAGGATGTGCTTGCGGATAACCCAAGGTTTATAAAGAAAGAAGTGCCTTGGCTGAATGAGGCCGCTTACCTTTTAAAACGTAAATAGCAAAAACGATGTAATACCGCTGCCGCCCCCCATTTTGCTGGTTCACTTAGTGGGGAGGCGCGTAATGGGGGCACCATCAATAAACCGAACCGCAGGTGTGGTTTTACTCACTTGCACAAATGCGCCCATGGCCGACAAAGGCGAAAGCTAGCCTGCCTATTGATTGGGTTAATTCGAAATAGATCAATTAAATAGAGAGGGATATTAGATAGAGAGGTCAATTAGAGGGGCGTCAAGGAGACGTTTGGGTCTGTAGAGGGATACGCAAAGGCCGAACGAAAACTTCAGAGCTTAAGCGACCTCGTAATAATTTGGCTCGAGTTCTAATTGGTTCTGAATGATCTGCACTGCCATTCTGGCGCATTTACCACACTGATTTGCAACACCCAAGCGCTTCTTAACATCAGCGAGTGAGCTGTCGCCCTGGCTTACGGCATTTTTAATTTGCGTGTCAGTGATTGCATGGCAAAGACAAACGTACATTTTTTCGTCCCCAATCTGAATTGTGCTAATTCTAAATGAAAACACTTATCAAATGCAATCGTGATTTTTTATCTTAGCCAAAGTCTTTACTTATTTTGTTACGCGGCGCGCATTTTAGTAACCCCTAGCAAAGTCAATTTGGGATAACAAGGGCTCACCTTTGATGAATCTATGGTAGTTATCGCTAAAAATATCAACGATTTGCTCTGGATGGCTGGGCGCCGAAATGTGTGGTGTGATCACAGCGTTAGGTCTGTCCCAAATAGGGTGGCTTGCTGGTAAAGGTTCTTGGTGAAATACATCTAATACCGCTTGTTGCAACGGATGGGCGATAAGCTGCGCATTGAGTGCATCGAGATCTAATACATCGCCACGGCCCACATTCATCAGGATGGCATCTTCCTTTAGCATTGATAGCCTAGGTGCATTCAGAATATTGCGCGTTTCCGGTGTGCTTGGCAGCAAATTGACGACCACATCGGCATCATTTATGGCTAGTTCTAATCTTGATATGACTTCAATTTGATCAAACCCTGCAACGGCTTGACCGCTGCGGTTTATTCCCGTCACTTGCATCCCAAAATGTTTTGCCGTCTGTGCAACTTGCTGTGCAATAGAGCCCGTACCGAGCAGTAGGAGCCGCATTCCTTGTAATGTCGAGTGGCGCATTGGGGGCTGAGCCTGCCAGTTTTTTTGCCGCTGTTGTTGCTCGTAAAAATGGTGTCCACGGATATGTGCAAGCAAATAACCAAACAGATACTCACTCATTAACGGCCCAAAAATTCCTTTTATATTAGTGAGCTGATAGTCTTTCCTTCCCCTTGGACTGAGTAGGGCATCGATACCCGCAAAGCTAGACTGTAGCCATTGCAGTTTTTTGGCGTGGGGCAATAAAGGTGCGGCGAGTTTAGGTTCAGCGAGCCAGATGTCGGCGTTAGCGATATTGGCGGGGTCATCACTGAGTAACACGAGATCCGTTAGCTTTTGTGCCTCAATCAGTTGGCGATAATGCTCATTTGCCTTAGTGAGTAAGAGTAACTTGTGCCCCATGGCGTCTCCCTTTATGCTTGGTTATCGTTATTTTTCAATGTGCTGGTGGTCAAGATTTGGGGCTACGTAGCACCTTTTTAGGTTGAGTATTATGTTTGAACAGTTAGTTGCGATCATTGCCCACTTGGGGAATATGCTGCGCCCTTGGGCATTTGATATTGCCACCGCTATGTTGGTGTGTCTGATTTTAGTGTTTTCGGCCGATATTAACCGCACGATCAGGCGCCATCTTTTGGGGCATTCCTTTGTGTTACGAACCGTTGTTTTTATTATTGTAAATGCCTTCGGCTATGGTCTATTGATTGTCAAAGTCATCCCTTGGATGGCAAGGCAAATCGTGGCTATGCCATCCCATTGGATGTTTCTACTCATTCTGGCCATGTTTATTTTTATCGGCTATTGGGCACAGCGAAATAACCAAGCTTAATCACCCTAGATAACTCACTTACTCAAAATAACCTTGGTAATTGGTGCTGCTGGTTTGAGTGAGTGCTTTCATGGCCCGATCGGGATAATTGCTAAAAATACCGTCGACCCCCATTTGCTTAAGTGCATGAATATCATCTTGATGATCGACGGTATAGACATACACTTTAGCGCCCCTGTGGTGGGCATCATCTACCAGAGCTTGGCTGATAAAACTGATATCTAAGTGTAATGAGTAAGCCGCTAGTTCACTGACTACCGCCGCGCCATCTAAGGGAATACTGGCAAGGAGTGGTGCGACTAAGGCCCCAGGTAATGCCTGCTTTACTGCCTGCAGATAGGGGTGATTAAAGGAGGAAAGCAGCAATTGCTCAGGAGTAAAACCGAGTTCGTTTAATGCCTTTGGATATAAGTCGAGCAAAGGTGCAACGGTATTTATGCCCTTCAACTCAATATTGACTATGCAGCGACCCGCAACCAATTCAAGCACTTGCCAGAGTGTTGGGATTGGCTCACCCTTCACATTAATGCTTTCAAGGTAGGCACGATCGATTAAGTGGATGACGCCAGTGCCTGAGCTTTTATGATCGAGCCGCCTATCATGGAATACGACCAGTTCGCCTTCGACATTATGGACATCAAGCTCGATAGCTTGGACACCTAATTGCAGTGCTTTAGCCATGGCGGCTAAGGTGTTTTCAACCTCGTAACCGCTGGCGCCGCGGTGAGCAAAAATAAGCATGTTCTACAATCCTGTTAACTTCGAATAATGCCGACCTGATCGCGATTCTGGCCATTTTTGATATGGATTTCCATTTGCGGATAGGCGAGTTCTAAATTGTTTTCTTTGAGCTTTTTAGTGATGCGTTTATGAAGATCATGGCGCAGTGGCCAGCGAGCCGACATATCTTTGGCGTAGGCGCGCACCTCGTAATCTTGGGTGTGCTTACCAAAACCTGCAAACCAAACCTCAGGCTCTGGATTTGGCAGCGCATCTTCACATTCCTGCACCGCTTGATAGAGGGTCGCCTCGACTTTTGCGGGATCCGAGTCCCTTGCAACCGCGACATACACTATCACTCGAGTAATAGGATCGGATAGCGACCAGTTGATCAGCTGTTCGGTGATAAAGGCTTTATTGGGAATAATAATTTCCTTTCTATCCCAGTCGATAATCGTCGTAGCGCGGATCTGAATTTTACTCACAGTGCCGGTGAGATCGCGGATAGTGACCGTATCGCCAATGCGCACGGGTTTTTCAAACAGAATAATCAGACCCGAGATAAAGTTGGCAAAAATCTCCTGCAAACCAAAACCTAGACCGAGTGATAATGCGGCAATTAACCACTGCAGTTTGGACCATTCCATCCCAAGGTTTGAAAAGCCAATCAATAGGCCTAAAAAGACCACTAAATAGCGGCTGACCGTGGTAATCGCAAATCCGGTGCCGGGCGTAAGGTCGAGCCGTTGGAGGATCATCAGCTCTAATAATCCGGGAAGATTGGTCGCTATCATCAATGAAAACCCTACAATGATTAATCCAAACATCAGGGATTTCATGGTGATAGGTAACTGTTGTTCTAAACCATTAATGCTAGTGTTAGTGGTCCACAGGGTGATGCCATCGAGGAAGGAAAACAGTGCCGTGTGGGTTTGAGTCCAGAGGCCAATCAAGCTGGCTAAAAATGCGAGCAGCAACAGTGAGCGGACTAAGCCTAGGGACTGGCTCGAAATAGTTTCGAGGTCGACAACGGGTTCCTCGTAGGTGTCTAGGCCATCATTGGATGGATGGTGTGTTTCCCCTTTTTCCCGTTGGGCTAGTCGTTCGGCACGTTTGGCCTTAGCACGGTCGAAGGCGATACGCCGGCGTTCGATCAACATCCAACGTTTAATGAGTTGATATAGCAGTAAAAAGCCTAGGCCTAATATTAACGACAGTTGCAGCTGTAGCAGCATCTGGAAGGCGGTAAAGTAGTAGCCTCTGAAGGCAAGTCCAGCACTCAGTAGCGGCACCGAAATCAATAGGGCCCAGAGCATTTTTTGCAGCAGCTTCTTATTCTTACCGTCTTTTTGACTATCGATATTTTGACGGCTCAGGATGAGAATGTCCTTGTAGAGCAAGAACAACATAATACAAAAGAGGATAAATGCGCCTCGGCCTATGCTGTTACGCACTAAAGAGGCGTCTAATACTTCGGTAAACCCCATTAATCCCAATAGGGGGCTCACGACTAACACAAAGTGCTTCAGCCGAAATTGGCCCGCTTGGATAAGTTTTGAGGGGCGCTTAAAGTGTCCAACCAAAACGCCCTTATTGAGGGCCAAGATAAAAATCAAACGATACAATAAATACACTAGGCCAATGGCCAAAATCCCCATCCCCACGGCCTGCACGAAGTTGCGGTCGGATTGGTAGAAAATCCACCCGGCAATGACCACAGGCAGAGGTTTGATTAAGGCATAACCAATGCTGCAAATAAGTGCTTTTAGGGTGTAAATAAACTTATCTTGGGTCACGTTACCCACATAGGTAGCGTAATGGGTGAGTAGCCGATTAAATTTAGGTGTCACGAGATCTTGGATAACGAGACACAGCACCAGCAGAATGATCCACCATGACCAATAGTCGTTTTGCTCTTGCCAGGCTTCATTGAGTTGTTCCCACTGCGCTTGTTGCACTAACCATAGGGTGCTGCGCTGGACATCTGTCAGCCATAATTTATTGATACTGGCCGCATTAGGCACCCAGAATAAATGTTCGTTAAGGGTATTTTTAAGTGTGAGGTTTTGCTGGCTAAGCTGTTGATAATTTACCTTAAGTTTGCCAAGTTCACTCAGGTATTGATCATAACCTTGCATTAACTGTGTGAGCAGCACTTGCTGGGAGTTAAGCAGCTTAATTTGTGCATCAGTGTAGTGGCTTGGCTGCTCTAATTCCTGTTCATTAAGCGCTTGCTGTTGCTCAAGGTGATATCTGTCTAAGCGCGCATCGGCGATAAGCGTTTGCAGTTTTTCGTGGTTGGGTGGCTTAGGCAGTGATTGCAGCATTTGCAAGAAGCGTTCACCGAAGGCGGAATTCATTTTTACCCAAGTAATTTGTTCTTGAATATTCGCCAGTTGCTTAGCTTGGGATTGATATTGGATCTCGGCTTGTTCCTGCTGCTCAATCACATTGTTGATTTGCAAGGTTAAGGTTTGCAGTTTTTGGCCATAGATCTGGTTGGTATCGATAATATTGCGCGTCACAGGATCGACGGCTTTATCCGTCGCAACCAGATTTTTGGCTAAGGTTGCATCGGTTTGCTGTTGGCGCTGTTTATTCATGGCCTTGTTGATGGCTTCAATCAAGGCTTCCTGTTGGATCAACTGCTGCCGTACTAACTGCAATTGTAATTGGGTCAGTTCGATACGCTTTTGGCTGCTGGCGAGTTCCGCTTCATTGGTCGTTAGGGTCTGTTCTAGGAAGATCCGCTGGGTTTGCTGCAATTCCCCCGTTGGGGTATCTAAGGGCGCAAGCTCAGACTTCTTGCTTTGCAGCACATTCTGCCTTGCCGTGGCAATTACAGAGGGTAAAAGATTATGGCGCTGCAATAACTCATTGACTTGATTGCCTAAGGTAGACTCACTTTCCTTTAATTCCGACAAGCGTAAATAGGCCATCGATGCCTGTTGGCTGAGATCTGTGCCTTTTTTCAGTTTAAGTTGTACTGCTGCTTCTTTGAGATCTTGATTAATGGTCTTTTTATTTTTTTCAAAATCCAGTTGAGCCTGCTGGAAACTTGCCGCCTCCGCCGCCAGTCTATCGATGTTGTTTTTTAGCTCAGCAATTTGTTCATCAATGCTAATGGCTTGTTGCTGATTTTGGTTGTTTAAACCAAGACGTTTATCCAACTGCAAGGGCGAATTGGCTAAGGAGTGGAAAGAGAAAAAAGCAATAACGAACAATAAAATACGTAGCATATCGACTAAAAACAACTCGGGGAAAATGGCGCACTCATCTTAGCCAACTTAGGCTGAGATTGGTATGTTTCAGTGCTTCTTTTTTTGCCGCTGTGATTGATGCGACTGGTGGGTTTCAAAAATTGCCGTGGCAACGATTATCGTGCCGCCAATCAGGGTTGTGAGACTCAATTCTTCACCCAAAATCACCAGCGCCAGCATGGCACCATAAAAGGGTTGTAAACAGGAGACGAGCCCGACGGTTTTTGCACTTAAGTGCCGCAGTGCCGAGGTAAACAATGCGTGGGGTGCCGCGGTAAATACCACACCAAGCAGGATAATTAATCCCCAGACATCTAATGGAATACTGTTAAGGTCGGCCTCATGCCAAGGCAACAAAAAAACCACGGCTACTAAGGTCTGGTAAAACATCGCATGGGGGCCAGAGTATTGGGTAAAGTAGCGTTTTTGCAGCAAATTTCGGGCGGTAAATAACATGGCCGAGAGAATGCCGATAGCGATCCCTAGGGTGGTATCATTGCCAAGATTGGCCTCGGGGATCAATAAAATCACCCCGATGAGCACTAATACGCCGCTAGCAATATCCTGGGGTTTGATTTTATGCCCCGTTAGCAGAGGCTCGGCAATCACTGTCATCACAGGATAGGTAAAAAAGGCAATCATGCCTATGGCAACGGAGGAGAGCTGCATAGCGGCAAAATAGGTGACCCAATGCAGGCTCACAATTACGCCTAAACCGATAGCAACCAGATAATCTTGTTTGCTCGCCAAGGTTAAGTGCTGACGGCGAAATTTTACCAATAGGCCTAAAACCACGGAGGCGACGCAGCAGCGCAAGAGGGTGATATCGAGTGCACTTAAGGGTATGAGTTTTGAGAACAATGCTGTGCCGCCAAACATCAGCACAGCAAGATGTAACTCGATTAATCCTGAGGATTTAGCAGCACTCACATTCGATGCACTCAAAAACGCTTAGTCCGCTGATTTTACACCGTTAAGATTGGCAAAGGCTTGGCCCATACGGGTTACCGCCTCGGCTTCAACCCCTTCGGCAAAGGTGTCAATCGCGTCTTTAGCAAATAGCATCACCACAGTACTGCCCAATTTAAAGCGGCCCATTTCATCGCCCTTATCTAAGGTGATGGCATCTGGCCCCACAGTGGGGTATTCCCAAGTGAACACTTGCTTACCTGTAGGTGGTGTGATGGTGCCGGCCCAGACGGTTTCAATGCTGGCAACGATAGTCGCGCCAACTAACACCATAGCCAGGGGGCCTAGCTCGGTTTCAAAAATCGCCACCACACGTTCGTTACGGGCGAAAAGGCCGGGAACGTGTCTTGCGGTTAATGGATTGACCGAAAATAGCTCGCCGGGCACATAGGTCATCTTCGATAAAGTGCCTTTAATTGGCATATGGATACGGTGGTAATCCTTAGGCGCTAAGTAGATAGTCGCGAAATCACCGCCTTCGAAGCGCTTGGCATCTTCGGCTTGATCGCCCAATAAGGTGAGCGAAGAGTAGTGGTGGCCCTTAGCCTGGAAAATACGCCCATCTTTGATTGGCCCCAGTTGGCTAACCGCGCCGTCCACCGGATGCACCATAATTTGGGGATTTGGGTTGATGGGGCGGATCCCTGGTTTTAAGGCTCGGGTAAAAAAGTCATTGAAGCTGGTGTAAGCCTCAGGTTCGCTCTGGGCCGCTTCGCTCATATCAATTTTATATTGCTTGATAAACCACTTGATGGCGGCTGTGGTCAAGGCGCCAGCTTGCGCGGCGGCGAGCTTACCCACTAAACGTGATAATAGGTGTTTTGGCAGCATGTACTGCAGGGCAATTTTGACTTTATCCAATTTTAATTCCTTTTCTTACCGCTCAATCTGTGCTGAGACCGTTGTTATTCATCAATAAGTTGTTATTCATCCGCCGCGGCGCGGAAATGTCGCGCATGGCGTTGCTCATCTAGGCTGGCAATAATGCGGTGGTAATTGTTGAAGCGATCTTCACTAATTTTACCTTCATTAACAGCGGCTTTTAATGCGCAACCTGGGTCATCACCGTGCTTGCAGTCGCGGAATTTACAGCCACCTAAAAAGTCACGGAATTCGATAAAGCACCAGCCTACACGCTGTGCGGGTAAGTGCCACAGGGCAAATTCACGTACGCCGGGGGAGTCAATCAAATCGCCGCCACTGGGCAAATGCAATAGCTTGGCCGTGGTCGTCGTGTGCTGACCTAAACCCGAGTTATCGGAAACATCACCCACTAAGAGATCCGCATCCGGCAATAGCGCATTGATGATAGAAGATTTACCTACACCAGACTGACCCGCAAATACGCTGACTTTATCCTTAAGTAAGCCCTTGATGGTATCGATACCTTCGCCTAACTTGCTGCTGACCTTATAAACCGGATAGCCAATATCTTTATAGCGCTGTAGCGCTTCATCTATTGCCAGGGCTTCATCTGGGTTGAGTAAGTCAATTTTATTCAAAACGATGATAGGCGGAATGTCGGTATCTTCGGCGGCGACTAGGTAGCGGTCGATAATTTGGGTGGTAAAGCTGGGTAATACCGAGGACACAATTAAAATCTGGTCGATATTCGAGGCGATAATCTTAACGCCATCGTATAAATCTGGGCGTGTTAGCGAAGAGCGTCTAGGGTGAACGGCTTCAACGATACCCGCGATACCGCTGTTGGCTTGGCTCTCAATGGCTAAACGCACAACGACCTTGTCGCCAGTGACTAAACTATTAATGGTTCGGCGAATATTGCAACGTACTATCTGGCCGTCTTCGGTTTCGATATCGGCATGTTGGCCAAAACGGGAAATCACAGTGCCGCTCTGTTCGGCTCCGAGTGAACTATCCTGTAACTCTGGCGTGTTTTTTTCGCCGTTGTCACGATTGAGTCGTTTCTCGTGATTGGCACGCATACGGCGTAATTGACCTTGGCTTAGGGGTTTCTTTTTACTCACTGATTCTTCTTCGTCAATTAGGTGATTTTTTGTGTTGGAAAAAAGCAGTATGATACACGCTCTTGAATAAAAATGCCTGAATTTAGGCTAACTGACACAATAAGGCAGATTTATGGCGGCAGATGCAAATAATCTCATTTGGATTGACCTAGAGATGACGGGACTAGAGCCCGATGTAGACAGGATCATTGAAATTGCCACATTAGTAACGGACCAAGAACTCAATATTATCGGTCAAGGCCCTGTGATCGCCATTCATCAGTCGGATGACGTACTGGCGGCCATGGATGATTGGAATCAAAAACACCATGGCGAATCTGGGCTGATTGACCGTGTGCGTGCAAGCCAAGATAACGAAGCACAAGCCATTGCTAAGACGATTGCTTTTTTAGAGCAATATGTGCCTAAAGGCGCTTCCCCTATGTGTGGCAACAGTGTTGGCCAAGATAGGCGCTTCTTAAATCGTTATATGCGTGAATTGGAGGATTACTTCCATTATCGCAACCTTGATGTCAGTACGATAAAAGAGCTAGTGAGACGCTGGAGCCCTGAGACTATGGCGGGTTTTAAGAAGCAAGGAACCCACCAAGCACTGCAGGACATTCAAGAATCGATCGCTGAATTACAATATTATCGCAGCAAAGTATTTAAAATTTGACCGATCAGCAGATAAATCTGCAAGAAGGGGTTGCAGCCGCATGAATTTTTCATATAATGCGGCCTCAACTTTTTGATGCGGACATGAAGCGCCGAACATATAAGTGATTGCGACATTAGCTCAGTTGGCAAGGGTTGAAAGACGATACCTTTGTTAATGTTGAAGGTTGAAGGCAAATGTAGCAGCGATACAAAAGGCGACATTAGCTCAGTTGGTAGAGCGATACCTTGCCAAGGTATAGGTCATCGGTTCGAACCCGATATGTCGCTCCAAATACAATTTTAGTGATTTACCAAGTCATTAAATACAAAATTATGCGACATTAGCTCAGTTGGTAGAGCGATACCTTGCCAAGGTATAGGTCATCGGTTCGAACCCGATATGTCGCTCCAAATTATGCGACATTAGCTCAGTTGGTAGAGCGATACCTTGCCAAGGTATAGGTCATCGGTTCGAACCCGATATGTCGCTCCAAATTCCAATCTTTAAATGTCAATCCAACATTAGCTCAGTTGCGCTCTTAATATGGCGATACCTTTTTTTTCCAAGGTATAGGTCATCGGTTAGAACCGCTCTTGATTAAAATCACGTCGCTCCAATTTCAAACTATTCTAGCCTTTAACTGTAAATGCGACATTAGCTCAGTTGAGTTCTTAGTGTGGCGATACCTTTGTGATTGTTAAATTAGTCAAGGTATAGGTCATCGGTTCGAACCGCTTTTGATTAAAATCACGTCGCTCTAAATTTCAAACTATTCCATCCTTTAGCTGTAAATGCGACATTAGCTCAGTTGCTGTTTTCGGCTATGTTTTTCATTTTGTGATAATTAAAACAGCTAGGCTAATGCGTGATCTGCGCCTTGTTTCTTCAAGAATGCCTAAATTAGATGGCGTTGCGAAAGTTAAATTATGACCTTGTTCAAATATTCTTAGCACTTTTACTCACATAATGAACACAGACAAAGTTAATAGCGCCAAGTTGTTGGCCTGACAGTGGAGTGCATTATATGCGTATTCAACAATTGCGTGATCTACTCGAGTATGTGGCAAATTGTCGCTTAGATATGGCGCAACTCTATGGCCGGCTCATGAATCAAGCCGATTCGGCTCGAGTGAAAATGATGTTGGAATATTTTGAGTCCCATCAAAAAAAGGTGGCGGAGAACCTGCGTGATTATATGGACGATGCTCCTCACCGCATCCTAGATACTTGGTATAAAGACTTTGTATTTGAAGACTTTACCAAGCGCTGCCAAGACACAATGTTGCCCGCAAATATGAATGAAGAAGATGTGCTTAATTTGCATCTCGACTTGGAAAATCGCCTCATTGGCCTATTGGAGAAAACCGTTAATTCGACTACGGCAGAGGATGCCCGTAGCGCATTGGCCGACTTAATCCGGGTGGAGAAAACGCAGCAACAACGCTTAGTCCATAGCACAATTCGGATGGATGATATCTAGCTCAAACTGCCATTCCCTATAACAAAGCCAGCTGATTGCTGGTTTTGTTGTTTCTATCGCGGCTTTTTTATTGCCATCCCGTGGATATTTTCGCTCAGCAACTGATTTACGTCATAATTTGGCGGAGCGGTTTTTGCTACTTTCTTGATCTAATGAACGGTGTTTAATCCTTTATCAGTAAGACGATTGAATCAATGCGTTCAATGGGTTGAGTGATGAAGCGAGATATTTATTCTTTGGTGGCGCAGGAGCTTATCTATGGCACAAGATTTATCAAGATTACCCACGGCGCTTTATACCCAGCAGCAAATTAGGGAAGCTGAGTTGCTCGCAGTGACTGAGGGTGAGTCGACATTTTATGGCTTGGTCGAGCGGGCGGGTCGTGCTGCTTTTGAATGTTTGGTTAAACATTGTGCCGAGCGGGGCGGTATTCAATCTAAAACAGTCTCAATCCTCGTTGGCAGCGGTAATAATGGTGCCGATGCCTTAGTCTGTGCTCGGCTTTTGCTTGAGGCGGGGATCTCGGTTTGTGTCATGTTGCTCAAAACTACTGGCAGCGACGAGTTTGAACAGGCATTAACGGCTTACCTTAATCAAGGTGGTACGGCTCAATCCATTAAAACTGAAGATATTCTACAGGCAGAGATCATAGTTGATGGTCTGCTTGGGACTGGCGTGCAGGGCAGTGTACGGGAGGAAACGGCAGAGTTGATCCACGCCGTTAACCAAAGTACTGCCTGGGTATTGAGCCTAGATCTCCCGTCGGGAATTATTGCCGATACGGGGACTGTTGCGGGGGTTGCTGTTATGGCCGATGTGACCCTATGTTTTGGCGGTATAAAACAGGGGTTACTCACCAGCAAGGCGCGGCACTATAGCGGTTTTATTGAATTTGCCGATCTAGGTTTAACGCCATTCTTTAGAGATTGCAACGCCTTACGTGTTGGCAGAGAAATGCTAAAAGGCTATTTTGCCGCCCGTGCGAGGGATAGTCATAAGGGGCAATCGGGCAAAGTGACTCTGATTGGTGGTGATATCGGTATGGCTGGGGCTATACGTCTTGCCAGTGAAGCCTGTTTACGTGCAGGAGCTGGGTTGGTCACAGTGATAAGTCGCCCCGAACATCAACTAACAGTCAATGTTTCCCGTCCTGAATTGATGTTTTGGGGCTGCGATCTCGTGGATATGGAGGTGTATCTGCGTCTTGGTTGGGCTCAAGTTATAGTGCTTGGGCCTGGGCTGGGTAAACATGATTGGGGTTATAACTTATTTAAAGCGGTGGGCCTGAGTGATAAACCCTGTGTATTAGATGCCGATGCATTGAATCTGCTCAGTAATGAACCTCGCAGGCAAACAAATTGGGTGTTAACGCCCCATCCAGGGGAAGCCGCCCGTTTATTGGGGTGCTCTGTCGCTGATATTGAGCAGGACAGATTTGCCGCCGTGCGCGCAATGCAGCAGAAGTATGGCGGTGTAGTGCTTTTAAAGGGCGCGGGTACTGTGATTTTCGACGGTAAGCAAATGGTTGTCGCACCTGTGGGTAACCCTGGGCTTGCCAGTGGTGGGTGTGGGGATGTGTTATCTGGTATTATAGGTGCGCTCATGGCACAGGGAATGGATAATATGCAGGCAACCGTCGTTGGGGTGGTTGTCCATGGCTGCGCTGCGGATCTTGCCGCAGTACAAGGTGAACGGGGCATGTTAGCGAGTGATTTAATGCCTTTTATTCGCCAATTAGTGAATAGTGATTTACTCTAGGCGGTATGTGAGACTCAAGCATAGGCCATTGCTGGTTTTTTATGCTTGAGCAACCTCATCCATCAACAATAGTAGTGATATAAGTGGAAATGACAGAGTTAACCTTTTTTTTAAAAAACGAAGACGACACCATTGCGGTAGGGCAAAAATTGGCTCGCCATGTTCAAGCGCCTTTGACTCTGTATTTAACGGGTGATTTGGGTGCCGGTAAGACGACTTTGAGTCGCGGCTTAATTCAGGGGTTGGGCCATAAAGGTGCAGTTAAAAGCCCGACTTACACTTTAGTTGAACCTTATGAGCTTGATGGTGTCGAAGTTTATCATTTTGATTTGTATCGTTTAAACGATCCTGAAGAACTCGAGTTTATGGGGATCCGCGATTACTTTACCCATAAGAGCCTGTGTATAGTGGAATGGCCTGATAAAGGAGAAGGTTTGTTGCCCGATGCCGATATCCACCTGCATTTAAGTTATGCCAATACTGGGCGTGAAATCCAAATCCAAGCTTTATCAGAATCAGGTAAAAAGCTATTAGCCGCGATAAAATAAAAACAACAATGACTAAAAATAAGCATTACTTTCAAATTATTACTGTTTTATTGTGTGCCTTTTTTACTGTGTCTGCCCATGCGGCAAATCAGTTAGAAGGCGTACGTATTTGGGCCGCCCCGGAATCGACCCGCGTCGTATTCGACTTAAGTGAAGCACCAAACTACACACACTTTTCCATCGATGGCCCGAATCGCTTAGTGGTCGATCTTAAAAAGGCATCGACTAAGCTAAACCTTAAAAATATCGATAATAATAGCAAGTTGGTTAAAGGGATCCGGGTGAGTAAATCCCCGACCAAAGGTGATTTGCGCTTAGTGATCGATCTGGTTAAACCGTTAAACGCCAACTTATTTTCCCTACCCGTTACCGCGCCTTACGGCAATCGTCTGGTGGTAGACCTCGAAGATAAAACCGTCACTACGGCAACGGCAGTTGTATCATCAACCCCGGTTAAAACGGTGACCCAAGCGGCGCAATCCTCCCGTGATATTGTGATTGCTATCGACGCCGGCCACGGTGGTGACGATCCCGGTTCAATTGGCCCTTCTGGGGTATACGAGAAGAAGGTCGCCCTTGAAATTGCGCGGCGGGTTTCGAGTAAAATTAATGACACGCCTGGGATGCGTGCCGTGATGATCCGTACCGGCGATTATTTTGTGAATTTAAATAAACGCTCGGAACTGGCTCGTAACAGTAAGGCGGACCTGTTGATTTCTATCCATGCGGATGCTTTTACTTCACCCAATCCCCGTGGAGCCTCCGTATGGGTGCTCTCCATGCGTCGTGCCAATAGTGAAATTGGTCGCTGGTTAGAGCAAAAAGAAAAGCATTCAGAACTGCTTGGTGGTGCGGGGGAGATTATCCAAAATACCGATAATGAACAATATCTTGCAATGACATTGCTCGATATGTCCATGAACAGCTCCATGGCCATTGGCCACTCCGTTGCGGGGGATATTTTAAAAGATCTAGGCGGCGTGACACAATTGCATAAGAGTCGCCCCGAGTCCGCGAGTTTAGCCGTGTTAAAGTCGCCGGATATTCCTTCAATCTTGGTGGAAACAGGTTTTATTTCAAACCCCAAAGAAGAACGTTTGTTATCGAGCAGTCGTCATCAAGAGAGCATCGCCAATGCTATTTATAAGGGTGTGAGTCGTTACTATCATAATAATCCGCCAGCGGATACCTTACTTGCCCAAAGGCGGGGTGGAAGTTCCAGCAGTGCTAAGTCAGTAAAAACAACTACAAAAGCATCAACCGAAAAAACGCCGACGGAAAGAACCCCGACGGAAAGAACCCCTACAGCCTATGTTGATGATACTGCTCCGACAAAGGTTAAGCATAAGGTCCGTCGCGGTGAGTCTTTATCTGCAATCGCGCTGCGCTACAGTGTGTCTATGTCCAGTATTAAACAAGCGAATGGAATGAAATCCGATGTAGTGCAGTTAGGCCAAACCCTAGTGATCCCTGAGAGCTAACATGGAAAAAACTATGGGTATTCAGATCCTTCCTCCACAACTGGCCAACCAGATTGCCGCCGGCGAAGTCGTTGAAAGGCCTGCTTCAGTCGTCAAAGAGCTAGTCGAGAACAGCTTAGATGCGGGTGCGACGCGCATCGATATTGAAATCGATAGGGGAGGCAGTAAGCTTATCAAGATCCGTGATAATGGCTCGGGGATCCCAAAGGACGAACTTGCCTTAGCATTATCACGCCATGCAACATCCAAATTGCATACGCTGGACGATCTCGAAGCTATCTTAAGTTTTGGCTTTCGCGGGGAAGCGCTCGCCAGTATTAGTTCAGTCTCTCGCTTAACCTTAACGTCACGCACGCTTAAGCAAACCGAAGCTTGGCAAGCCCAGGCCGAAGGGGCCGATATGGCGGTTAAGGTGATGCCCGCCGCTCATCCCGTGGGCTCGACCATTGAAGTGATGGATCTATTTTTCAATACCCCGGCTCGTAGACGCTTCTTAAAGAGTGATAAAACCGAATTTACCCATATCGATGAATGGTTAAAACGTATCGCATTAGTACGGGGAGATATCCATTTTACCTTGACTCACAATGGTAAAACGGTGCGTAACTATCGCCCCGCGATGAATGAGCCTCAATATTTACAGCGGCTGACGCAGGTCGCCGGACGGCAATTTGCCGATGAGGCGCTGCGGGTTGAATGCCAGCATGATGATCTGCGCCTAAGTGGTTATTTGCAGTCGCCTTGGTCAACCGTGCTTACAGACACCCATTATTTCTATGTGAATGGTCGACTGGTGCGTGACCGTCTTGTGAATCATGCGGTGCGTCAAGCCTTTGCGCAAAAAGCCGAACTTGAACAGCCAGGTTATGTACTGATGTTGGACATCGACCCCCATCAAGTGGATGTCAATGTCCACCCCGCTAAGCATGAAGTCAGGTTCCATCAGAGCCGTTATGTGCATGATTATATTTTGCAGGCGTTGCAATCGGCGCTAGAGGAAGCTGGCGAGTTCAGTTTTGAACCAAACTCGCCACAACTAGAAGATAATCTTCATGTTAGCCAGCCAGCGCATTCTGCTTTCGAGCTTAAATCTTCAGATGCGAAAGACAGCCTCGCCTGGGTTGATACGTCTAGGGAGAGTCAAACTGAAACGGCATTAGCTGGATCTCGTTCTGCTGACATTCCAAGGACTCGCGCTGGAACTGTGATTCATAGCAACGCCTTTGGGAGCATGGCTGTGCCAAGGGAGACTCGCAGTGGTGCGGCAGGGGGAGCTCGACCGCGTACTGAGCTGCCTTCAAAGGCCGCAATTGCAAGCTATGGTGCGTTATTGCAAACCCCATCCTACAGCGTGCAGGATAAGGTGTATCAACCAGCGCAACCTATGCCTGCGATACTCGATGGACAATTTTGGGTATTTACTGATGGGCCAAAATTAAGTTTATTACGTATTGAGTCTGCAGCATTAGCGATCCGCTGCCATGAAATTGAAATGAAACTGGCTACAGGGTTGATTGGGCAGCCTTTATTGATGCCAGTATCGGTCGCTGCCGATACTGAGTGGCAGTCGTTAATCGATGAGCACGAGACCTTAATACGTCAACTGGGATTAGAACTGACAATTCGTTACCAGCAGTTGATAATTAAAAAAGTGCCCCCATATCTCAGGGACAGCCCGTTGGCTAAGGTGATCCCCGAGTGGTTACAATCGCTGCGTTTTGAGGCGCCAGCACCCAATGCATTAGCTGTGTGGCTGGCGGAGCAGAGTCTAGCGGGATTTGTGTCAGCGCCTGAGATCTGGGCTGCATTTTGTCAGTTAAGTGAAGAGAAAAGACAGTATATCACCAAAAATGCAATATCCTTACCTTGGCAGTCGTGGCTAGAAGAGCAAGCAAGTGAATAAAAAACAACAGCCTAAAGTGTTATTCCTTATGGGGCCTACGGCCTCGGGGAAAACGGCTTTAGCACTAGAGTTGGCCGAGAAACACAACTGTGAAATTATCTCAGTTGACTCCGCCCTGATTTATCGTGGTATGGATATTGGCAGCGCCAAACCTTCGGCTGAAGAATTAGCCCGTTGGCCGCATCGCTTAATCGATATTCGCGATCCGGCCGAAAGTTACTCGGCTGCCGATTTTCGAACCGATGCACTGGCAGAGATTGAACAAATTATCAGCATGGGAAAAACACCCCTATTGGTCGGTGGCACCATGATGTATTTTAAGGCGTTATTAGAAGGATTATCACCGCTTCCCAGTGCCAATGAAGCGATACGGGCAGAGATCCAAGCCGAGGCGGACACTAAGGGGTGGGACGTGCTGCACGACCAATTACGGGAGATAGATCCCGTGTCGGCAGAAAGAATTCATCCTAATGATCCACAAAGGCTTTCAAGAGCGCTGGAAGTCTATAGAATAAGCGGCAAGAGTCTGACTGAGCTGACACACACTAAGTCAGCACCTTTGCCCTACGATGTGGTGCAATTTGCCATTGCCCCCCGCGAGCGTAAAGTGTTACATGACTTAATAGCGCAGCGCTTTAAGATCATGTTGCAGCAAGGTTTTATTGATGAAGTTACGCAGCTAAAAACGAGAAATGACCTGCATTTAGATTTACCATCAATGCGTTGTGTGGGATATCGACAATGTTGGCAGTACCTCGATGGTGAGTTTGACTATGATACTATGGTCGAAAAAGCAGTTGCAGCTACTAGGCAATTGGCTAAGCGTCAATTAACATGGTTGCGCAGTTGGCCAGAGTTGAATTGGCTTGAAAGTGGTGCTGAGGGGAATTTAGTTACACTTATGCGTCAATGCCGCTAGCTTATTAGCCCTTGCTGTATAATACTAAAACTAAACAAAAAACTTCACTGATATAGATTTATTTTTATATAAATTAAAAAGGAAATAATAAAATGGCTAAGGGGCAATCTTTACAAGACCCATTTTTGAACGCACTGCGCCGCGAGCGCGTTCCTGTATCAATTTACTTGGTAAACGGCATTAAACTCCAGGGACAGGTAGAGTCGTTTGATCAATTTGTCATTCTGTTGAAAAACACAGTGAGCCAAATGGTTTACAAACACGCTATTTCTACCGTGGTTCCCGCTCGTCCATTCAACGTTACTGGCCATCAAAATGCCCAGGGCGGATACGGCGCGCAGGATGATATGCCTAGTGGTGAATAAGTTTTATTTGAGGAGTTTGCTTCTTGTTTGATCGTTATGAGGCGGGAGAAACAGCGGTTCTTGTCCATATCGACTTTTCCGATGAGGAACGCCGAGAAGACTTAGTCGAGCTACAGCTACTCGTTGAGTCCGCTGGCGCGCGTTCAGTCGGGGTCATTACTGGAAGTCGACGCTCACCAGACCGCAAGTTTTTTGTGGGATCTGGAAAAGCCGAAGAATTAGCCGCACTTGTGGCTGCGACTGAGGCCAATGTGGTGATTTTTAACCACGCCTTGAGTCCTGCCCAAGAGCGTAATCTTGAGCAAGTGTGCCAGTGCCGAGTATTGGACCGGACCACGCTTATTTTGGATATTTTTGCTCAACGTGCACGGACTCACGAAGGTAAGTTGCAGGTGGAGCTAGCGCAATTGCGTCACATGTCGACTCGCCTTGTGCGTGGTTGGACTCACCTTGAGCGCCAAAAAGGCGGTATTGGTTTACGTGGGCCTGGGGAAACTCAGCTTGAAACCGATAGACGTCTGCTCAGGGGGCGGATTAAAAATATCAATAAGCGCTTAGAGCGAGTTGATAAGCAACGTGAGCAGAGCCGCCGCGCCCGTAAGCGCAGCGAAATGCCAACGGTTTCATTGGTAGGTTATACCAACGCGGGCAAATCAACCTTGTTCAATGCGTTAACCTCGTCAGACGTTTATGCAGCCGATCAGTTATTTGCCACACTCGATCCCACGCTTAGAAAGCTCGATTTACCCGATGGTGCCGTGATATTAGCGGATACAGTGGGGTTTATTCGTCATCTGCCACACGATCTCGTCGCCGCATTTAAGGCAACGCTACAGGAGACTCGTCAGGCGGAATTACTACTGCATATTGTTGATTGTGCAGATGAAAATATGGCGGATAATTTTGAACAAGTGCAAAATGTGCTGAAAGACATCGAAGCCGATGAAGTCATGCAGCTGGTCGTTTGTAATAAAATTGACCTGCTTGAAGATGTGACACCTCGAATCGAGTATGACGATACAGGCAAGCCTGTTCGCGTATGGGTTTCGGCACAAAAGCGTTTGGGGTTTGATTTACTCCTCAAGGCTATCACTGAGCTTATTGGTGAGGTCATTAGGGAGTTAACACTTAGAATTCCGGCAACTGCTGGACATTATCTTGGCCAGTTTTATCGACTGGATGCGATACAGCAGAAAGAGTACGACGATCTGGGGAACTGTATTTTGTCTGTTCGTTTATCGGACGCCGATTGGCGCCGATTAGCTAAACAGAGTCAGGGTGAGTTAGAAACCTTTATCTTCGATACGTCGATAGAAAAGGCTGTTTGTTAATAATCTAATTTATTTCATCCACTTATGGAGTGTTAAATGGCTTGGAACGAGCCCGGTAACAAGGGTAATGATCCTTGGGGAAATAAAGGTGGTAACGACAAAGGACCACCGGACCTTGATGAGGTTTTTCGTAATCTTTCAAAGCGCTTTGGCGGCAAAGGCAATGGCTCATCAGGCCAGAACTTTAGTTCGTTTGGCTTAATCATCATTCTTGCCATTGCTTTAGCTGTTTGGGGACTCTCGGGTTTTTACACAATTAAAGAGGCTGAGCGTGGTGTAGCACTGCGTTTTGGTCAACACAATGGTGAAATTGGCCCTGGCCTTCACTGGAAAGCGACCTTTATCGACCAGATTTATCCCGTCGACATTCAATCGGTTCGCTCTATTCCAGCGTCTGGTAGCATGCTGACATCCGATGAAAACGTCGTGAAAGTTGAGCTTGATGTGCAGTATCGTATTTTAGATGCGTACTCGTATCTATTCAGTGCGGTTGATGCCAATGCCAGCTTACGTGAAGCGACCGATAGCGCCCTGCGTTATGTGATTGGTCATAACAAGATGGACGATATTCTGACCACGGGCCGTGATGCTATTCGTCGCGACACTTGGAAAGAATTAGAACGTATTCTTGAACCGTACAAATTGGGCCTTGAGGTTGTCGACGTTAACTTCTTACCTGCGCGTCCGCCAGAAGAAGTGAAAGATGCCTTCGATGATGCTATTTCTGCCCAAGAAGATGAACAGCGCTTTATTCGTGAAGCTGAAGCCTATGCCCGTGAAATTGAACCCAAAGCACGTGGTGAAGTGGAACGCATGGCGCAACAAGCTAATGCCTATAAAGAGCGTGAAATCCTAGAAGCTCGCGGTAAGGTTGCTCGTTTTGAGTTGCTGTTACCTGAGTACCAAGCGGCGCCTGAAGTCACTCGTAAACGCTTGTATTTAGATACAATGCAGCAGGTGATGACGGAGACCAACAAAGTGCTGATTGATGCCAAAAACAATGGCAACTTAATGTACTTGCCGTTAGACAAGTTAATGAAAGAGAAGACAGCGACACCTGATCTTGAACCTAAGCCTCAGCAGAATGTCAATTCTTCATCTGTATCAACGACTCGCATTGGTGAGCCTTTGAGTGGACGTCCGTCCCGCGATGATCGTACTCGCCAAGGGAGGGATTAATTCATGGGTAGATTAGGTATTATTCTTATCGCCGTTGTTTTAGGCGTGGTTTTATCTTCTATGATGGTCGTCAACGAAGGCGAGCGAGCCATTGTGGCGCGATTCGGTGAAATCGTAAAAGACAATGTTGACGGTAACCAAGTGACTCGCGTTTTTGGTCCTGGATTGCACTTTAAAGTGCCAGTGATCGATAAAGTGAAGCTACTCGATGCCCGTATTCAGACATTGGATGGTGCAGCCGATCGCTTTGTCACCTCAGAGAAAAAAGATCTGATGGTTGATTCCTATGTGAAGTGGCGTATTTTTGACTTCGAGAAGTATTACCTATCCACAAATGGTGGTATTAAATCGAATGCAGAATCGCTGTTACAACGTAAGATCAACAACGACTTACGTACTGAGTTTGGTCGTCGCACTATCAAGGAAATTGTTTCTGGTAAGCGTGATGAATTGCAAAATGATGCACTCGCTAATGCTTCAGAAAGCGCTAAAGACTTAGGTATTGAAGTGGTTGACGTGCGTGTAAAGCAAATCAATTTACCGGCTAACGTCAGTAATAGTATTTACCAGCGCATGCGTGCCGAGCGTCAAGCTGTGGCAAAAGAGCACAGAGCACAGGGTAAAGAGCAATCTGAAATCATTCGTGCAACGATTGATGCTAATGTGACGGTGAAGATTGCCGAAGCTGAACGTAAAGCATTGACCATTCGTGGTGAAGGTGATGCGTTAGCGGCTAAGATTTACTCTGATGCATACAGCAAAGATCCTGAGTTTTTCAGCTTTGTCCGTAGCTTAGAAGCCTATCGTGAGAGTTTCTCTGGCAACTCAGATATCATGGTATTAGAGCCCGACAGTGAATTCTTCAAATATATGAAGAGCACTGCACCTAAGAAATAATCGCTAAATATTCGCGTTGAAATAGGCCCTGTTTAACAGGGCCTATTTTTTTATCTCGAGGCGATGGATTTGGGGGGCTGAGACTTTATTTACATTAGTGATGCATGCTTTATGCCGAGCTAAAAGAGGATGTGCTTAAAATATCCTCAACGAAGGTTGAAATAGGTTAAAAGTTGTGCTTTTTTTGTCCATTTTTTAAAAAACACGCAATCTCCCTAACTTACTTGCGTGTTTTCACTATGATCTGCTTCTAATTTTTAGCTATAATGAGCCCCGCTTCAAACTTCGATTTTTGCCCATGGTGATGACCCCGGGCGGAAAGTCTTTGAAAAACAAAAATTCCAACACCCTCTGGGAGATAAGTGGATGAGCAATGCGCCAGTCGATACCGGACGTCGCAGATTCCTGACAGCCGCAACCGCCGTAGTAGGTGGTGCTGGTGCCGTCGCTGTAGCGGTTCCTTTCATCAAGTCATGGAATCCGAGTGCCAAAGCGAAAGCTGCAGGTGCACCGGTCGAAGTAAATATCAGTAAAGTAGAGCCAGGTCAGCTGATCCGTGTTGAGTGGCGTGGAAAACCTGTATGGGTTGTCCGTCGCACAGAAGCCGTGATCAATGAACTGCCAACCCACGATGATAAGTTAAGAGATCCTGCTTCTGCTGAAATGCAGCAGCCTGATTATGCAACAAATCCTCTGCGTTCAATCAAGCCAGAGTATTTTATTGCCGTTGGTATTTGTACCCACCTCGGATGTTCACCTACTTATTTACCAGATTCATTTGGTGAGCAAGTTGAAGGTGTCACTTCTGGTTTCTTCTGTCCATGTCATGGCTCTAAGTTTGATATGGCTGGTCGCGTTTTCCAAGGCGTACCTGCTCCATTGAACCTAGTTATCCCTCCACATCAATATGTTGATGATGGCACCGTGATTATCGGTGTAGATAAAGGAGTGGCGTAATGGTTAAGAATTTAATTAATTGGATTGATGCTCGCATCCCTATGACGGCGACTTATAACCGTCATGTTGGACAGTATGCAACACCAACTAACTTTAACTTTTGGTACTTTTTCGGTTCGCTAGCGATGTTGGTATTGGTTAACCAATTACTGACGGGTATCTGGTTGACGATGAACTATGTACCAACAGCAGAAGGCGCTTTCGCCTCTGTTGAATACATCATGCGTGACGTTGAATACGGTTGGTTGCTGCGTTATATGCACTCAACGGGTGCTTCTGCGTTCTTCGTGGTGATCTACCTGCATATGTTCCGTGGTCTGATTTACGGTTCATATCAGAAGCCTAGAGAACTGCTATGGCTATTCGGTATGTTGATTTTCCTCGTACTGATGGCTGAAGCCTTTATGGGTTACTTGTTGCCATGGGGACAAATGTCATACTGGGGCGCGCAGGTAATTATTTCTCTGTTCGGTGCGATTCCTGTTATTGGTGACGACTTAACCCTGTGGATCCGTGGTGACTACGTGATCTCTGGCGCGACACTGAACCGTTTCTTCGCGCTGCACGTTATCGCACTGCCATTAGTGTTAGTCGTATTAGTGTTCTTACACTTAATTGCACTGCACGAAGTGGGTTCGAATAACCCTGACGGTATCGAAATCAAGAAGAACAAAGACGAGAATGGCTGGCCAGTTGATGGTATTCCATTCCACCCATATTACACAGTAAAAGACATCATGGGCGTCGCTGGCTTCCTGATTGTATTCTGTTATGTGTTGTTCTTTATCCCTGAGGGCGGTGGTTACTTCCTTGAGAAGCCAAACTTTGAAGCGGCTAACTCGATGAAGACCCCAGAGCACATTGCACCCGTTTGGTACTTCACACCTTTCTACGCCATTTTACGTGCCGTTCCCGATAAATTGGGCGGTGTGATCATGATGGGTCTGTCGATTGCTGTACTGTTTGTGTTGCCTTGGCTAGATCGCTGTAAAGTGAAGTCAGTCCGCTACCGTAGCACGCTGCACAAGTTGAATATTGCGCAATTTGCAGTGTCTTTCATTGTGTTAGGTTACTTAGGTGTAGTCCCTGCGACACCAACACTGACGATAGTTGCACAGGTATTTACTTTTACTTACTTTGGTTTCTTTGTGGCGCTGTGGGTATACAGCAAGAATGAAAAAACTAAACCTGTTCCAGCGAGGTTGACACACTAATGAAAAAATTATTGATTGCATTAGTTGCCTTGTTGCCGACCTTGGCAATTGCCGCGAGCGGACACGTACATTTAGAAGACGCCAATGTTGATCTGCATGATAAAGCTTCCTTAGAACGTGGTGTGGACCTATTCCAACATTATTGTTCTGGCTGTCATAGCACTCAGTACCAACGCTATGAGCGCGTGGCGACCGATATCGGTATTTCTATGGATGATATGCGTAATAAGTATATGTTTACCGATGCTAAAATTGGTGAGCTTATGCAAAACGCGATTCCACCGAAAGATGCGGCTAAGTGGTTTGGTGCGACGCCACCAGACTTAACCTTAGTGGCCCGTGTTCGTGGTGAAGATTGGGTATATTCATACCTCAAAGGCTTCTACAAAGATCCAAGCCGTCCATTTGGCGTGAATAACACTGTATTCCCATCTGTAGGTATGCCACATGTGCTCGAAGAGTTACAAGGTATGCCTGTTAAGCAAGAAGATGGCAGTATTGTGGTCACTGGCGGTAAATTAAACGCAGAAGAGTATGACCAAGCGGTGCGTGATATCACGGGCTTCTTAGTCTATTCGGCTGAACCCGTTAAACTAGAGCGTGAAGCTATGGGTTGGTGGGTACTCGGATTCCTGTTTATATTCTTTATTGTGGCCTACCTCTTGAAGAAAGAGTATTGGAAAGATGTACACTAGGCACCAATAACGGGTAAAATATAATATCCGCATAGTGTAAACGGGGGGCTTTGCCCCTCGTTTACTTTTGTTTTATTTCGATTCTGGAGGGTATCAATGGCTGTTGCTGCCAACAAACGCTCTATCATGACACTGTTTTCAGGTGCTGATGATCTGTATAGCCATCAAGTACGTATCGTGTTAGCTGAGAAAGGGGTTACTGTTGATGTTTTACTGGTCGACCCTAATGAAATGCCTGAGGATTTGCTCGAAGTAAATCCCTATAACTCAGTGCCAACTTTGGTAGATCGTGAACTCGTTTTATACGAATCACGCATTATTATGGAATATTTGGATGAGCGTTTTCCTCATCCACCACTGATGCCAGTTTATCCAGTATCCCGCGGCCAAAGCCGTTTGATGATGCACCGCATCGATACTGATTGGTATTCGCTGGTTGATCGCATTCGCAAGGGTGATCGTGCTGAAGCGGCTCGTAAAGAGCTGACGGAAAGCTTGATTGCCATAGCGCCAGTCTTCACTGAAGTTCCTTACTTTATGAGTGAAGAATTTGGTCTAGCGGATTGCTATCTTGGGCCACTATTGTGGCGCTTACCTGTATTGGGTATTGAATTAGATAGCCGCGTAGCGAAAGATATCAAAGCCTATATGACACGTATTTTTGAGCGTGAGTCGTTCAAAGCCTCCTTAACGGAAGCAGAACGCGAAATGCGCATGGGTATGTAATGAAGCCTTTGACTCCTAATCGTCCTTATTTACTAAGGGCTTACTATGATTGGTTGATGGATAACCAATTAACGCCTCACGTTGTGGTCGATGCCTTTGTAAAAGGGACTCAAGTGCCGCAGCAGTATGTGAAGGATGGCCAGATAGTGCTGAATATTGCAGCTGGCGCAGTGGGCAATTTGCAAATTAGCAATGAGTTTGTGGAGTTCAATGCACGTTTTGGGGGCGTTCCCCAGCAGGTATTATTGCCAATGGCATCGATTGTTGCCATTTATGCCCGTGAAAATGGTGCAGGCACAGTCTTCGATATTGAAGACGCATATCTGATGGAGGATGAAGTAGATTCTGTGCTATCCGTGGTCGATACAGCGGAAAAACCACTAGAGCCAACGGATCAGCCGCCTAAGCGTCGTAGTCACTTAACTGTCGTTAAGTAGCAGGATTTATATAGCCTCGGCAATTTTTTGAAAATTAAATTGAAAACTAAGCCAGTCAAGTGACTGGCTTTTTTGTCGCTATATTTTATCCCTTCGGCTAAACCTTAAGGGGAAGGTGTGGTAGCATTTGTGCCCGCATTGCCCATTAGCAAATGGGTAATCTTGTATAGCCCATGGATTTTGTATGTTGCTCATGATCGATAATTACGACTCTTTTACCTTTAATCTAGTGCAGTATTTTCAGCAGCTAGGGCAAGAGATAGTGGTTAAGCGAAACGACGAAATTAGCCTAGATGAAATAGCCGCGCTCGCGCCAACCCATTTAGTGATTTCCCCTGGCCCCTGCACACCGAATGAAGCGGGTATTTCCCTTGCGGCAATCGAGCACTTTGCTGGCCGTATCCCCATTTTAGGTGTGTGCTTAGGTCATCAAGCCATGGCGCAGGTTTTTGGGGCTAAGGTTATACGGGCGCAACGAGTCATGCATGGGAAAGTCAGTGCTATTTGTCATAGTGGCGAACGGTTATTTAAAGGCTTGAATCAGCCCTTAACTGTGACACGTTATCACTCGCTATTGGTTGATACCGTTCCCGAGGGTTTTGTATTGGATGCTTGGTTTGATGATCCTCTCCATGGCTTAGAAATCATGGCCATAAGCCACCAAAACTTGCCGCTTTATGGGGTGCAGTTTCACCCAGAGTCGATTCTCACTGAACAAGGCCATGAACTTTTAGCTAATTTTTTATCCCAATCTGTCGCTTTAGCATAAAAGCGAGCGCCGCTTTAGCCACCAATTTATCAATCTCTGTTACAAGATTTCTCCTCCTTTTAAGCAAATATGTCGCCTAAGTGTGATATAACTGCCGCAAAACAACGCCCGTTTGCGAGTCTACTGGGGAGCCCCTTTTGCTCGCACCGCTGCGATAACGATAAAAGGAAGGATTAATGAAAAGCGTAATGCGACATTTGGGTTTAAGTGCCTTGGCGGTTGCCGTATTGGCGGGGTGCGCGGCGTCATCGACCGAAACAACGGCTCCAACATTAGATCAACCCGCATTTCAAGTTCCTTTGGCTCAACCTCCTAAAGTCTCACAGCCGCTGACGCTGAATCAAATTATGGCGAATCCCGATTGGATGGGTATTTTCGCTAAACAGGCTTATTGGAGCGATGACAGCCAAAGTGTGTTCTTTGCCCGTCAAGCGAGTGCTGCGCCTCTACCTAGCTATTATCAGCAAGGCATCAATGATAGCCGTGCGGTTGAATTAGCCCTCGATAAATTACACGCTGCGGATCAGCAATTTGGCGCATTCGATCCGACTAAATCCAATAAGGTTTATCTTTACCAAGGCAATATTTTTGTTAAGCAATTAAGCTCCGGCAAGGTCACTCAACTCACCCGTCAACACAGCGCCATCGATGGTGTGCGTTATTTGAATAATGGCGATATCGCCTATTGGCAGGGTGATAATGTGTTTCAAATTCACCAGAGTTCAGGCTTAGTCGAACAGCTTGCCGAAATCAAAATGGCCAAAGCGCCGGAAGGCGTAAAAGAGCCGAGCACTTATATTGCTAAGCAACAACACAGATTAATTAAGTATGTGGCGCAGCAGCAGGAAAACGCTAAGGCTAAACAACAGTTTAAAGATGAATTGCAAAAAAGCGACCCGACGCTCGCCGCCAGCACTTGGTATTTAGGTGATAGCGAAGTGGTGTCAGAGCTTAGCCTGTCACCCGATGGTCGTTATATCTTACTTGCCCTGACGGATAAGAATTACACAGGTAGCAGTGAACACGACATTATGCCGAACTACTTAGGTAGCAAAGGGTATATCGATCCTGTGCCAGTACGTGCCCGTGTCGCCGAAGACACTCCACCTGGGCAGCGCTTTGTGGTGCTCGATTTAAATGAGCATAAACAAGTCGATATCACTATCGAGGGGCTCACTGGCTTCGATGAAGACGTGCTGGCGAAAGTCAAAGCGGAAAATGCTAAGGCTAAAGGTGAAACCTATCAGAGCACAAAAGTGCCGCGGAAGATCCAATTAATGGAGGACTGGGGCTGGACGCAGAGCGCGATTCAGTGGCACGCGTCTGAAAATAAGGTCGCCGTGATGGTTGAAGCCACCGACAATAAAGACCGTTGGATCGCCACCGTCGATCTATCCAAGGGTAAATTTATCACCGAACATCGTTTGCACGATGACGCTTGGGTGAATTACGACTACAACCAATTTGGCTGGTTACCAGGTACGGACACCCTTTACTATCTCTCTGAAGAAACCGGTTATTCTCAGCTTTATATCAAAGCACTGGGAGAAAAGCCGCGAGCCTTGACTCAAGGTCAGTTTGTGGTGAGCGATATTACGCTGTCGCCCGATGCGAACTACATCTACTACAAGGCTAACCAAAGCCACCCTGGTATTTATAATGTGCACCGCGTAAATCTCACCACAGGTAAGAATGAGCAATTAACCCAGTGGGATGGCAACTTAGATTACAGCCTAAGCCCAGATGGCACTCAGCTATTACTCAATGCTTCACGCCGTACGCAGCCGAATGAACTCTATATTCAACCCATAGGCGGCGCATTAAAGCAGTTAACTTCCTATACCAGTGATGCCTTTAAAAACTATTCATGGCAAGCGCCAGAGGTGGTTGCCGTACCTTCAAGTCATGGCGCAGGTAAAGTGTACGCCCGCGTTTATCTACCTCAGGGTTACGATAAATCCCGCGCCGAGAAATACCCAGCCGTTATCTTTAACCACGGTGCGGGTTATCTGCAAAACGCTGACTATGGATTTAGCGGTTATTTTCGCGAGTTTATGTTCCACAACCTACTGACTCAGCAAGGTTATGTGGTGATGGACATGGATTACCGTGGCTCTAAAGGCTATGGCCGCGATTGGCGCACCGCGATTTACCGTAATATGGGTCATCCAGAAGTAGAGGACTTAAAGGATGGCGTTAGCTGGATGGGAAGTAATACGAACGTCGATACGCAGCGTGTTGGGACCTATGGTGGTTCCTACGGTGGATTCTTAACCTTTATGTCTTTGTTCACTGCCCCTGACTTGTTCCAAGCAGGTGCTGCACTGCGGCCGGTGACAGATTGGGCACATTATAATGCGCCTTATACTTCTAATATCTTAAATACGCCCGATATCGATCCTATCGCCTATGAGCGCAGTTCTCCTATCGAGCATGCCCAAGGACTCACAAAGCCGCTGCTGATCATGAGTGGGGTGATGGATGATAATGTCTTCTTCCAAGACAGCGTGCGCATGGTGCAGCATCTGATCGAATTGGAAAAACCTATGTTTGAAATGGCGATTTATCCCGTCGAGCCCCACGGTTTCCGTCAACCGTCTAGCTGGTTGGACGAATATCGCCGTATTTATAAGTTGTTTGAACAAGAACTTAAATAGGGTGTTAATCCAAACAAAAGCCTCATTATGAGGCTTTTTTATTGCGCCATTGCCGGAATTATGGCGCTAATATCAAGCGTATTAAATATCTGTTCATCCATCTGAATACCGCAGGGTTTACTTATTGCTAAGATTAAGCGTATGTGCTGAAATTGTAATGTTTTTGAATATTTTACCGTGCTAGCGCCAGATGATATCGGCGATATAGGAAAGTCTAATAGTGGCAATTTCGGTAGCGGGTGGCGTTAGACCCGGCAAGATTATAGAGATAGAGCATAGGCTCTATCAGCAATTGATCCTCGGCAAGCAAAAGGCGAGTCCGACCCTTTTGGATGAGCTGGATCTTGAGCTGGAGGCCGATGCCAATAAATTAGATGTCGAGCGCGAAGCGATTCTGTCGCGCTTGCTCAAACAAATTCAGGCCAGGGAAGTTTTTGAGGCCGTCTCAAAGCAATTACATGAAACCGTTAATAATGCCATTGAGCACCAATTGGCCTCCCCTGAATTAGTGTTGGCTAAATCCGATATCAATGAATCCCAGATCCTACTGCTTGAGCTGTTACTCGCCAAAAACCTCGATGCAACACGATTACGCCCGCTGATCAGTAACTTAAGCTGGCTGTGTCGGGATTTAACCAATATGGTTAATAGCCCTAGTTTTCGTGCCCGTCGTCCACAGGGTTCCGAGGTGCGCGTCACCGATATCAAACTGGTGATGAATTACATTGGTATCGAAAATTTACGCACTATTATCCCGTATTTTTGCCTGCGTAACTGGCTTCCCAGTGGCAATGCCAAACTGCTCTGGACCACTCGAAAACTGTGGCGTTATAGCATAGTCAGTGGTATCGCAGCCAATGCGTTGGCGCAGCTTCATAATACTGACTCGGCCCTCGTTTATAGTAGTGCCTTACTCAATCAATTAGGCACCTCTGTGGTGTTGAGTTTAAGTGCGCGCTTATTCGATCAAACCTGGGGATCATGGATACGGGAGGCCAGTAGCAGCCGCGATAAAGAAGTGTACGATGCGGTGATCGCCACAGAGTTTCCGGCCAAGGCCGTGTTTGAACAAGTGTTAAGCCATGGCCTTAAGCTGAACTGGCAATTGCTCGAGTTGCTTAAGTTTGAAAATAGCCCTTTGACTCAGCTACTCAAGGAGTTAGATCAAACATTAAGTTATCGAGACCTCTCTTTCCAAGCGGCAATTGTCGCCCGGGCCAACTGTTATGCTAAGGTGTTGCTGCTCGAAGAGATGCGTCAAATCGATCCCCAAGAAAAGCGGTTAATGTTTGACTATTACGAGTTGAGTGAACAAGAGGTATTGCGCTTAAAAGCACAGAATTATCGGAAGCTAGATCTGCTGTAATCCACGGCCTGCTGCGTAGCGCCATGATTGCGGCGTTTATGTGGAGGAAGGGATATGCCAAGTTGGCAAGCATCTGTACTGAATACAATTTTATCCTATGTTGCTAGGCCATCCATCAGTCGTGGACAGGCCAAAATACCCTTAGCTCAGGTGCGCAAAAAGTTGTTTGAGCTGGATAAACGTTGGCTTCCTTGGCCGGATAAGCTTGTCAGCGCCAGCATTCCCCTGCGCCATTCCAGCCTGCTGCATTATGTACTCCTCGATGAACAAGTTCGCCTTGGAAAGCTGTTTTATATCCGAGGTGGTGGTTTTTGTTTTAAAACACCGCACGCACATGCAAGATTGATCGCGGATATTAGTCAGCGGTGCCAATTGGATGCCTATATTCCCGATTATCGTCTCGCCCCAGAACATCCATTCCCCGCGCCGTTTGACGATGTTCTCGAAGCCTATCGGCGCTTAATCGAGCTTAAAGGCGCAGATAATTTGATTTTGATGGGTGACTCGGCTGGCGGGAATTTAGCATTAAGTTTACTGCTTGAGCTTAAACGCCTAGATTTGCCATTGCCCCAAGCCTGTGTGCTGTTATCACCCGCACTCGATTTGGCTATGACGGGTGACACTGAGTTTATACTTGGGGCCGATGATCCCTTTTTTACCATAGAGTCATTACTGCGTTTGCGCGGTGCCTACCTTGCGGGAGCTAACCCTATGTCGGCTAAGGTTTCACCCTTGCAAGGTAACTTAGCAGGGCTGCCGCCTATTCTAGTGGTTGCGGGTACACGGGAGCTGTTATTGCAGGATTCTGAGCGTTTGGTCGCCCAAGTAAAGGCCTGCGATGGTGAGATTAAGGGCTGCTTTTACCCTAATATGCCCCATGTGTTTCCTCTGTTTGATTTATTGCCCGAAGCCATTGAGGCAAGGGAGCAAATTAAGCATTTTGTGCTTTCTCATTTGATTCGTTAAAATTGTGTAGTTATTCATATTCAGTGAATAGCTAGCAAAAAGAGAGGGAAATAACTTTTTTTCTGACTAAATATGCTGTAAGCCTCTAGCTTAAACGCTTGTATAGTTCTTAAACTGCAATCTTTATGCACTTTGCACTCATGCATGGCGATTGTTGTTTGTGAAAAACTGGTATTTTGATCACAATTTCGCTAATAATGGCTGTTAACAGACACAAGTATTCCCAGTATCACTAACTCAAAATAAAGATACACAGGGACCCAGACGGCGCCCGATGCCGTTAAACAAACCAAAGGATGAAGTAGAATGAGCGTTGATATGAAGTTAGATCGTGCCCAATTTGACGCAGTTATGGTGCCTAATTATGCGCCTGCTGCCGTGATACCTGTTCGCGGTGAAGGCAGCCGAGTATGGGATCAAGAGGGCAACGAGTTTATCGATTTTGCTGGCGGTATCGCGGTAAATTGCTTAGGTCACTGTCATCCCGCTCTTGTGAATGCCCTTAAGACGCAAGGCGAAAAATTATGGCATCTGTCAAACGTAATGACCAACGAGCCAGCCTTAGCATTAGCGACTAAGTTAGTTAACAGCACCTTTGCCGACAAAGTGTATTTTGCTAACTCTGGCGCCGAAGCCAACGAAGCGGCACTGAAACTTGCCCGTCGTTATGCCCTAGAGAAACATGGCGTTGAGAAAGATGAAATTATCGCCTTCGATAAGGCCTTCCACGGCCGTACCTTCTTCACCGTCAGCGTCGGTGGCCAAGCCGCCTATTCCGATGGTTTTGGTCCTAAGCCACAGAGCATTACTCACCTGCCATTTAACGATGTTGCCGCATTAGAAGCTGCAGTGTCGGACAAAACCTGCGCCATCATGCTTGAGCCGCTGCAAGGCGAGGGCGGTATTATCGATGCCGATCCTGCATTCCTGAAAGCCGTGCGTGAATTAGCGAACAAGTACAACGCGCTGGTAATTTTCGATGAAGTCCAAACCGGTGTGGGCCGTACTGGTGAACTGTATGCTTATATGGGTACTGACATAGTACCGGACATTTTAACCACAGCTAAAGCACTCGGTGGTGGTTTCCCTATCGCGGCTATGCTGACAACCGCTGAAATTGCCGAGCATTTAAAGGTCGGTACCCACGGCTCAACCTACGGCGGCAATCCATTAGCCTGTGCAATCGGCAATGCGGTATTAGATGTAGTAAACACGCCAGAAGTATTGAACGGTGTAAAACATCGCGAGCAGTTATTGCGTGATGGTCTTAATAAAATCAATGAAAAATATCATGTTTTTTCAGAAGTTCGCGGTAAAGGTTTGCTGTTAGGGGCGGTTCTTAATGAACAATACCAAGGTCGCTCACGGGACTTTTTGGTGGCCTCTGTTGCCGAAGGCTTAATGAGCCTGATGGCGGGCGCTAACGTGGTGCGTTTTGCTCCTTCTCTGGTGATCCCTGAGGCAGATATTGCCGAAGGTCTAGCTCGTTTTGAACGTGCTGTGGCGAGCATAGCTGCCGCCTAAATGACCAAAGGAGTGCTGAATTTATTCGCACTCCTTTTTTGTCAGGGAATACTTACGTGCATCACTACCTGTCTTGTTACAGATAGGCGCCTTGGTGCACGGCAAGTCAAAGTGAGGAGACACTAAGATGTTAATCATACGTCCTATTCAGGCCGGGGATTTCGAAGCCTTATACCAGATTGCTGAAGAGTCTGGGCATGGTTTTACGTCATTACCCGTCAATGCGGATTTACTGAGGCATAAGATTGCCAGAGCCGAAACGTCCTTTGTCAAAGCCGTAGACACTCCCTTCGATGAAGGTTATTTGATGGTGCTTGAGGATACCGACAGCCGCGAAGTTGTCGGCACTTGCGCAATCGAAGCCGCAGTCGGGATGGAAGATGCGTTTTACCATTATCGCCTCGGCACCGAAGTCTATCATTCCGAACAAATTGAAGTACGTAATGAGGTTGAAACCTTAACCCTCTGCCATGACTACACAGGCGCCGCCGAGCTTTGTACGCTGTTTTTGCGTGAAGCCTACCGTAAAGGTAACAATGGCCGCATGTTATCCCGCAGTCGCTTCTTGTTTTTAGCCCAACATGCAAAACGCTTCGGTGAAACTGTGATTGCCGAAATGCGCGGTGTCAGCGATGCCGATGGTCACTCGCCTTTTTACGGTTGGCTACAAAAGCACTTCTTAGGCATTGATTTTATTCAGGCGGATTATCTTTCTGGCCTAGGCAAAAAGGCGTTTATGGCGGAAATGATGCCCCGTAACCCAGTGTATGTTTGTCTGTTGCCGGAGGAAGCGCAAAAGGTCATCGGTGAAGTGCATACCAATACTCGCCCCGCCTTAAGTCTATTGCAGGCTGAAGGTTTTAGATGCCGTGGTTATGTGGATATTTTCGATGGTGGGCCAACGGTAGAGTGTCGTTTATCGGACATTCGCGCCGTACGTGAAAGCCGATTATTGACTATTGATATCGGTGATATGGTCGAAGCCGACAGCCAGTTTATTATCTCGAATACTCAATTAGCCAATTACCGTGCGACGTCGGCCTATTTGGCTGTCGATGATAAGTCCGAACATATCACCATTAGCCCCGAGCTAGCTGCGGGTTTGTTACTCGCAAAAGGCGATCAAATCCGTATTTTGGCAATGTAGGAATAACCAATGACACATTATATTCAAGGCCAGTGGCATGCTGGCAAGGGTCATGACGTGACCTCAATTAACCCTGCCAATGCACAATCTATTTGGACTGGTAAAACCGCCACCGCAGAACAAGTGAACGCCGCCGTCGATGCCGCCCGCGAAGCGCAATTCGACTGGTTTATGCTTGGTTTCGATGCACGTTTAAAAATAGTTGAAGCCTATCGCAGCCAGCTCGAAGCCAATAAAGCTGAACTTGCAGAAACCATTGCCCAAGAAACGGGCAAACCCCAATGGGAAACCGCAACCGAAGTGGCGGCCATGATAGGCAAGATTGCTTTATCGGCCGCGGCTTACAACAAGCGTACAGGCACAGAGGCTAACGATACGCCGGCGGGACGCGCGGTGATCCGCCATAAGCCCCACGGTGTTGTCGCCGTATTTGGCCCCTACAACTTCCCAGGCCATTTGCCGAACGGTCACATAGTCCCTGCGCTACTGGCGGGTAATACTGTGATTTTCAAACCCTCGGAATTGACGCCTAAAGTCGCCGAGTTGATGGTCAGCCTATGGGATAAGGCGGGTCTGCCTGCTGGCGTACTTAACTTAGTTCAAGGAGAGGTCGATACGGGTAAAGCGCTGGCTTCTCACCCGCAGCTCGATGGCCTGTTCTTTACCGGTAGCTCACGCACTGGCCATGTATTGCATCAACAATATGCGGGGCATCCGGGCAAGATTTTAGCGCTGGAGATGGGCGGTAATAATCCGCTGATTATCAAAGGTGTGCAGGATACTAAGGCCGCAGTGCACGATATTTTGCAGTCGGCGTATATCTCATCGGGCCAACGTTGCACCTGTGCGCGCCGTTTATATGTCGAACAAGGCGAGCAGGGCGATGCCCTGATTGCCATGTTAATCGAGGCAGTCAAACAGATTAAAGTCGGTCCTTGGAACGCCCAGCCGCAACCTTTTATGGGCTCAATGATTTCTGAAACCGCCGCGAAAGGTATGGTTGCTGCGCAGGCGAATTTAGTGAGTTTAGGTGGCGTGTCTTTAGTCGAGTTAACCCATCTAGAGGTTGGTACTGGCTTAGTGTCTCCTGGGCTTATCGATGTGACAGCAATCGATGCCTTGCCGGATGAAGAATACTTTGGCCCGCTGCTGCAATTAGTGCGTTACCGTGATTTCGATCAGGCGATCAAATTAGCCAACCAGACGCGTTATGGCTTGTCAGCGGGAATACTCGCCGATAGCCGTGAGGATTATGACTATTTCCTCGCTCGCATTCGTGCCGGGATTGTTAACTGGAATAAACAGATCACTGGCGCATCGGGAGCGGCACCTTTTGGTGGCGTTGGCGCTTCGGGTAACCATAGGGCGAGTGCCTTCTATGCAGCCGATTACTGTGCTTATCCCGTGGCTTCGGTCGAGGCCGATGCGGTAAGCCTACCTGCGACCCTAAGCCCTGGCTTGAGTCTGTAGGCGTCTTGGTTACCAATAAAATTAACTAATTGAAGTAAATAGGAGGAAGGGCGGATGCTCTTCCTTTTTAATAACAAGCAGTAACCTTATGTAGACTTTTATTGTCAGCCATATTGGCAGTAGTCGTTAAGTCGTTACATCAGTGCTGCGGCAAACCCTATGAATCGCCGCGGGCACGGTAAGTGGAGTTTTTTATGCACACAGATATTAATGCGTTGTTTGCCGCTTTATGGCAAGACTATATCCAGATGACCCCTTCAGCGGCGAAAGTACACGCACTACTCGGTGATGGCAAGGCGATCATCAACGATCATATCGCCCTGCGTACTTTCAATATTGCTAAGGTGAATTTGGATGTGTTGGCGGCGCATTTCACCTCATTGGGTTATGTTGCCTGTGGTGACTATCAGTTTGAACAGAAGAAGTTAGTCGCTAAGCATTTTGAGCACCCTGACTCGACCCAACCTAAAGTGTTTATCTCTGAGCTGTTGGTAGAAGAGTTTAGCCCTGCGCTGCAAGCGACCATTCAAGGTTTAATCGCCCAGGTGGATGACGCCGCAACAACGGCGGATAATTTTATCTATTCGGGTCGCCATTGGTCACTGGATTATCAAACCTATCAAGATCTGTTGGCCGAGAGCGAATACGCCGCTTGGGTGGCCGCATTTGGTTACCGTGCGAACCATTTCACTGTCTCTGTTAATCATCTCGATGGTTATCATTCGCTGGAAACGGTAAATAACACCTTGAAACAGGTGGGATTTGTGCTTAATTCTGCTGGCGGTGAAATAAAAGGTTCGGCCGATGTGTTACTCGAACAGTCATCGACTATGGCCGATAAAATTGGGGTTGAATTTAGCGATATGACTGTGGAGATCCCAAGCTGCTTCTACGAGTTTGCCCTGCGTTATCCTAAGGCGAATGGCGAGCTTTATACCGGTTTTGTGGCGGCATCTGCCGATAAGATTTTTGAAAGCACAAACGTGAATAAAGCCTAGATTATTAAGGCGTTACCTAGATATGTGTATAAAAACGCCATCCTTTGATGGCGTTTTTTATGGGATAAACTGGGTTAGCTAAAGCGCAGTTCAATCCCAAGCCCCCCAAGGCGGGCGCTATGATTAAAGCTAAGCTCAATACCATATTGCTCGGCAATCTCCTTCACTATCGATAAACCTAGGCCGTGCCCCATCACAGATTCATCGAGCCTTATGCCCCGCTGGGTGAGTTTATCCAATTCATTACCCGCGACACCCGGCCCATCATCGTCGATGCAGAGTAAGATCCGCTCCTGCTGACGGGATAGCTGCACGCTCACTCGGCTCTGTGCCCATTTAAAGGCGTTATCTAATAGATTGCCTAGGAGTTCCATGCCATCTTCGCGGTGGATGGGCAGTCGCTGTATATTGGGGTCTATTTCAAACTCACATTTAATCGATTTATGTCGATGCACCTTATGCAAGGTATTGGCAAGACTGTGTAAATCCCTTGGGATAACCAATTGCGCGGCGGGGAGCATATCGCCGGTGATCCTGGCCGCGGCGAGCTTACGTTCGACCATCTTATGGATAGCATCTAGCTGTTGCTGTAGGGCAATAGCGGTGTCGGGATCCTTAAGGCCAAGGGCCTCAACCTGCTGTTGCATCACGGCTAATGGGGTTTTAAGGCCATGGCTCAAGTTACCTAAATTATTACGACTACGTTTGATTTGTTTGGCTGTGTATTCGAGTAACTCATTGTAGGTTTTGGCTAGTGGCTGCACCTCGGGCGGGAGATGATTCAATTCTAACGCGTTGATTTCGCCTTCCTGCAGGCGGGAAAGAGCATGCTGTATATGTTTGACTGGCTTAAAGGATTGCCTGAGGATCAGAAAGATCCCCGCGATCATCGCCACTAGCATCGCCAGATTGACCCCAAGTTTAGTACCGTAGACCTCGCTAAACACCCGTCTGCCGATACTCAAATCTTGGGCAACGGTTAAGGTGGCTTTTACATTGGCACTGCTGGAATTTAACCCTAGGGACAACAATTGCATATCATTGTTTTTCGGCCCTTTTGCCTGCCATACTCGGGTCTGATTGGGGGCGAGTGGCTCGATATCTAACTGCATATCCCACAGGGATCGAGAGCGAATGATTTCTGTGGGCAGGTTAAGCTGAAAATAGCGGCCAGAATAGGCGGGTTTGTAAAAGCTGGAAAGTTGGCTCTGATCTATGTGGATCTCCCCATTATTGATATGGGTGGCCAACATAATGTGTTCGAGATCTTCTTCTAACCGATTGATAATAGAGTCGTGGAAGGCTTGGCGCAGCATGGACTCAAACAATATGAGTCCAATCACTGTGCCTAACACTAATAAGCCCGTTAACCATAAACTGAGCTTAGTGCGAATGGAGATCATGCAGTTACGCCGTGGAAGATATAACCTTGTCCGCGACGGGTTTCGATGGCGGTTTTCCCAAGCTTCTTACGCAGATGAGTCACATAGACTTCGACGACATTGCTTTCTTTCTCATCGTCAAATTGATACAGCTTATCGGTCAGCTGTACTTTAGATAACAACTTCTTAGGCGACATTAGGAAGATCTTCAGCAGCCTAAATTCCATTGCTGTCAGTTCAAAAACGCGCTCGGCAACTTCCACCGTTTGTTCGGCTTCATCTAAGGTGACACCGCCATAACTCAGTTGTTTACTTGAGGTATTTAAGCGGCCGTGGGCACGGTGGATCAAGGCTTGAATGCGCGCCAATAGCTCCTGAGTGTGGAAAGGTTTGCCTAAGTAATCGTCCGCGCCCGCATTAAAGCCTTCGACTTTTTCATGCCATTGGCTGCGGGCGGTCAGCATGATGACAGGGGTGCTGATGCCCTGATTACGCCAACCTTCGAGCAATTCGAGCCCATTACCATCGGGTAGGCCTATATCTAAGATCACGCAATCGTATTGGGTTTCTTTGATTAGATAATCGGCCTCAAGGGCTTTATCCGTAATATCAGTGACATAGCCTGCGAGTTTGAGTTGTTTCTCCAACTCGGTGACTAGCATAGGGTTATCTTCAACGAGTAGCAGTTTCATGTTTTCGACATTCGCTCGGTAATGCTATGGAGTCCACGGGTTGACCATTAGTGGCATCGATACTCAGATTGACTATTTGGCCGCGTTGAACTTTGATTTGTAAATCATAACGCCATTTATGATCTTCTTGGTAGAGATGGGCGTCAATTAGTTCACCTTGGCAAAATTGATTCACGACGCTAAGGGTGCCATTGAGTGACAGTATTTGCCCTGAGTTAACCAGTGCTTTAACTTGATAGTGTTCTAATTCAATGGGTTCAGCATTATTTATTGTTGGATACATCAATGTGAACAGACTGAAAAAACAGATAAAAAACAGCCGTTTCATTTGTGCTCCCCAATAAAAAATGGCCTAGAATTTACGCTAGGCCACTTTAATGAAGCAGGCTTAAATCAAGCTGAAGACTAACTTAACGGGTGCCGTAAACCACTATGGTTTTACCGTGTGCTTGGATCAAATTCTGCTCTTCGAGCATCTTTAAGATACGACCCACAGTCTCACGGGAGCAACCGACGATCTGACCAATCTCCTGACGAGTGATCTTGATCTGCATGCCATCGGGATGCGTCATTGCATCTGGCTGCTTGGCTAAGTGCAATAGGGTTTGAGCAATGCGACCTGCCACATCCAAGAACGCTAAATTACCGACCTTCTGACTGGTGCTTTGCAGGCGATAGGCCATTTGCGCCGACAGTTTCATCAGAATTTCTGGGTTAACTTGGATTAGCTGTTTGAATTTCTTGTAAGAAATTTCAGCGATTTCACAGGCTTGTTTTGCACGAACCCATGCAGTGCGCTCGGCTTGTTCTTCGAACAACCCTAGTTCACCGATAAAGTCGCCTTGATTAAGATACGAAAGGATCATCTCCTTACCTTCTTCATCTTTAATCAATACCGCAACAGAACCTTTTACGATGTAATAAAGGGTGTCTGAGTCTTCACCAGCATGGATAAGGGTACTCTTTGCGGGGTACTTATGAATGTGACAGTGTGATAAAAACCATTCCAAAGTTGGATCAGGTTTTGGCTTACCAATCAGAGCCATGTTGGTGTTCCTCGATTGATTAAAACGAAAGTAAGGATATTCTAAATAAGCATTTTACGTCAATCAAACTGATAAAAACTTGATGAAAGTCTTAGTTTAGAATCAACGAATAAATGCAATTAACTCTCTAAAATTAGAGCTCATTTTGCTACTTTAGTGATTTAAGTCAACTAAATCGGCGTGAAACTCATTGGATTCACCTAACTCTGTAGAGTTAATCACATCTTAGGAATCCTTTTATAACCTAAATAAAGAAAATAATGACCAATGTGGGGATTCATTCGGGCTATTTTAGTCTCGTCTGCTTCATTTAGTCGTGGGGTAAACGCGATTTTGGCTCGACTTATGGGCTAAATTCAGGCTAACTTTGTGGTGCGGTTGCTTTTCAGAGAGGTTAGGACGTGAAATACAAACAATGGGTTTTAGGTGCTGGTTTAGCTGTAGTCGCAGGACTCAGCACGGCGGCACACGCCTTTTCTATCCCACAGCCAGCAACTGAAATTGCGGCGAGTAAATTTGTGCATATTCAAGTACAAGCAGCGCAGGGCGATGCCGATGCTCAATTTTTACTGGGGCTGATGTATCTCTCCGGGCGTTTTGTCGCCCAGGAAATACCCTCTGGAGTGCATTGGATGTCGCTCGCCGCCGAGCAGCAACATGAAAAAGCCCAGCAAACTCTGGCGGATCTTTCCTTTGAAGGGCAATTAATTAAACGTGATTTAGCGGTCGCTGAGCATTGGTATAAGGCCATGGGTGAGCGTGGCAGTCGTTGGGCCCAGTTTCGATTAGGCTTTATTTATGCTTCTGGTGGCGATGGTGTCGCGCGCAATTGTGGTAAGGCGGTCGAGCAATTTACCCAAGTGGGCGATGATATTGCCCTAGGCAATGTGGCGTGGATTTTAGCAACCTGCCCAGAAGCCGAATATCGAGATGGCAATAAAGCGGTCGAGTTATCCTTACAGTTGCTTAAAGTGAACGAGAACGATCCGACAAACCTCGATAATCTCGCCGCCGCCTATGCCGAAATCGGGGATTTTGGTGCGGCAATTTCGACGCAACAAAAAGCCATAGAAGCATTAAAAATGAGCGCAGAGATCACTAAGACTGACGAGTTTATGCAGCGCCTACAGACCTATGAACAAAAGCGCGCCTACCGTGAAACTGTACGTTTGTTAGAATAAACCCGTTGCAGTTGTCGATGAAGATTATCTAGCCCGGATCCGTTCGGGCTATTTTTTTGAGGTAAATTCAAGCCTATTTTCCAAGTGACTTATTTCCCAAGTGGCCAAGTGTGCAGCAGACGATATTCGACTCCCGACTGAGTGCTCGCCGAATGATATAAATGTAGGGCATCGGGCACTAAGGTGAGTTCGTTAAAGGGCATATTCGCTAATGAGCTTAAGCAGGTGTCTTGGGCTAGGCTGAGGTTGTTGGCCTTTCTAAATAAACTGATATGGGGGCGAAAAGCGTGCTCACTCACATGCAGCCCTAAATCCTGCGCTATGGATTGGGTTTGCTCGGCCAATAGGGCTAGCTCTGCGCCAACCTCAGTCCCCTTCAAACAACAGACCTGCGCCTTGGGCCAGAGGGTGATTTGGTGAAGTCGAACACTCAATCGCGGCTTATCTAATACATCAAGCAAACTTATCAACTGTTGGCGTTGGGATTCTGTGGCCATACCGAGAAATGCGAGGGTCAAGTGTAAGTTGGCCGCAGTGACGGCCTTGGCTTTTGGATTAAGGCTGTTGATTAAGATGTGCTGTAATTGCTCCAGTTGCTGACGCTGTATTTCCGTCGGCGCAAACCCAAGAAATAATCGTTGTAACAAGTGTTTCTCCTTAGAATCGCAACCGAGATGTAAAGAATAAGCTATGCTTTTGTTCGATAGCGCTTTTATTATGCAATTGTATTGGCATACAAGCATTGTTCGCGTGAGCTTCTATACTCAGAGCATGGCAATATTACGTTAAATAGCGTTTTAGGTAAGGAAATACCTTTACATGTCAGATGGTTTAACAAATTCACTCCAACAGGCACTGGTGACCATTTTTAGCGAAACACCGCTAGAAACCTTAGAGCAAAACGTTGACCGCGCCCTAGAAACAATCACCCTACAACTCCATTGTGATGGGGTGTTTGTGTTGACTGGTAGCCAATCCCTCGACCATTTACGCACCCGCAATATTTATCTCAAACCGCAATTTACCCAAGGGCAACAGACCCGGGTCTGGCCCCTAGCGAGAATGCCCTTTTTCCGCTCCTTAGTGCGCAGTCCTCGGCTATTAAACCTCCCCGATGTGAATACGCTACCTGCGGATGCGCAGGCGGAACGAGCCCTGCTAAGGGACTGGAATGTTAAGAGTCTATTGGTATTACCCCCCGTGGTATTCGGCGAAACTCGGATTGCATTGGGGGCGGTAAACTGCTCTGAATGCTGCGAGTGGAGCGATGAATTTATCCTTGAGTTTAACCATGCGGCAGTGATGATAGGCTCGGCCATGGAGCTGACCCGCATTGCCCACGATATGCTGGCGAGTGAGCATAAATACCGTGAAGTGTTTAACCAATTGCCCTTAGCCTGCGCCTTACTCGATAAACATAATCAACTGGCCATGTTGAATAAAGTGGCGCAGCAAACCCTGCCGGTGCAACACGGTTACGATCTATTTTGTATGGTGCGTGAAGAAGAGCATGCCATGCTGACCGATACTCTGCATATGGTGCGCGAGGGCGTGCTAGGCCAAGCTTGGTGCGAATTGCCGTTAAAATCGGTGCATCAACTGGATTGGTTGAGGTTAAGTTTTAGTCAGATCCACGGTGATAGGGACACGCTAGTGATGATTGCCGAAGATGTGAGTGAAAAATATCGCCTCGCCGATGAACTCTCCTTCCACGCCAATTACGATGCGCTGACGGGATTACCCAACCGCTTACATTTTGAGGCCTTGCTCGACAATCTCTTGCAAGCTCGGGACGATATGCCCACCTGCGTGGCCTTTGTCGATGTCGATCAGTTTCAAGTCATCAATAATATTAGCGGCCATCAAGCCGGTGATAAGCTATTGTGCCAATTGGCATTACGTCTTAAACAGTTAGTGCGTAAGGGCGATATTGTCGCGCGTTTAGGTGGCGATGAATTCGGCATTTTAATGCATTATTGCAATGTGGATTCCGCGCAGCATATCGCCACTCGGATCTGTACCCAACTGGCGAGCCATGAGTTTGTGTGGGAAAACCGTTGCCACAATGTCAGTGTCAGCATGGGGATCGCTAAGTTCGATAAATCGGCGACGGATATCTATACCGTGATGAGCCAAGCGGACGCCGCCTGCCGTCTTGCCAAGGATCAAGGCCGCAATGGTTGGCACTTATACAGCGCCAAAGATCCCAAAATGACCCGTCTCTACACTGAGATGATGGCCTCTGTGGATATTGTCAGCGCCTTAGCCCTTAATCAGTTCGAACTCTATTTTCAAACGATAGCGCCACTCAATCGTGAAGAGTCTGGGCTGCATTTGGAAATCCTGCTGCGAATGGTGCAGTCGAACGGCACTATTGTCTCTCCGGCGATTTTTTTGCCGGCCGCCGAGCGTTATAACTTAGCCTCTAAGGTCGACCTTTGGGTGATCGATAATTTACTCAAATGGGGAAGTTGCCATTTGGCGCTGTGGCAGCAGCTGGATTTAGTGTCGGTCAATCTGTCCGCCACTTCCTTGGGGGATCGTGAATTTATGAATTGGCTCGAAATGCGTCTGATGACGGAACCTGAGCTGGTGGATAAGTTGTGCATCGAGATCACCGAGACGGCCGCCGTGAGTCAGTTAGACCAAGCGACTAAACTGATCGAAGTCCTGCGCCCGCTTAAGTGTAAGTTGGCCCTCGATGACTTTGGTGCGGGTTTTTCAAGTTTTGCTTACCTTAAGCGTCTGAACGTGGATTTTGTTAAAGTGGATGGTCAGTTTGTGATTAACATTTGTGACGATCCCGCCGATCAGGCCATAGTCAAAGCGATCTGCCAACTAGGGCAGGATATGGGTTTTGATGTGGTCGCCGAGTTTGTGGAGTCCCAGGAAATTGGCCTTAAATTACAAGCCTTAGGAGTAGACTACGCCCAAGGTTATGCCATCAATAAACCCATGCGGTTATCTGAATTACACTCGGGGCTGAGCCAACCTTGGCTACAGACCCATGATACCTTAGCGGCCTACATCAACCTTTAATCTGGATTAGGTTAGCGCAAAATGGTACTTAAGGCCGATTCTTAGTACACTGACGGCCTATTTTGGCCTTAGACATCTGAGCTTTGAACTCTCTACCTATTCACTCTCTGTTAGCGCCGCTACGCGCTGCATTTTCGACCCACGCCCAAGTGATCCTCGAGGCGCCAACGGGGGCGGGTAAATCTACCGCTTTGCCGCTGGCTATGCTCGATTGGCCTGAAATTCGCGGGCGAATTTTAATGTTAGAACCGCGCCGAGTCGCTGCCCGCAGTGTGGCGCATTATATTGCCAGCTGTCGACAACAGAGCGTCGGGCAAGAGGTTGGCTATAGAGTCCGCGGTGAGTCAAAGGTCAGTAGTAACACAAGGTTAGAGATAGTCACCGAAGGTGTATTGACTAGGATGATCCAGCAAGATCCCGAGTTAACTGGGGTTGAAATGATCATTTTTGACGAGATCCACGAGCGGCATCTCACGACTGACTTAGGCTTGGCCCTCGCCCTCGAAGTGCAAAGCTCCCTTAGGGACGATTTAAAGATATTAGCCATGTCGGCAACCCTGTCTGGGCTGGCACTCGGTGAGCTTATGCCCGCCGCGGCGATTCTGCACAGTGAAGGGCGCAGTTTTCCCGTTGACCTTGAATATCGGCCCGTACCCAGCCAACAGCTGTGGTTAGATCATCTTTGCCGCTGCGTGCTCGAACTCGCCACCACAGCAAGCTTAACGCCCCATAATGATGTGTTAGTGTTTTTACCCGGTAAGGCGGAAATCCTGAAATCGGCCCAGTATCTAGGTGAGCGCCTCGATAGCGCGGCTTTTTTAATTTGCCCCCTCTATGGTGAGCTCTCAGGGGCCGAGCAGGATAACGCTATCCGAGCATCGCAGGAGGGGAAACGTAAAATAGTACTATCGACTAACGTGGCAGAGTCGAGTTTAACCATCGAAGGCATTGGTTTTGTTGTCGATAGTGGCTATAAACGCCAGGCAAGTTTTAACCCTAAAACCGGTGTAACCCGCTTAAGTCTTAAACGGATAAGCCAAGCCTCGGCGACGCAGCGCGCAGGCAGGGCTGGGCGTTTAGCCGCTGGCGTGTGTATCAGATTATGGAGCCAAGAAGAACAAGGGCGGATGTTAAAGGCCGATGAGCCCGAGATTAGCCAAGCGGATCTGGTCTCTATGGCCCACGATTGCGCCTATTGGGGCGCAAAATCCTTTAGCGACATGATGTTACTCACGCCGCCGCCCAGTGTGAATGAAACCTTAGCCTGGCAATTACTGCAGCGTTTGGGTATGGTGGATGCCCAACATAAACTGACCTCCCACGGTAAGGCAGCCTATGAGCTAGGTTGCCATCCCCGCCTTGCCCATATGCTGTTGGTCGCAAAATCACTCAATGCAATGGCGCTAGGCAGTTTAGCCTGTTTGCTTGCGGGGATTTTAGAGGCGCGAGGATTACCTCGAAAAGGCGCGGATATGCTCAATTACCTGCACTTTGCCTGTCAGGGGCAAGCGGGGCAACAGGCAAAACAATGGCAGAAGAAGCTAGGATTAACCGCAGACTTATCTAAGGTTGCCACCCAAGCTCACCACAGCGATGTTGGCTTACTGTTGGCGCTAGCCTATCCAGATCGCATCGCTAAAGCTCGCGGTGTTGAGGGCTATCAATTGGCCAATGGCACTGGCGTCGTGCTGGCGGCTGAAGATGCGCTGTCGCAAACACCTTGGCTGGTGGTGGCGGACTTTCAAGAAACCGAAGGCAGAAACGCAGGGCGGATCTATTTGGCGTCCAAGCTAGAGCCCAGTTTGTTTGATGGGGCACTGAAATCTTTGCTCGAACTGAGCGAACAATGCGGTTGGGACGAAGCCAAGGGGCGGGTGGTTGCCGAGCGGCAGTTTAAGATCGGCCAAATTGTCATAAAATCTGAGGTCATAGCAAAACCTGAACGCCCGCAAATTATTGCCGCATTACTGAATTACATTCGTCAGCAAGGTTTACAAATCCTCAATTGGAACGCTAACTTAGAGCAATTCCAGTCTAGGGTCCAACTGGCTAGGACGTTAGATGCTAACGCAGATTGGCCCGATATAAGCGATGCTGCGCTCTTGGCGAGCCTTGAAACTTGGCTGGCGCCATACCTCGAAAATGTGAATAATCTGCCGCAATTACAGAAACTCGATTGCTTTAGCTTTATCGCCAATCGGCTGAGTTGGCAGCAACAACAGGCGCTCGACGCCCTATTGCCGACCTCATGGCCGTTAGCGACGGGGACTTTTGCGCCGATAGTGTATGAGGCATCGGGTCGAGCCTTGCTGAGGGTCAGATTGCAGGAAACCTTTGGCATGGCCCAAAGCCCAGTGCTCGCACAGGGGAAACTGAAGGTGACCATGGAGTTATTGTCACCCGCCCAGCGACCCTTAGCCCTAACGGCGGATTTAGCCAGTTTTTGGCAGGGCCCCTATGTTGAAGTGAAGAAGGAAATGCGCGGCCGATATCCAAAACATCTGTGGCCGGATGATCCCGCAAATACCTTACCCACAAAATTTACCAAGAAAAAAACCTTGGGTTTATCCCAGTCATAGCGTTTAGACTGCTTTGATTAACAACACTGGCGTGTTGTGTCTGTGACTGAAGCCTTTAATGCCGTAATGATGAAGTAGATATGACAACTAAGACGACAAAAAAAACACCTGCCCAGCGCCAAACTAAGCGTAGTCGCGGATTGTTTGGACGGATCTGGTCGCTCACTTGGAAGCTCGCCTTGGTCGTGCTTGCGGTGGTGACCTTTTACAGTATTTACCTCGACCAAGTGATTGCCCGTAAATTCGAGGGGCAAAAATGGCATCTCCCCGCCCAGGTCTTTAGTCGCTCTATGGCCCTGTATCCCGGTGCCGCAGTGAGTCATCCGCAGTTGATGGCGGAACTGAAATTATTAGGGTATCGCAAGGTGGCGAATCCGCGCCAAGTCGGGGAGTTTTCCGCATCGAGTACCCGTATCGAACTATGGCGTCGGCCATTTTTGCACCCAGAGGGCGATCAAGCCGAACAGAGAGTGATGATTAGCTTCGATAGTGACGGCGTGAGCTCGGTGGCGCGCATGGAAGACAAACGCCAGTTGGCGGTGTTCCACCTCGAACCCGTGCTACTCGATAGAATTATCGCCGGCGATGGTGAAGACCGGCTATTTGTCCCCACAGATGAAATGCCAAAACTCATAGTACAGGCATTATTGCTGGTGGAAGACCGGAGTTTTTACGAACATCACGGCGTGAATCCCTTTGCCATTGTGCGCGCCGCCGTTGTTAACTTAAGTGCTGGGCGTACAGTGCAGGGCGGTTCGACCTTAACCCAGCAGCTGGCGAAAAACTTCTTCCTCTCGAGTGAGCGATCCTTACTGCGCAAGGTGCGGGAAGCCTTAATGGCGGTGATTATCGATTTCCGTTATAGCAAAGATGAAATCCTCGAAGCCTATTTGAATGAAGTTTACATGGGGCAGGATAAATCCCGCGCCGTCCACGGTATGGGGCTGGCGTCGCAGTTTTATTTTGGACGCCCAATTGGTGAATTAACCACGGCGCAGCAAGCGTTTTTAGTGGCGGCGATTAAGGGGCCTTCCTATTACAACCCGTGGAAATACCCAGAACGTAGTCAAGAGCGGCGCGATCTCGTGCTGCGCCTATTGATGGAGGCGGGCGAATTAAATACGGCCCAATATAAAGTCGCAGTCGAGTCGCCATTAGGGTTACGTAATCAGAATAAACCTGTGCATCAAAAGTTACCTGCCTTCTATGCGCTGGTAAAACAAGAACTTGTTGAGCGTTACGGCGATGCGCTACTGAAACAGTCAGGGGTGAAAATCTATACGACCCTAGATCCTATGGCCCAGGAAGCCGCAGAAAAAGCCGTGACACAAACCTTTAAAAGTTTAGATAAGGGCAATAAATCCCTGCAGATAGGTATGGTCGTCACCGATAAATACACAGGTGGTATTGCGGCCATGGTGGGGGATAAAACCCCAGGATTCGATGGTTTTAACCGTGCGGTAGAAATTCGTCGCCCCATAGGCTCATTAATTAAGCCCTTTGTGTATGCGACGGCGCTGACACCTAACAGCAAGTTCACACTTGCTACGCCGCTCAAAGATCAACCTATTACCCTGAAGAATGAGCAAGGTAAGACTTGGTCGCCGCAGAATTTTGATAAGTCCTTTAGCGGCCAAGTACTGTTATTAACGGCGTTAAAGAAGTCGATGAACGTGCCAACGGTTAATCTCGGGATTGCGGTCGGTGTCGGGGCGGTGGCAACAACGCTGGCCAAATCGGGCTGGGAAGAACCCCTAAACGAGTACCCGTCTATGCTATTAGGTGCGGTGAATGGCTCGCCATTAATGGTGGCTCAGGTCTATCAAACCCTTGCCGATAATGGGACTTACCGCAAACTCACGACTGTCACCGCCGTGCTCGATAGCCACAATCAGCCCTTACCTGTGACCCGTTTAGCGAAGGAGCAGGCCATAGCTCCCGAGACGGATTTTTTGGTGCAATATGCGATGCAACAGGTGGTGCGCTCAGGAACCGCGGTCCGTTTAGGCAATGCCTTCCCTGGTGTTGCCCTTGCGGGTAAAACCGGTACTAGTAACGACAGTCGCGACTCTTGGTTTGCTGGATTTGATGAACGTAACGTGGCCGCCATTTGGGTTGGACGGGACGATAACGGAAAAACCAGCCTCTATGGCAGCAGCGGCGCTATGGCTGTTTATCAATCTTTCTTAAATGAGCGCCCGCCCATTGGCTTACGCTCTATCCCTGTGCCTGGGGTCGTACAAGGTTATTTTGACCGCGATACCGGAATAGCGAAGGAAGCGGGTTGCAGCCAGGTTATTGCGCTTCCTGCATTAAAGGGCACTTACAATCCTGCGGTAAACTGCGGTGAGCCATTGCAGTGGTGGCAGAAGATTTTAGGCCAATAAGCTCTCTAAGTAATTGAAAGTCAGTGAATAAATGAATCGCCCCATGGCATAGGCCCTAACGCCTTTGCCATGGGGCGAAACCTTGAGGATGTGAACATGATCTATAAAACCGCCGCCGCAGTGCATATTTTAGTCAAACACAAAGAACAGGCGGAAGACATTATCAAGCAATTGAATAATGGGGCTAATTTTGCGGCACTGGCGAAACGTTTCTCCTCTTGCCCTTCGGCGAAAAAAGGCGGCGATTTAGGCGAATTTAAGAAAGGCCAAATGGTGCCCCAATTCGATAAAGTCGCATTTTCGGGAGAGTTATTAGTACCGCATTTAGTGAAAACTAAGTTTGGCTGGCATGTGGTTAAGGTTCTCTATCGAACATGATTTCAATGCGGTTCTAAAGCGAGCGGCTATTTTAATAGGCTATTTCAATCGGCTTATGTTTTATCAGCCGTAATGCTTTTAAGAAAATGCATGCCATTGGCTATCCAGTCTAAGAGTTGCGCCTCCGCCATAGGGGGAGAGATAAGATAGCCTTGACCTATGTGGCAGCCATTCTTTTGCAGGTAATGCCAGTCATTCACGGATTCAATACCCTCTGCTACGAGTCGAATATTTAATTTTTTACACATGGTTAAGGTGCTTTCAAAAATGATCTGCAAATGAAGTTTATGGCTAATACCATTAATCAGACTCTGATCCAATTTAAGCTCATTAAAGGGCAGTTGAGAGAGTTGCTTAATGGAGGAATAGCCAGTGCCATAATCGTCGATGGAGAGTCCGCACCCCATTAAACGTAGCCGAGTGATCATCGCAAGCGCAGTGGCGGTATTTTTCACTACCCCAGTTTCAGTCACTTCAAAGATAAAATATTGCGGTGGAATGCCAGATTTTTTGATGAGTTCTAATATCGCCTGAGAAAACTCTCGGCTTTCAAAAGAGGTGGCGGAAAAGTTGATATTAACTGGGATAAATAGCCCATCGTCGAGCCATTTTCGCTGCATCTTTATCACCATTTCAACGATCAAAATACTGAGTTCGTCTATGAGTTGGTAATGTTCACATAATGGAATAAAGTCGTTGGGGAAAATAAGCCGTTCATTATGTTGCAGACGAACTAACGCTTCTACGCCGACGATATTCCTGCTGGCTATCGAGACTTTGGGCTGAAAATGCAGCACAAACCTATTATCAATCAGGGACTGACGTAATAAGCTTTCGGTCACTTGTGGTGCAGGGGAGTGGCCGCTCGGTTTAATATCCGAAAGCGTGAGTTTGTTGCTTTGTATCAGCTTTTCTAACTCAGACATTTGCACCGGTTTTTGTAGGGAGCCGAGTACATTTAAGCCTTCTACCTTTGCCATCAGTTCCACGGCATGAATTAATGCCATTTCACGGCTGCTGACAATAATTAGTCCACACATGTAATGTCTACGGGCTAATAGGTTAATCAATTCAATCCCATCTATGCCCGGCATCTCTAGATCGCAGATCAGCACATCAAATTCGGTGTCATGTTCCTCTAATATGGTTAATGCCGATTGCCCGTCTTCCGCTTCTTGGATAGCGACGACACCTAGCCTCATACATAAATCGACTAAGTACTTCCGCTGAATTTTACTATCTTCGACTATCAAGGCAGATAGCGTCGCCATAGGGTTCATAGCATTATCCTTGTGAATAGCTCATTATGCTTTCTGGCACTGATGCAAGGTCGATGATGTACATTGCCGCCCCCCGTTTAATAGCCTCTTTAGGCATGCCAAAAACCACCGAGCTCGCTTCATCCTGGGCGAAGGTATCGGCTCCAGCTTCGCGCATTTCGAGTAGTCCCCTTGCACCGTCGTCCCCCATTCCTGTCAGGAGAAAGCCCACCGCATTTTTACCCGCATGCTTGGAAACCGACCGAAATAGCACGTCGACCGACGGGCAATGCCGATTAACGGCGGGGCCAGCTTTGACCTCGACTTGGTAAAATGCACCGTTTCGCGTCAGTGTCATATGTTGTCCACCCGGCGCGAGCAGTGCGAGCCCTGGGCGTACTCTGTCTCCGGATTGGGCCTCTTTCACTTCTATCTCACTTAGGGAGTTTAGGCGTTGCGCGAACGCGGCGGTAAATTTTTCTGGCATATGTTGGACTATGACTATCCCTGGGCTATGGGGGGAAAGGCAGGTCAGTATTTGTTCTAGTGCGACCGTCCCCCCGGTTGATGTGCCAATTGCGACCACTTTTTCGGTGGTCTTGATCATCGATTTATTTAATGGGGCTTGATTAAGTTGGGATTTATTTGGAGCTGTTTTATTGAGTGGTGCTAATCGGGTTAACTTGGCTAGTGCCGCTTCACGGATTGCCGCTAACAACTCATCGCGGCTCTGGTGTAAAAATGCCTTAACGCCGAGTTGGGGTTTGGTAAAGATGGCTGCAGCCCCCGCGGCGAGTGCTGCAACTGTGGTTTCGGCGCCTTTTTCGGTGAGGGATGAGCAAATCACCACTGGAGTGGGCCGAGAGCCCATGATTTTACGTAAAAAAGTCAGGCCATCCATTCTCGGCATTTCTATGTCCAAGATAATGACATCGGGCCATATATCACGCATTTTGTTGACGGCAAATAAAGGGTCCGATGCCGTGCCAATCAACTCTATGTCCTTTTGTCCCGAGAGCATATCCGACAATACCTGCCGCACAACGGCGGAGTCATCGACGATAAGCACTTTGATTTTATTCGTCATGGTTAGCCACTTAGGTATTTTCTAGGTACATCAGTTCGAAAAGACTCGTCTCGGGGAAGAATGCGAGTCGACGGCCGATCTGCCCGCCCAGATCCTGCGCCGCGAGTGTCATGCCATTTCTCGCCACAAAATCTAACGCGAAGCGCTTATTGCGTACTCCAACTTGGAAGTGGTCCGGCAGAGTTTCACTATTGGGAGAGCCGGCGCCACCAAATAAAAATACGTCCAACTCCTTACGTTCAATCCCACGTTTACGGGCCTCATCGAGGAAATAGGGGAGAATCAGATTGCCATATCGACCATTGGGTGGCTGCTTGCGGCTCCAAGAGAGCTCGGGGTGGATATTGACGTAGTGGCTGATGCAATAAAAGTTGCTGCTCGCGTGGATAATGAGCACGCAGACACAGGAGCCCAGTATCGTATTGATTTCTTGAACCGATGGGGTATTCAGCAAAAAATCACCGGGCCCGAGGGTGACTGTCGATTTGTGTGGCTGTAGTTCAATCATGCTTGAACCTATAGCAGCTCGGCCTGACCGGGCTAAGCTTCGAGTGGTAGCCATGGATACTTTCTGAATGGCCCACAATTAATATTCCATTGGGTTTGAGCGAGCGTAACACGTTGGCAATAATGTGCTTTTTTTCTGCTAAATTAAAATAAATCAGCACATTGCGTAAAAATATAATGTCGAATTTAGTCTCCCATTTGGGAGGCGTCATCAGGTTATAGTTAATAAACTCAACATGTTTAGTGACTTCGGGTTTTACCTTGAACCAGCCGCTATCCTTGCGAACACCTTTAAGACAAAACTTTTTTAAGTAATTTTCGGGGATTTTTTCCGTTCTTATCACGGGATAAGTGGCCTTTTTAGCCTGTTGTAATACTTGGGTATTGATATCTGTGCCCACCACTTTCCAGTCGGCATGACAACCAAAGTAGCCCGCTAATACCATGGCGATACTGTAGGCCTCTTCACCGCTGGAGGAAGCGGCGCTCCAGATCTTTATCTCTGTGCCCTTGGGTAGAGCCTGCACATATTGTTTAATAAACTCAAAGTGTTTAGGCTCGCGGAAAAAGTAGGTTTCGTTTGTGGTGAGCAAATTAATGGCCACCTCACGCTCTGTGCCGTAATCATCCTGTAGTAGGGCGATATACTGGCCATAATTGGCCAGTTCGAGTTGTGCTAAGCGTTTATGTAATCGCCCTGCGACTAAGCTCCTCTTGTTCGCATTTAAAAATATCCCCGCATGTTGGTAGAGCCAATCTTTGATAATTTCAAATTGGTTATCTGTCAACGTGAGGCTATCCATACGGCTTTCCATGTCTATTAAAAGTTCTCAAAATCAAAGTCGTCCTGCGGCTCCTGGGATTTGCGACTCTTTTGATTTTTGGCCACGGTTTTGGGCTGAGCAGGCCTGCGGTGTGTACGGTCTTGCTGCATCGCAATCTTAAAGTACGAAATAAGCTGCTGCAGCTGAGTGGCCTGTTGGGTCAGCTCTTCTGCCGTGGCGGAGAGTTCCTCCGAGGCGGCGGCATTTTGCTGGGTCGTTATGGTGATTTGCGCTATGGCATCGTTAATTTCACCCGCACCGGTCGACTGTTCATTACTCGCGGCGGCAATTTCTTGCACGAGTTCAGAGGTGCGCTGAATGCTGGGAACGATTTCTTCGAGCAGTGCGCCCGCCTGTTCGGCTAATTTCACCGAACTCCCTGCCACTTCGCCGATTTCTTTGGCGGCGGTCTGGCTGCGGGCGGCGAGTTTGCGCACCTCAGCGGCAACTACCGCAAAGCCACGGCCATGTTCACCGGCGCGACCCGCTTCAATGGCGGCGTTTAAGGCCAACAGGTTGGTTTGATAGGCGATGTCATCGATGATGCCTATCTTAGAGGCGATTTCGCGCATGGCGGCGACGGTTTCCTTCACGGCTTGACCGCCGCTGATCGCCTTGACTGCGTTTTGACTTGCAATGCCATCGGTGATTTTTGAGTTGTCATTATTTTGGCTGATAGACGCGCTCATTTGCTCCATTGCGGCCGAGGTTTCTTCGATGCTGGAGGCTTGCTCGGAGGAGGATTGACTCAAGGATTCCGATGTCGCCGTCATCTGCTCCGAAGCCGATGAGAGCGTGTCCGCAGAGGAGCGAACTTCGGTCACGACTGAGGCAAGTTTGTCTACCATTTGGGCAACGGCATACAACATACTGGAGTTGTCGTGTTCCCTTAGGGCCACATTCACAGTGAGGTCGCCGCTTGCAACGCGGGAGATAATTTCTTGGGCATAGATAGGTTCTCCACCCAACTGGCGGATTAAACTACGGCCGATAAGCGAGCCCAGTACAATACCGACAATAATTGCGAAGATGATCACACCGATATTGAGTAAACGTGTCTGTTCATATTCGGCGGTAGAATCGAGGAACATTTTTTCTGCCACGTTTAATTGCACATCGACTAGAGCTGCAAAGCGCTCGGAGATAGGGTCGATGGCGGCATAAAGCTTGTTAAGCACAAAGCTGTCGAGGGCGGCCATGTCCTTGCTCTGGAGGATGGTTTTGAGCACAATCACTTCTCGATCGGCACTCTCCATCAATGGCTTGAGTTGCTCAACTAATTTTGCTTCATCGGCAACGAGATCGGTTGCGAGATAGGCGTCCCAACGGGAATGAATGACTTGATAGGCTTGGTCCACGTTGACGCTCGCTTGCTGCCAATCCAGATTGCCATTACGCACCTTATGTGCCACATCGACAATATTGACGGCATACATGTCGGCAATCTGTTTAAGATCTTTGAGTGGAACGACTCTGTCCTTATAAACACTGCCCATGGCATTATTGGATGCCTGCATACCAATGATGCCAAATATTCCAATGATGATTAACAATACCACCATGCTGGCCGCAAGAATCGTTAATCTTAGCGATACTTTCATTTTATCAAACATTATATTTACCTTATCCCAACTGCGGGCTGACGTTGTCGATTAACGAAGCTAGCTCTTCTATTGACAGTACTCGTTCACCGTGAAATAGGACCACAAACTGGTCTTCAATATTCACTACACCTTTTATAAATTGCGCTTTTATTTTTGCCCCGAAACTGGGGGCTGGCTCAATTTCTAATTCATCAATTTCAACCACTTCACTGACACTATCCACCACGGCACCAATAACGACTCTCTGATCCTCAAAGGCAATTTCGAGAATGATGATGCATGAGCGCTTATCTATGATCAGCGGTGTTCTACCTAAGCGAATTGATAGGTCGATTACCGGGACAACATCGCCGCGTAAATTAATGACCCCTTTGACAAATTCTGGCATGAGCGGCACAGATGTTAAGTGGCCGTACTCAATAATTTCTCTAACAGAATCAATACTAAAACCAAAGCTCTCTTCTCTTAGTCTGAATGTCAGATACTGGGTTCTACTTGCTTTTTGGGCCTGTTCCACAGTGATTATCCTTCAGTCTTTGTGATTTGCGAATTGCGTAGTTCAGTTGAACAGGCAAAATCAATTAATTGGGGAATATCGAGAATAAACCCAATATCACCACTGCCTAATATGGTTGAGCCGGTAAACCCATTATTTACTTTGAATATAGGTGCGAGGGGTTTGATGACAGCTTGTAATTCACCGTGCAAGGTATCTACGACTAGACCCGATTTATTTTCGCCATACTGAACGACGACGATATTTTCTCGGGCGTTCTTAGCGGAACGAATATTAAATAATTGACTCAGGCGCACAAAGGGCAACACTTCACCGCGAAGATTTAAATAGTCCCTGTCTTTTACTAATTCAGCTTGATTAAATTCGATGCACTCATAAATCATATTGACCGGCAGGACAAAGTGGTTATTGCCGACACTCACTTCAAAACCATCGATAATAGCGAGTGTTAAAGGTAAACGAATTTTAAAACAGGTTCCTTTACCCAATTCGGAGTCTATGAGTATTTGTCCTCGAAGTTCTTCTATATTGCGTTTTACCACATCCATTCCCACGCCGCGGCCAGATAAATTGGTCACCTGGGCTGCGGTAGAAAAACCCGCGGAAAAGATCAGTTTAAAAATATCTTCCTTGGATAGGCTGGTATCGGCGGTGATCAGCCCCTTATCGACGGCTTTCTGGTGAATTTTATCTGGGTCTAGACCCGCGCCATCGTCTTTAATTTCGATGACCACGGCGCCCGCCTCATGGTAGGCGTTGAGTTGCAGTAAACCCGCAGCGGGTTTGCCACGGTAGCTGCGAATATCCACAGGTTCAATGCCGTGGTCGAGGGCATTTCTAATCAGGTGCATCAGCGGATCCGATAACTTTTCCACCATGCTTTTATCGAGTTCGGTCTCGGCGCCTTTGATGACCAGTTCGACTTCTTTATTGAGTTCCCGTGATACATCCCTAACGATGCGTTTTAAGCGACTGAAAGATTCGCCAATCTGCACCATACGTAGGCTTAAGGCACTATCGCGGATCTGCTCAATCAGGCTCGAAATACTCGAGAATGCTTCCGTTAGCTCTTCATTATTCACTTGCTGGATCAACATCTCATTGGTGGCACCAGAGGTGACTAGCTCGCCGATCAGTTTGATGAGTTGGTCGAGTTTACGTGCTTCTACTTTAAGGACTTGATAGTCGCTTGGACGCCTATGTTCTTGGTGAGCCTGTCGATTAACGGCCTCTTCAACAACGGAACTATGCACTACGCCCTGGGCCACGAGCAGTTCACCAACCGCTTTATCGTGTTGAGTCTTTTGTTGTTCAAGCGCTTGGTTTAGCTCGCGTTTCGTCACGGCTCCCGCCTCGAGCAAGACTTCACCTAGCTTGTCGATTTGTTGGGGGATCGCCTTAATTTGTTCGGTGATTTTTAAGGGCGCTTGTATGTGTATCTCACTAGATTCATGAATAAACTCAAACACATCTTCTATCGTTTGCTTATTGGCATCTGTGACTAGCACTAAGCTTAAATTGAGATAACAAGACTCAGGGTCAAAATTTTCCGGCCAGTGGAATTTAGGGGTTATCGCTTCGAGCGAACCAAGCTTACAGAGGTAACTTATTTGGGATGCGGGGTCCATGCCATCACGGAAAACATCGATACCATAGGCGATTTGAATGCCCCAAGCGTCATTTAATACGGGTACAGCGGGTTCTTCTGGCGGGGGAAGGATTGTTGCCTTAGGTGCTAAATAGCCATTTAAGGCGGTAATGAGCCGCGCGCCCATTTCTATGTCGACGCAGTCCGGGCCACCGGCAATGAGATCTATCATAGTGCTCATTTGTTTGTGGCAATCGAGGAGCAACTCGCACAGGGGGGCATCGAGTGTGATTGATCCGGCGCGAACTTGCTCCAGCACGCTTTCGACGCTGTGGGTAAAGCCGACTATAGCATCGAAACCAAACAGTCCGGCAGAACCTTTGATCGTGTGAGCCGCGCGGAAAATGGCATCAATTTCTTGCTCGACTGTGGTTTCACCCGATTCGATGCCGAGCAGGCTGGATTCCATCACGTTGAGTAAATCGAGCGCTTCTTCGGTAAATAACTGCTTAGCCAGTTCCATATCCATTATGCAGTCTCCATCGCCGCGAGTAGTTGGCTCAGGGAGCAAGCATCTTGGCTGAACAATCCGACGAGCTTAGTGACGACAGGATTATCTTCACCTAACCATCGGATTGACTCCTCTGCGGCAATATGGCTATGCATCCAAGCGAGTAGCTGTAAGCCTGCGGTATCAAAGTCCTCCACTTCGGAGACATCGATAAGCAGTTGGCTTATCAATTCCTGTGCCAGAGGCTTAATAGTCTCAAAGTCATCTCTGACTGAAAATATATTCAGTTCTTTGCTGAAACTGAGGATATGAAAATCCGCTTTGCGCTCAATTTGCAATGCCATATTTGAACCCTAGGGTAAAATAAGCTTGTTTACGGCATCGAGCATTTGCTCTGCCTTGAAGGGTTTAACGACCCAAGCCTTGGCACCGGCAGCCTTGCCCGCAGCCTTTTTGTCTTCAGACCCTTCGGTGGTGAGCATGATGACCGGAGTGAAGCGGTAGGATGACTGTTTCTTCAATTCGCTGACAAAGCTAATGCCATCCATATTGGGCATATTGACGTCTGAAATGATGAGGTTGAGCTTGCGGCCATCGCATTTACTGAGGGCATCTCTGCCGTCACAGGCTTCAATCACATTGAAACCGGCACCTTTTAATGTCATGCCGACCACTTGGCGTATGCTGATCGAATCGTCAACAATGAGTATCGTTTTTGTCATAGTGTTTCTCAGAAAAAGGTAATTTCGGATTCTGCGGGTGATTGGGACGCAGTAGGTCTACTGCGCAAAGAGACCTGTTCTAGGGTGGTGAATGTGCTCTGCAGTTTTGTCAGCCAGCTTTGGATATCTTGGTCAAAAACGCCATCTTCTAGGGTCAATTCCCGTTCCAATTTTTCGATATCTGTGCTGACCTGGACCAAAATTTGGCTCACCCTGTCTTGAAATTGCAGGTTCGTTAACACGGCACTGACTTCGGATTGCACTGCAATGCTGTTGTCTTTTAAGGTGATGGAGTTTGACAGTATCGTCTCAGCGACCGCTTTAAAATCCTGTAGCACCTGCGCTATGGTATTTTCTGATTGGGCTAAGTCTTCATCATCTTGGCTTGCAAAGGCATTGGTTTGTAGTAGGGTGCGTTTGAGCATATCGTTCACTTCGTCGATACGCCGTGTGATTCTTGCCCCTGTTTCACCGGAGCGGTTTGAGAGGGAGCGCACTTCATCGGCCACCACGGCAAACCCTCGGCCACTCTCGCCCGCTCTGGCCGCCTCAATCGCCGCATTAAGTGCCAGCAGGTTAGTTTGCGACGCAATCCCAGCGACTTCAGTGCCCATGGTTTTTAATTCATCGGTGATCCCCGCCAATGTGGTGATTTCACTCAATAAAGCATTTCGATTCACCATGGCTTTATTTAACAATTGGGTAATGAGAGTGAGTTGTTGCTCCGAGGTGTGCACTGTCTCGCCTAGGCCGTTTTCTTGGCTAAAAGTATGGCTAGAAATACTGATAGCATCCTGTAGCTGCTGGTACAGCGCGGTAAACTGGGCCACTAAATTTTCGACTGCGGTAACGAGTTGGTGGTTAGCTAATTGCTGTTGTGAACGCCAAGTTGGCAGTAGTTGCTTAAGGAAGGACTTGAGGTGCTGTAATTGTTCATTAAGCGCATTGAGCTCGGATTCTGCTTGGGTCAGTTCGAGTTGTTTGGATATCGCAAGTGCTTGTTGTTGATTGATTTGGTGATATTCATAGCCTAAGTAACCTAGGGATAAAATAGGGGCTATCACGGGGAGCCAAGTCGCATCCCCCGAACCGAATATGATGAATAAATTGAGTATAACGATGGCAAAAATAAGCCTAGGCAGCATAGACGAACGACTCTCTTGATCCTGTTTTTTCATTTTTAGCTGCAACTCACAGTGTTTATGTTTATGGGTTGGAAAGGCAATTGCTACCTTGAGGTTAAGCCTCGCTACTTAAAACTAGTCCAGTGCCGTGATGCTAGCAAATTAAATGTTGTTAAAATGTACATATTTGTAACAGAATAGCTTCAATTGGTGTTTGGCTTAGGTTTTGAGTGCTAAATCCTCTTATATTCATATCGATAGATGCTCATACTGATAGAAACTCATATTGATAGCGGTGCATCGCGTTTTTTATGGTAAGGATAAGCCGTTTTCGCGAGAGGGTATGCGCGGTGTTAGGGGGCGGTGGTGCCAAGTGTGTGATTACTCTGGGCTATCAAATACTCTGGGCTATCAAAATGGGGAAGTGGCACTCTAGAAGATAAGCGCTAGGGCATAAGTGGCTGACACACTTTTGTACGCTTTTTCAGTTTTATATGGTTTATCTTCTGTCGTTTATTTAATAGGACAACCTAAAATAGGTGGAGAAGGTTTAGTTTTGTTACCCCTATACTGAATGTTCAAGTGGGAAAAATGGTGAATAGATGAGCGAAGTTCGACTGGTAAATATGAGGAATGTAACTTTTCTTGCGATCACTTTGATTCTATTTGGATTTGCTATATCCCCCCTAGGAACATCCTTTAATGGCTTTAACCGCGACAGCTATATTATTTCGCACTTGAGTATTGAATTACTGTCCATTTTTGTATTTGCTTCCTGCGTTGTTATTGTGCTGCAACCCCTTCATAAAGCGCAAAGTTATTACACTAATACCATTATTATCGGTTTTACCGCGGTGGCACTGTTAGATTTTATTCATGCCATTTCCTATGCGGGTATGCCCAACTTTCTTTCCGAAAGCTCGACGCCTAAATCGATATTTTTCTGGTTGGCCGCCCGCTATATCGAACTGATAACCTTCATTTTAATCGCTATGAAGCTCCGTTTACGGGGAAGTAAAGCACTTTGGGCACTGATGGGGCTCTTAGTCAGTTTAGTGGTGATTTATGCGGGTTCGTATTATCTGCCACTCTTCCCCGAAACCTTTGTCCCCGGTGTTGGTGTAACCTCCTTCAAGAAAAATTGTGAATACCTACTGTTTTTGGGCAATGCCCTACTTACAGGATGGTTCTTGGTTCAGTATTACAGGACTCGGTTATCCCAGCATTTACTGTTTGCCGCATCGGCTTACAGCATGGCGCTTTGCTCGCTCAGTTTGACGGGGTATGTCGCCGCCAGCGATATGTCACTTTTTATTGGCCATATTTTAAAGCTAATCTCAGCACTATTGATTTATAAGAGTATTTTTTGGACTGAACTGGAAAAACCCTATAATCAACTCCATGTTGCAGAGATGCGCTCCGCCAGAAATGAGCGCGAACTCGATACTATTTTGAATCATTTGCCGATCGGGGTCATTCGCTTCGACTCGGCCTGTAACCACAGCTATATCAATCTATTTATGGCGGACTTTTCCGATGCGCGTACCTCAAATCGGTTTCTTGCGGATTTTTGTGATAGTTGCCGGCAAGATTTGGCGTTAGCGTTTACCGGGCAGGCGATCGAGTTTGAGCGCAGAGTAATAAAGCCCGACGGTACGACGGCCTATTGTATGGTAAAGGCCGTTCCTGAGCGTCAAGTCGATGGCAACATAGATTCAGTGCTGTGTTTGGTGAGCGATATCACGACCAAAGTAGTCGCCGAAAATGAAAAACGACTGGCGATGAAGGAAATGGAGGAACTTAGAACCGCCCTGGACGAACACGCGATCGTTGCCTTTACCGACGCCAAAGGGGTTATCACCTCAGTCAATGAGAAGTTCTGCCGGATATCCGGTTACTCGCGTCAGGAGTTAATAGGTAAGACCCATAAGATTATCAACTCAGGCTATCATGCCCCTGTCTTTTTTAAGGAAATGTGGCACACCATTAGCCGGGGTCAATTTTGGCATGGTGAGGTGTGCAATCGTGCCAAAGAGGGATCCCTGTATTGGGTTAGCACGACTATTGTGCCCTTTGTCGGCGAGCAAGGTAAAATCCTGCAATATATTGCCATCCGAGCGGATATCACTGAGCAAAAATTAGCAGAACAAGAGGCGAAACGGCTCGCCCTGTTCGATGATTTAACTGGGTTACCAAACCGCCGCTTTCTTCAAGAGAAAATCGGCGAGTTGTGCAGCGCTAAAGCCGGGGTGAATTTTCATGCGCTCATGCTATTGGACCTTGATAACTTTAAAGATATCAATGATTCATTCGGCCATGGGATTGGCGATGATTTGCTGAAACAAGTGGCACATCGCATTCAGCAGTTTACTAACTCGGCGGTTAATTGTGCCAGACTCGGTGGGGATGAGTTTGTGCTCTTGCTGACAGAGTTAGGGGAGAGCCAGGCGCAAACGCTGGGATATCTACTGCAAATGGCCCAAAATATTTGTACCTTCCTCGCCGAGCCATATCAACTCAGTGGCAAATTGGTCAGAACCTCCGCCAGCATAGGGGTCAGTATTTTTAGCAACGATGTTGAAGATCCCTCCGAGATACTCAAGCAAGCCGATATCGCGCTGTATCAATCTAAGGCTAATGGGCGTAACTGTGTGACGTTTTTCGATCCTGTGCTGCAGAGGGCAATGGATCGTCGTAACGAAACACTCAGGGAATTAAAAACCGCCATTGAACGGGATGAGCTCTCACTACATTATCAGCCGGTCGTTAACGCTAATAATAGGATTAAAGGTGTCGAAGCCTTAGTCCGTTGGCATAGCCCTAGTTTAGGTTCTATTTCCCCCGAGGTATTTATTCCTCTGGCGGAGGAAAGCACGCTGATCTTGGATATAGGCCAATGGGTACTGAGTACGGCATGTAAACAAATCCATGATTGGCGTTCACATCCGACACGCAAACATTGGGTGGTCGCCGTTAACGTCAGTGCTAAACAGTTGCAGCGGGAAAATTTTGTTGCCTCTGTCGTTGCCACCGTAAATCAATATGCTATCCCACCAGCAAGCTTACAGCTGGAGATAACTGAGAGCATGTTGCAGGACGACATTAAAAATACCACCCTAGCGATGGCGGAGCTTAAAGCGCTGGGAATTCGATTCTCCCTAGATGACTTTGGTACTGGCTACTCCTCGTTAAACTATCTGACTAAGCTGCCGATCAACACCCTTAAGATTGACCGTTCGTTTGTCGACCGTATGCTTCAGAGCCCTGAAGATGCCAGCGTCGTTAAGACGATTCTTTCATTAGCGAGCAGTCTGGCGCTCGATGTGGTCGCCGAAGGTGTTGAAACCGAAGCCCAATTCATGTTTTTGAAGCAACAGCATTGCCCGTACTTCCAAGGCTATTTATTTTCTAAACCTGTCAGTCCAGCGCATTTACCCGAAGATAACACGCTAGCCCTCTAGCCAATGTTGCGCCCGCCAAGCAAAGTTCTGGCGGGCTAAATCTAAGCTTCCCATTATGCTATTTCAACCAAGCTAATCCAAGCCAAGTTATTTCAAAACACCTCCTATGCACTAGAGTATGCATATCAATAAAACTATATTTATCATTGTACTAGCTAGGTTTACGCATCATTAGGTGCAATTGATGAGAGAAAGCCAAGGCTTACCAAGGCCTGCAACTTTCCATTTGATGGCGGTGTTATCTTGCCATTTCCGCATAGACGGGGAACCAGTGTCATTCCCTTAAACTGGGGTTAAGGTATCGATGATTTACAATCCCGCTAACTAGGATTTTGTACCCTGAACAGTGAGTGAGACTCTTAGATAGACAAGCAGTGTGCCCGTTAGATAGAGAGGCAGTGAGATAGTGAAGTAGTGAGAGTGAAATAGTGAGGCAGTGAGGCAGTGAGGCAGTGAGGCAGTGAGATAGTGAAGTAGTGAGACAGTGAGATAGTGAGACAGTGAGATAGTGAGATAGTGAGATAGTGAGATAGTGAGATAGTGAGATAGTGCAGGGGAGCTCTTTTGATACAAACCAATAAATACAGCAGATAATAAAAAAGGCCTTGAAATCAAGGCCTTTTACTTATTAAAACTTAAGGATTAGTGCTTACGACGCAGACCACCTAGGGCGAGTAGCATCAGACCTAACCAACCTAAGCTACCGCCTGAACTGTCTGATTTAGGCTCATCAGGGGTTGTCTGTGTTGGAGCTGCACCAACTTTGACCATCACAGTTGCACTGGTTTCATCCGAACCATCGGACACAGTTACAGTGAACTGGTGATCGCCGACACTGAGGCCTGTCACAGTAGCGATAGCGCTGTTTGCATTGCTGATGCTACCAGGACCTTCCCATTCGAAGCTCAGGTTCTCGGCGTCAACATCGACAGAGGTTGTCGCATCTAAGGTGATGCTAGTGCCTTCAGTGATGCTGATTTGTGCCTGGGCAACCGCAGCTTGAGGTGCATCTTGCTCAGGGGTGACTGTCAGCACAAAGCTAGTGCTAGTCTGATCACTGGCATGCTCGTTGTCCTGCACTGTCACTGTCACTAAGGTTTCACCGAAGAAGTCAGCATCGGGTTTTAGGCTGAAGCGACTGCCTTCAACCGTGGCCTGAATATGCTCACCTGTCACTAGTACAGTGTTACCTACCTTGTTAGCATCGACGTAGAAGACTTCGATACCGCTCAATTCACCATCTTCGGCCACAGTCAGGTTAGGCATTTCTGCTACCTTAATGTCGCTGTTGACTTGAATGTAGTGGTGGCTAGTGGTTTCCTGTTCACCTTCTACAACGTGAGTGAGTTGCACATCGAGGTTCTGACCAACGGCGTTTGGCTGGATAACCGCCTTAACTGTCAGATCGATACCGCTCTGCTCTGGACCTTGGTAGTCAAAACAGATCACCATATTGTCTTCCAGCACTTCATCTAGGTTATCGAAACCTACCATAGAGTAGAGGAAGCCATCTTTTGGACCTGCATTCGCTGAGTATACGCTGTCAAAACCTTCAACGAAGATGGTGCCCTTGGCAAGGTTGCCGCCTAGGTTGTCATAGGCAAACATCATTTCGAAACGGTTGTCTCTAAAATCGATATTTGGACGCATAATGACTTCGTAGTCGTACTCATCACCTGTTTGGGTGTCGGTAACGTTGTCGAACTCCATAAACAGTAGATCGCCAAGATCTGGACGGTCACTGTTGTACTGGGCCGCAATGGTTAGACCCCATGGATCTTCCCAATGACGACGGTTCTTGGCCTCGAAGGTGCCACGCCAGAAGGGGTTGACCGACTCATACAAGAAGCCTGGGCCACGGGTATACTTCATCATCCAGTAGTTGGTGTTGAACTGCATCGCACCCACAGCATGCATGCGAATAAAACCACCGTTGTCTTGGTTATAGAGTTTAAATTGCTCTTGCTCCATACCCCAGAATAACCAGTCCATAGGCAAGTCGTTGTAGTCCTTATCGGTACCAACGTGCCAAGCTTGCTCTGGCTGCATACCAAACTGCTTTAAGTCGATATAGCCACCATCGGATAACTCATCGATAAGCGGTGTGCGACATTGGGCCGAGGTCAGGCTGTTAGTCACCACATATTCACGGGGAACATTGCGGGTACTGAGCTGCTTACCTGAGAGCGATAGGCCATTTTGATCAATTTCCAAACCTACTAGGCTCTTGTCATTGATTGTCTTCAGGGTCTCAGGCGCTAGGCGCATGCCTTCTGGCAGGGTCAGCTTGAAACTGAAGTTGCGGTCATTGGACTCAAGGTTAGGCAGTATTGTGATACCGATATCCACGATATCCATATTGCGGCCTTTGTCTTGGCTGACGTTGAAGCTCAGGTTGTCTGGACCGCGCACTAGCTTGAGTGAGGTGAAGCCTAGTGTGCCTTCGGCGCCAGGCATATTGCCTAGGTCGAAACCACCGTAGAAGACTTCGCCTTCTTTAGCATCAGGCATATCCCAGTTCAGGCTCAGTTCATAGTTACCGTTACCATCATGCTCGGCAGGACCTGTAACGCTAAAGTTATTCGCTGCGCTGTCGTTAGACAACAGGGCAACACCTAGGGTGGACTTGTACTTCTTATCGCTGGTACCCACGTTAGCCAGGGCAACCCAGTAAGTGCCAGGCGTCGGATCTATCAGATCACAGTAGTTACTCACCGAGGTCGATGAAGACTGACACACTAATTCACGGCGATACTCATTGCCAAGTGAATAGGGGTCAGCATCGAGCTCTTCCTGGGATGGGATGAAACCATCGTTACCGTTGGCATCCAGACCTAAGGTCAATACTGGATTCTGCTTGATATAACGTGGGTTCTGGTTGTCATCATGGCCAATCAGCTCGGTGGATTGCACTTCAACCATGAGTCGCTTAGTGCCCTCAGGCACAACCACTTTGGTCATCCCCCAGCCATTTTTGATGTTATCAACGCTGAGGAAAGCACTGACCAGCGGCAGTTCGAAGTCTTGCAACTCAGGCTTAACTAAGCCGTAGTAGCGTGGCGTGAACTGGCTGTAATTGTCGGTGTTGACCACAAAGGTTTCACTACCTTGAGCTCGGTTGAACAAGATGTCCTTAGAGTAGGGTAATTGATCGTAGTCAGATACCGCCACAATTGGCATATGCAGTTCGGGAGACTTACCCGAGGTTTCGGTTAGTTTTAACTGGCCATTAAAGAGCGAGTAGTTAGTGTTGCCTTCCCATGGGCTGTCGGCATCATCCGGTTCAATTAAGTTACGGCTAACGCTAGGTAGGTTCATCTTGACCATAATGGTCTGGGTTTCACCCGCCTTGAGGCTAAACTGACTCGGTGAGGCTACTAGAGTCGCACCGTCTTCTTTCACTTCAGTGCTTACAGTCCAAGTACCATCTTTAGTCGCTTTAACTGTACGCATCCAGGTACATTCGCCTTCACAGCTCATGTTGACCATGGATGGCAGGTTGAGCCAGTTGACTATGCCACCGTTATTGGGGTTGGCGGCATGATAGCCCTCTATGGTTTCATCCATGATTAGGCCAGTCATATCGGCCTTGGCCACATCGATGGCACCGGAGCCAGCCATAAAGTTATAGGGCACAGGTATTGGAGCCTGACCTGGTGAAGGTTGGAACTTCACTTCGTTGGCGGTCATCATCAGTGCCGATTGGATTTCCGCTGGGGTCCAATCTGGGTGCAACTGGGTCAGCAGTGCCATAGCACCTGCCACATGGGGCGAGGCCATGGATGTACCGCTCATCATAGTCCAGTCGCTAGCGGCTGGATAATTGGTGAAGGGCTGATCATCGGCGTTGGCTGCATAAACGTTAACCCCTGGCGCAGTCACGTCCGGCACTAGGTTATCGATAAAGCGGCTAGGCCCCATAGAGCTGAATTGCGCCAGTAAATTACCATTTGCCTCATCGACAATATAATCATTGACGTGTTCAGTGATAGTGCCGCGGGCGGTGCCATTACTCTGGTTGATCCAGTTTTTCAGGCTATAGCCAACACTGGAGCTGATGTTGATACCGGGGATAACAAATTTGTCGGCAACAACCGCATCGTTGTAATTGACGTTCAGTAGCACTAGACCACCGGCGCCGCCAGCTTGGACGTTGATGGCCTTGTCGACACGGGCAATATCACCGCGCTCACAGACAACGATTTGGTCGGCGGTGAAGGTTCCCGCAGGGAAAGGCACGTTACAGGTTTTCGCTGCGAAAGCATCGCTAGGGTTAGGGTCTGGATACTTTTCAGCCAACACAAACTGACCAGACAGCTCATCGGTAAAGCCTTTACCTACGATAGGATTCTTCGGAATGCTGTAACTTGGACCACTAGACTGGAATCCTGAAATACTGGTTTTGCCCGCATCTAAGGTACGGTCATGGGTAGAAGCGCCAACAGTCGTCACCCAAGGAGAGGTATGGTCGGCACTGTAAAAGTAGGGGCCCGAGTTACCGGCTGCGGTGGCAACTGAAATACCCGCCTCACGGGCGGCAAGGAATGCCAGCTCCATGGGGTCTTCCCAAGAGAAACTCTCGGATCCACCAATGGAGAAGTTAATGACATCGACGCCGTCTTTGATGGCATCTTCAAAGGCCGAGAGAATCGCTTCTTCCGGACAACCCGCATAGGGGTCGCCGCCATTACCTGGCCAACACACTTGGTAAGAAACCACGTGCGCGCGAGGTGCAACACCCGAGGTATGGTCAAAATTGAACGGCAAGTTCACACCATCGCTGACCTTCTGGCCATTGGAGGATTGCAGCGGGGTATTGCTGATGCGGTTACCCGCGGCCGTACTGGCGGTATGGGAACCATGACCGTGATAATCCTCACCATTACGTGGGCGTATCTGTTTAGTTTCCCAGTAATTTTTTTGGAATTCAGTGGCGTTATAAACATGAGTGATCGCGTCGTAGGAATAGACACCAATCAGCTTATCGTTACATAGGCTGGCATCTTCTTGACAGTCACCGAGGAAGGCGCCACCCATTTTTTGGTGGCTGGCAGCAAATTCATCATCCGAGGCGAAAGCGGGGTGATCTGTGTTGATACCCGTGTCGATAATACCCACGACAATGCCTTCACCCTGAGCCTTTAAACCTGAGTCGGTATTGCCCGCCCAAGCACTATCGGCGTTGATAAACTCTGGACCACGGTCGGTCTTGAGTTGGAATACGCGGCTAGGAGTGATCTTGCTGATGCCTGGCAGGGTCGCCATGATGGCGGCATCACTTTGGGTCATCTTCAGCGCGACGGCGTTGTTGGCTAGGGTGTATTGGCTTAATAGTTCGAAGTTAGCGCCTTGGCTTCTAGCCTGTGCCATCATACTTTGTTGCTTATTGGCCAGCATAGATTGGTAACTCTTCGCTGCCGGGGCTAGGCTAGCTTGAGGTCCCATGTCCTTAGCAGCTTTGCCAACCAGTTGATTGGTCGCGGCAAAACCTGCTAGATCACCGCTGTAGGTGGCAACGGGTTTGTCATCAAATTGGACGATAAAGGTATGCTCACCCTTGATGGAATCATCAAATTTGAACACTTGGTGCTGGCGCTTATTCAGTACGTGGTTAGCTTTACCCGGGGCGATGAGTAAGTCACCCTTAGCATCGGCCTTACGTTGACTGTTAAAGGCTTCGACTTCTTCACTGGTGAAAGTAGGCTGGTAAAAATCGCCCTTGTCTGCCTTCTTCATGCCGATTTCGGCGGCGGCATGGCAGGAGACTCCGAGGTACAAGGCCCCGAAGACCGCTAGCGCCGTCCCCTTCAATCTGTATTGGGATGTCATTTAAAACTCCATATTTTTTGTTATAAGTATGACGTTCTGTGGAGACTGACCTGTTTGACCTCGACTCTGATAAGCAACAACATTAGGCTCACTTAAGTCTGTAACTTTTTATATTACAGTCATTTGCTCCATTTTCTTGCGGGCACATATAGATGCTCGTAACCAAATCCTAACATTTGAAACATATCGATAACTGTACGAAATTGTACCAAGGGCCGTTTCAGTGCTTGGCGATTGGGTCGTTGGGGCCGATTTTAGTGATAGGGTTTGAACTGAAACGACCTTGAAATTGGCGTGTGGTATGGACTGATTAAAAGGGCACAGAATTTCGATGTGAGTCTGGGCCAATTAGAATTGACTGCTGCAATTTTGACCATCAATGAGCATGGCTAGGGCTATACTCAATCCATATAAAAGAGGGAGATAGGACTGTTTGTACAAAAGTGTAACGGCTAAGGTTGTTGTATAGTAAAAAATGTAACCAGTTGGTAAAGTGCGAGGGGTTTTTTTATAAGGTACTCTAATGCGTGAACTAAGCATGACTTATTGGCGACGACTATTGTCCGCCTTGATGTTGAGTTTTCCTTTGCTAAGCACGCCAACAATAGCGACTGCCGATACGCCGAGCGCCACCGCTGGCAATATGTCTGTGGGCATAGGGCTTGGGCGTTACAGCTCGCCACTCTTTGGCGGCAACGATTTACCTATCTATTTATTACCCCGTTGGTCCTATTACCATGATCGCTTTTATATTGAAGACCTAGATCTCGGTTTTAATTTGATTGAGACACCGTCATTCTCCTGGGATATCACCACTAAACAAAGTTTCGATGGCCTGTTATTTCGTCAAGATGAAATGCAAGACTCGCTGTTATCGGGTATTGCGGCGAGTAATATCTTAATTGTTGCACCCACGGGTGGATCCCTGCGGGATTTACTGCACCCTACTGAACGTCATCTAAGTTACCTTGGTGGCAGTTCTATCTTTTGGCGTTTGGGGGAGTGGCAATTGAAGAGCGCCCTCCACGGTGATATCAGCAATGTTCACTATGGCAGCGAATGGAACAATGAGCTGCGTTATTTAACCCAAGTGTCCAAGTTGGAGATAGCGACGACCCTAGGTGCGCGCTGGCTCGACAGCGATTACAGTAATTATTATTTTGGTTTGGGAAAGGCCGATACCCGCAAAATTGCCTTAAATTCCCCCGGTGCACAGTGGTTACCGTCTCTTAAATTGGAGTTGAGTTGGTCGATTGCGGTCGATCTTAGGGTTATTGGCAGTTGGCGCCGCGAATGGTTAGCCGATGAGTTTAAGAAAAGCTATCTCTTTGATACTAACACTCAAGATATCTGGTTTATCGGGGTGATGAAAACATGGTGAAATGGGCGGTTATCTTAAATCTATGGTGGCTTAGCAGTGCTGTTAATGCTGAGCCCGTGATGTTTGAGATTTTACCTAAGGTCTGTATCGCACCCGCCGATGAAGTGTGCGAGATGACGCTCACCATACGTTGGCATTTCGATAGCCCCGCCTGCCTTGTTAGCGCAAACGCCCCCGATGCGCATTTACTCTGTGCCCAGGAGATGGAGTTGTTTAGCCTCAAGGTGCAGATGGAAGAAGGGATGGAGTTCTTGCTGCTCGATGCTGGTAGCACCCACATTCTAGCGCGGCAAAAGATAGAGTTAATGCGCAAAGAGTCTCCGCCACTGCAACAACGTCGCCTCAGTTGGAGTTTATTCTAATGTCAGCCCATATTTTATTGCTCGAAGATGACATGGAGCTTACCCGTCTTATCAAACTATGTTTAGAAAACGAAGGTTACTTAGTGACTTGTTGTGCTAATGCCAATCGTGCTGAATTTGTTTTGAAGCAAAAACAGGTGGATTTAATGCTCTGCGATGTAATGCTGCCGGGGCGAAGTGGCTTCGATCTTGTGAGCGATATCCGTGCGCAAACCCAGTGCCCGATTATATTTATGACGGCGAAAACGGCGATTCAGCACCAACTCTATGGCCTATCATTAGGCGCACAGGACTATTTACTCAAGCCAGTCGATCCCAGATTGTTACTGGCTAAAATCAAAGTCTTTTTAGCTAAAACAGCCCCGCAAGCCCCCGTACCCACTAAGTTAGAGCGCTTTAATTTATCGCTAGACAGTGAAACTAGGCAGGCGGAAATTGCCGGGCAAAAGTTAGACCTCACTACGGCTGAATTTCAATTGCTCGAGGCATTGCTTGAGCAATTTGGTTCAGTGGTCAGTCGTGAATGGTTATTTCAGCGCCATTTAGGGCGCAGCTATGACGGCATTGCACGCACTATGGATGGCCGCGCCTCACGGCTGCGGAAAAAACTGCAATCCCTCGACAGCAAATGGAATGTGCTGACCTCATGGGGTGATGGTTATTACCTTTCCTACGGCGAGTTGGATAAACAATGAGTCCGCTGCTGCGTTTTAACGGCGGTTTAATAGTCACAGTGTTGCTCTTGGCCCTGAGTCTGGGGCAAGTGTATCGTTGGTACGGTAAGGAAGATGCTCCTGTGATCGATGCGGAGTTTGTGCTGCAGACGGTCGAGCAATTGCAATCGAGTAGCCAACCCTTAGAGTGCCGTATCAGTGCCCAGAATGATTGTAGTGATGCGCTTTTTGTTGAATATCCAGCGGGTTATTGGGGGGGATACATAGGGGATAATCAAGAGGGGGCCGACCAGAACAGTGTCAGCACTAACAGTATTGGGAACTTCAGCGCTGAGGTTTTTGCGATGCACGACAGTCAGCAAAGATTGATGCTCTGTCGTAGCGCCTATGGTGGCAAGATCCTCTGCATCAATAAATTGCAGCCACCGGATAGGTTCGGACAGGGGTTAGATCTCGCCTATGTATTTTATTTATTGTTATTTTTATTGATATTTTTACTGAGCCGTAATTTGTTCCGTGATATTGAAATTCTCCGCCGCTCGGCGATCTCTGAAATTAAATTTGGTAAGTTTCCCGCATTCTCTTTAAGCCCTAAATCCTATTTGGCGCCATTGGCGCAGTCGCTGCGAAATATGACAGCTAATATCGAGCAGTTAAATCAATTTCAGGCCGAGGTAGCTGAAACTGTCTGTCACGATATTAAAACACCGCTGGCACGGATTAAGTTTTTAAGTCATCTGATGACGGCAGACAATATAGTGGCTAGCCGCGAACAGCTTAATAATAATATCAGCGATATCGAAGATAATATTTATGACTATTTATCCTTGGCCGAGAATGAGTATTGCGAAGTTGGCAACGAGAAATCCACCTTAGAATTAGGCCAGTTTATTCGTGACCAAATTGCCCTAGTGCCAAGTGATAATGATATTGAGATTAGGCTGGATACTTCCGAGGTGATTGAGTTTAGCTGTTACCCTAATTTAATGAAGCGTTTGGTGAATAATCTCTTAGCCAATGCACTACGCTACGCCACATCGACGGTTAGCATCAGTTGTTATTGCCATGGTAAGGGCGTGAGTATCGACGTTGAGGACGATGGCCCGGGCTGGGGAGCCGAAGAGATACAAGCGCAATTAGTGCTTAAACATCATAAATTGGGCCTATCGATAGTGAGGCGGGTGGTGGCGAAACACCAAGGGCAAATGTATTTAGGTCAGTCTGCGCTGGGCGGCGCAAAGGTGACCATTTGCTTGCCAGATAACGTCTAAGGGAGAGCTTAACCTCAGTGGTATTGCTTGTTGGGGGCATTTGGGGAAATCAAGTTTTCATCATGTAACTTATTAATAAAGATAATAAAAGGATGAGTTAAATGAATGGTATCTCTTTGGCTATTCCTAGTTCATGGCGTTATATTTCGCTAGTGCTACTGAGTAATTTGGCCTTTGCTGCGGATAAACCACCGAGTGTAAGCATGTCGGTCAGTGACACTATTGCGCCCTATTTCCTCGATGAACGCCATGGGCTCCAATATGAATTGGTGCAAAATATTCTGCATCGTGCTGGGCTTAGGTTAGATCGATTAGTGCTTGCCCCGAACTTTCGCTCGCTGCGGCTATTATCACAGGCTGAAGTCGATTGTTTTATCAATGCCCAGAGCGGCTTAAATGGAATGCATTACAGCCAGCCGTACCACAGTTTTCACAATGTGGTCGCCGTTCGTGCCGATTCAGGCCTTAATATTGATAGCGTGGCCGATCTTAATGGCCTAAGCGTGGCGGGGTTTCAAGATGCAAAGCAATTTTTAGGGGCCGATTTTTTACATTTTGCCCAAGACAATCCCCGCTATGTGGAAGTGCCTAATCAGCTTAATCAAGTCAATATGTTACTGCGTGGTAGGGTCGACGCTATTGTGATTGAAGAAGGGATACTCTCTTGGTATTGGAATGAAATTGCCAAAAAATCCTTGCAGGAGTCACCTCAATTTACCATTTTCCCGATTTTTCCCCTTTATGATCTGCGAATTGCCTGTTTGGATCCTAAGCTTACTGAGAGTCTCAATCAGGGGATTAGCTTGATGCGGGCATCGGCTGAGGATAGTGCGATCACAGAGGCGTTTTGGCGGCAACATCAAATAGCATTAGGCCAGAATTGAGCCGCTTTATAGCTAAGATGAACACTTGTGGAATAAGTGCTTAACGATATTTCAAGTTTTAATTTATTAATATCAAAGATGCTGAAATAACGCTTTTAAACCATTTTTAAAATCACTTTTTTAAAAACTCTGATGTACTCATAACAAACTAAAATCTAATTGGAGTGAACATGTTTAATTTTAATAAGTTAACAATAAAGGCCGTGGTCGCAGTCGGTATGGCTGGCGCACTCTTCTTGTCTATGTTGTTTTCAACGCTGATTTATATTAGCCAATTTTCCAACATGTTTTATCACTCGACCGAAACCAGCTTATTACCCGCCCAGCTCGGTAAGGCGACAGCGGAAATTAATACGGAGCTCACTCAGTATTTGACTATGTCGGAGGACTTGGCCCGCAACACTTTTATGCGCCAATGGCAAAGTAGTGGTGAAAGTGAGGCGACCCGTGGCGATATTATCAATTATTTAAAAAGCTTTATGAATCAAGAGGGCGTGATAGCCGCATTTTGGATTTCGGTCCCTACGGGTATCTACTACACCAACGAGGGGGTGCTCAAAACCCTTTCGCGCCAGAATGATCGTGACCGTTGGTTTTACGATTATTTGAGTCGTAATCCCGACCGTGAACCTTCACTCGATACCGATGACAGCCTAGGTAAATTAACTGTCTTTATTAATGTCTCGGTTCGGGACTCCAGCGGCAATATTATGGCGGTCGCAGGTATTGGAGTCGATGCCACTAAGATATCTGACATAGTGAATCAGGCGAATATGGGGCAATCGGGCTATATGTTTATGCTCGATGCCGAAGGTAAGTTTGCCGCCCATAAGAACAAGTCCTTACTCGACCAAAACATGGCAACTATGGCCGATTATCGGCCCATACAGGCAATGCTGGATACCCGCCAGGGTGGGAAAATTGCATCGACTGAGTTTCAGGGGGAAGCGATTTATCTGGGCATAGCGACCCTAACGGCAATGAATTGGACCTTAGTCGGCGTGATGCCTAAAGCGGAGATCAGTAGCCAAATTAATGATGTGATTAGCCTATCTGTGGGGATTAGTATAGTTATTGCCTTGTTATTTATCGGTTTATCCTTCTTGCTGGCGGGCAATGTCAGTAAAAATATTTTGGCGGTAAGCGAGAGTTTACTCGCTATGTCCAAGGATGGCGGGAATTTAAATCGCCGCCTAGATGACAGTTATGACAATGAAGTGGGCCAATTAGCCAAGGGATTTAATGCCATTATGGGGAAAATTGGCACCTTAGTGCAGGAGATTAAACACGGTGAGCAGGCCATTAATCAAAGTGTTGGTTTACTGAGTAGTTTCTCCCAGCAAACGGTCGAGCACGCCAGTTCCCAACGCGCCCAAACCGAGCAGGTCGCCACAGCGATCAATGAAATGGGGCAAACGATTGCCGAGGTTTCATCGGTTGCCCATCGCATCGCCACAGATACCGAATCCGCCTTGAAAGATGTGTACTCCACCAGTGAGGTGATGATCAATCTGGCGGGCACTATGGAGTCATTATCTACCTCGATGAATCATACCCAAACGAAAGTGCAGGACTTAGCCGCCCAGGCCGAAACCATTAATTCAGTGGTCGAGGTGATTAGCAGCATTTCTGAGCAAACCAATCTGTTGGCATTAAATGCAGCAATAGAAGCTGCTAGAGCTGGCGAAATGGGCCGCGGTTTTGCCGTTGTGGCGGACGAAGTGAGAACCTTGGCGAGCCGCACTCAATCCTCGACATTAGAAATCCGTGGGCAAATTGAGCAGTTGCAGCACGCGGTTGGCTTTACACGGCAAAATATCGCAGAAGCGGCCAAGCAAAGCACCGCTTTGGCCCATGATGCGATAACCGCCACAGAGTCATTAAAATTAGTGAAAGACAAGTTTGACGATATTAATCGGGGCAATCATCAAGTGGCCGCCGCAACGGAGGAGCAAGCCAGTGTGGTCGACCATATTAACGAATCCGCCCATGTGATTGCCGACACTGCCGAAAATATTAATGACAGTGCGCTTAAATGTTTCGAGGAGATAAATCATCTCCACGGGCAGGCAGAGCGGATGTCGAAATTAGTGAAGCAGTTTGAATAATTCATCAAGGCCAAGGCGTGATGCTGTTTAATCTAAGTAAAGGCTCTATGTTTGAAGTTAATTTCGAAATATGAGCCAAAATAATTAAGCCGTTAATGAGGTTTTTAGCGGCTTAAGTTTCACTCTTAGCTTAAAACCATAAGAAAATTAATAAAAGGAAATGATTAATGATTTTGAGATTAATCCTGTGTTTAATTAGTTTTTCTGTGTGGGCGGATGAAGAGCCTAGCAAGCCTAACTTGTTGATAGATGAGATACCTAGCAAGATTAACTTGTTAGCATGGGAGGGGTATGTTTCTCAAGTAGATGTGGAGAACATCAATACTCTGTTGAAAAATCAGGGATATAACTATCAGGTTGAACTTTATCCGCAGAATGCAGAAAACGCTGAGCAAGTTTATTACCTGTTCCGTTTGCGTGAAGTCGATATTGGCTTTATAACTCTGTCTTTTTTTAACGGTCATGGGTTGAATTTCTTCAAGCTGCTACAGCCGAACAATATTGATTCTCCGAGACTGACGCATTACCAAAATTTAGTTAAACGTTTTGTTGAGGCTCCCGATGGCATACTAAATGAACAAAGGTACTATGTCCCTTTTGGTCTTGGGATCTATGGTTTTTACTTAAACAGAACTCATTATCCGGATTTGATTTCACCCACCTCAGTTTCAGATCTTTTTACTGAGAGCTATCGAGGCTTGTTTAGTCTTTGCATTTCCCAACCTATTTACAACTTAGCGGTAGTTTTAAAATCTTTGAAATATCCACCATCAATTTTAGAAGACATGATAAAGAATGGTGAAAGGTCAGAATTTATAAAATTAATGAATAAAGATAGTGTTATATCCAATAAGCTTCAAAGCCTTTACCGCCAAGCGGGTGAGTTTTGGTATGAGTCACCTAATTTACGACAACAAAAAATCGCAATTGTTAGTAGCTGGGGGCCCGAGATAGGGATATCTAGAAAAGCTGGCATACAATGGGAAAAGATTAATTTTATTGAGGGCGATATGGCTTGGTTGGATACCTTAGCGATTTCGGGTTCAATTAAAGGGAGAAAGCTTGAAGCGTCTGAGATTGTTATTAATTATTTTATTTCGAGTGATTATCAAAATAAATTGCTTAATGACTTAAATATTTATCCTGTGATTTACGATGAAGAACATAACTTGGATACAGTGATGTTGCCATCTTCATCATTATTGATTAATAACATGGTTGATTCTTTATCAACCCACGCACTAGCTGAACTTAATGAGCATAAAACTAATTAACCAAAGCATAGTTTGAGGTTAACTGTTACGCCATTTTAGCTTGAGTGTCTATTTTAACTTTCAAACTCAAGCGCTAGTGGTTGGCGAGCCCTGTTTCACCTGCTTTGATGCAACACAAGTGATTGTCGCGAGCATGAATTAAGAAATTAATTTAGTTCATAATTTTAAAGTTAATATTGTGGTTTTTACCCCTCTAAAAATGGGAATCATGGGGTTACTGAACTAGAATTGCTTGTGTATCACGACAGGCTCAGCATGGTGATGGCTGATACTTTTGATGATATAGGTCAGTTCGTGTGTTTATCGTGAGTGATATGAGCGCAACTTGACCGCGGTTCCTCCCCTAAGCGCTAAAAACGACACAGGTTCTAGGCCATGAACTTGAAAAATGCGGTGAATAAACCTCCCAAATCCACTTCTCAATCTGCTGCCCAATCTAAGCGCGCGTCCGCATCCCAGGAGGCAAATGTGCCGCGCACTGTCACCGCTCCCTGGCAACAGATGCCAGCTAATCTATTTTTACAATTGAATACGGGTGAACAGGGGCTTTCGACGGCGCAGGCGACTGAGTATTTAAGTTTAGAGGGGGCGAATAGCTTACAGGAAGCGGCTGGCACTAATGTCGTTAAGCTTGCTGCCGCACAGTTTAAAAGTGTCATTATTTGGGTGTTACTGGGCGCCGCGGGAATTTCGGCAGTCTTGGGAGACACGATCGATTTTGTGGTCATAGTCGCTATTGTGATGCTCAATGGGATTATCGGGTTTTATCAGGAATTTAAAGCCGAAAAAGCCATTGCGGCACTTAAAAACATGACCGCACCACAGGCGAAAGTAAAGCGCGATAATCGGGTGATTATTGTACCAGCAGCCAATATAGTGGTCGGTGATATCCTTGTGTTGGAGACCGGCGATCTGGTTGCCGCCGATGCGCGCTTATTGCAGTCAGCCTCCCTCAAAATGACTGAAGCCGCCTTAACCGGCGAATCAGAACCTGTTGATAAACAAGCCCATAAACTGTTATCCGCCAATACTCCGCTCTGTGACCGTGATAATATGGTGTTTGCGGGGACCTGCGCCGCCGCAGGCACTGCCACAGCGCTGGTGGTTGCCACGGCCATGAACACTGAGCTTGGGAAGATTGCGCGTCTGATCACCGACGCCAGCCACAGTGAAAGCACGCCTTTACAACAAAAACTGAATGCCTTTGGGCGCATATTGGTGTGGTTTTCGCTGGCGATAGTGATGCTGTTGTTTATGTTGGGTTGGTGGCGTGGTAGTGCGCCACTCGAGCTGGTGATGTCTGCCGTCAGCCTTGCCGTTGCCGCCGTTCCCGAAGGGTTGCCCGCTATAGTGACGGTTGCGTTGGCGATGGGAGTGATGCGCATGTCCCGGCGCAATGCACTGATCCGTAAATTGCCAGCGGTAGAAACCTTAGGTTCCACTTCGGTTATCTGTACCGATAAAACCGGCACATTAACTGTGGGCGAAATGACGGTGCGTGCTTTATATGTTGGCGAACAAGCTTTTACTGTCACAGGTGAAGGTTATGCTCCCCATGGGGATATTTTATTTAACAATCAGACTGTGAATAGGCCAGATTTTACTGGTTTACAAGAACTTGCAATGCTTTTAATCGGCTGTAATAACGCGCATTTGGTGGAGGATAATGGCCAATGGCGAGTGATCGGTAATCCCACCGAAGGCGCATTACTGGCGGTGGCACACAAAGTCTTTCGCGGACAAGCGGGCAGTGAATTAACACATTTTGCGCAGCGATTCCCTATAGAGTATGAAATTCCCTTTGATTCAGATCGTAAGCGAAGCTGCGTTATTCGTAGGCTCGAAGATGGCACTCTGCGTGCGATGATCAATGGTGCGCCGGATATGTTGCTGCAGATCTGCAATCGGGTTTATACCGCCAATGGCGAGCAGCCACTCACAGAGGCCGACCGGGCACGGATCCATCAACAAAATACCCTCTTGGGACAGCAGGCACTAAGGGTGCTGGGCTCTGCCTATCTCGACCTTGGGCAAACCTTACCCACAGATCTCAGCCCTGCGGCTATAGAACAGAATTTGGTCTTTGTCGGTTTGAGTGGCATGGTCGATCCCCCTCGCGCAGAGGCTAAAGCCGCAGTGGCTAAGTGTGTTGCCGCGGGGATCCGAGCCGTTATGGTCACTGGCGATCACCCGCAAACGGCGCTGGCTATCGCCCGGGATCTTGGCATTGCCAAAGAGACGGACACTGTGGTGACTGGGGCTGAATTAGATAACATCAGTGAAGCAGAATTAGTACAACGTGCGTCAACTATCGCCGTTTATGCCCGGGTGACTGCCGCGCACAAGTTGCGCATAGTCCATGCGTGGAAAGCCAATGGTGCTGTAGTGGCAATGACGGGGGATGGTGTTAACGACGCGCCTGCCATTGAAGGTGCCGATATCGGTATTGCTATGGGGCGCTCCGGTACCGAAGTGACCAAGCAAGCAGCCGATATGATCATCATCGACGATAATTTTGCCACCATAGTTGCGGCAGTTGAGGAAGGGCGCGGAATTTTCGCCAATATCCGTAAAACCCTGCAATATTTGTTGGCGGGGAATACCAGTGAGCTCCTATTGATGACACTGTGTGTCTTTATCGGCTTACCCGTGCCGCTCTTACCGATACATTTACTTTGGATTAACCTCGTTACCGACGGATTTCCCGCGCTCTGCCTAGCCACAGATGCCATTGATCCCGATGTGATGCAGCAACGCCCGCGCACCCGTGATGAACCCATTGCTGCGAATCATTTTTTGGGCACTATGTTTCTGACTGGGCTACTTACCGCGGGAGTCGTTTTTGCCATTTATTTTTATAGCTTGCAAACCGGGAGTGTAGAGCTTGCGCGTACCAACGCCTTTACAACCTTAGTGTTTGCCGAACTACTGCGCGCCTTTGGTGCCCGCAGCGAAACTAAGGCGCTATGGCGGATCCCCCTACGGACAAATCTCTCTTTGGTCGTTGCGGTATGTTTAATCATTGGGTTACAAGTATGGGCCCATCAGAATGCCACTCTGGGTTTATTTTTAAAAATCACATTTTTATCGTTAGAGGAATGCCTGCTATTGCTAATGTTCAGCGCCATCCCCTTGTTGGTATTGGAATGGGTAAAATTAAGGCAAAAGCACGCACAAAAAACTGCCGCCATC